>JAYVZN010000106.1:0-50405 GCA_043783305.1 Betaproteobacteria bacterium
AGCAGGCAGAGTCGAAATCCAGGCGCATAGTGACAACATCGAGATGACCGCTGCCAAAAACATCTTCGGCACGGCGCTGGAAGAAGTGATCTGGAAGTGCAAGAAATTCACCATCATTACCGATGGGGCATCGTATGAGATCGGCAACGGCCAAATCATTTCCAAGACCAGTGGGGTGCATACAAGGCATGCGGGAACGCATTTGTTTCCGGGGGCGGCGCGGGTGCCATTGGCGTTGCCAGCCCTACCCCATTCCGAGCTTGTTGCTCAAGACAGTTTCAGCCATGAATTCGATATAGGCAGCATGCTGCATAACGACCCCATGCTCGATGGCGCGTCATATCAGATATGGACAAAAGAAAAAGTCCCGCTACTCCTGGCAGAAGGCGTTATTAATAACGTGGGCCGTACCGTTCGCGTGTTTACACAAGAACAGAAGGAAGTCGAAATCATGGTTGGCGAAAATGAATGGCTCACTGTTGACGATTTAGAGCATACGGATACGCAAAATAATGTAGAGGACGATACAGCATGAGCGAATGGCTGGGATTTTTGGATAATTTGGGCGAAGAAATTAATGAGAAATGGAACACCCTAACTAATAAACCTGGGCAGGTCATGATTTGCTTCGTCAATCGTTACCTAGATGGCTTGGATGGAATTCAATATAAAGTCGAGCACAATCGCCAAATCATCGAAGCGAAGACCACAGCAAAAAAATACTGCGTAACTATCTCGCCGACCAACTTTAAGCCCATCGATGTCTATGTGTGGTCGAGGATGAAGAATGCCTATAAGAAATTAGATAGCGTAGTACCCGAGGTAGGTGGCAAGAAGTTGGTCAGGAAAATATTAAAAACCTACAAAGCCACGGGCAAGACTGAACTACATCCTAAAAACACCACTATTGCGCCACCACCGTCCAAACCTGCCCCAGCTCCCGCTCCCGGGCCATCGCCTACGGACAACCAAGGAGTGAAAGCGACCCCCATCCAAGACGAATCGGGCTTGTCGCAAACCAAAGTGGAAAGACCCGTCCCGGACAAAATCACCAAAGAGCAATTGAAGAAAATATTCCCCGGAGCATCCTATAGCTATTTGGCGCAGGTTGCCGATGAGTTGAACACGGATCTGAGTGCGTATGGCCTAAATACTCAGCTAAGGCGCGCTCATTTTTTTGCACAAGTGCGAGAGGAGGCGGGGGCAGCACTGCTGGCGAATGAGGAGAGTCTTAATCACGTTCCGCAAGCGCTCCAGAAATTCAAGTATTACAAGAATCACCCGGCGGAGGCCCAGCAAGATGGCCGTCTGGATGCCCCTAAGATTAAAGGGAAAAAAACCAAGCCACTGCGGGCCGCAAATCAAATTGCTATTGCGAACAAAGCTTATGCCACACGAGGGGGCAATGGTGAAGTGGAATCCGGCGACGGTTGGCGATATCGTGGGCGAGGCTTTATCCAGCTAACATTTAGAAAGGGCTATGAAAAGTTTTATCTGGATTACGGCAATTATTGGAAGGACGCGGTGCCCAATTTCGTAACGCATCCAGAGAAAGTAAAAGATTTCCCATACAATATTCGATCGGCTGTTTGGTTCTGGGTCACCAACGGGCTACCAAAAATAGCAGACGGAGGAAATGCGCCAGAAGTTGTAGACAAGATAACAGCCGTAATAAATTTTTATACTGACAGCTATCAACTGCGCAAAAAACATTTTGTGGTTAGTGATGCCGCCTTCAAGTGAAAGTGACAAATCAATGAAAAAAATAGCTCAGATACTATGTTTCTTTATTGCCATCATTTCATCAGCAATTGTTCAAGCAGGGAGCAAATCGCATTGTAATTCAAATGAGGGCGTATTTTTCTCATGCCAGCTTGGATCAAAGTTCGTGTCTATTTGCACGAACCCTAAGGGGCAATCGAATGAATATTTGGAATACCGCTTCGGAACGCTGAGGCGGGTCGAGCTGCGTTACAAAGGAACATCAAAAGACACACCAAGAAAATTTTCTCGCGCTGAAATTACGGGTGCAAGCAATAGTGGAACCACGATATGGTTTTTGAATCAAGGCACTCACTATGTCTTAAATGCTCCTGTAAGAGGTGGGCCATACTTAGAGGTCATTATGCACGGCAAACGCCAATTAAAATTGGCGTGTAAGAATGAATGGGCTGGAGTCGAGGGTGATCTTGACGCCGAATCAAACCTTATCGAGGTCAAAACACAACCCACATTCTTTTCTGAAGTATTTGAAATAGATACCAAATCGAATCAGCAGCAATAGCTATTTCTTGCGATGTGTTGCACGACGACTTCAAATTTAGTCGCGCAGTTTCCCTATACCGTGCGCTCGGCTGTTGTGTTTTGGTTAAAAAATGAATGCTGGAAAGCGGCAGACAAAGGGATGAATGACGCAGCCATCGATGCCGTGACAAAAATTGTTAACTCCGGTGAAATTAGTAACCATCTAGCGGGCAAATATAAGCCCAACGAAAACCCAGTGCTCAATCGCCGCAAGTTCGCGCATCTGGCCTATAGCGTCTTTATTTAGAAAGTGAAGAGCAGACATGAATCGATACACACCGTGGATTTTGATGTTGGCACTATTCGCCATTGGTCAGACTAGCCGGGCTGAATTGCAACTGGATTCAAGCAAGAAACCCAAGCAAGTTGAGGCGACCTTAAAACCATTGTTTGAATCCGTAGTTCGCCCATATGGAGAGTCGCATTCTGCTGATTTTGGGTGGCCGAGTGGAAAAAAAGGCACATCAACCTCTTTCGAGGGTTCAAACTTCGCTTGGGTATTTAATAAGATGGGGTTGCTGTCCAACATTGGCTCATTTACGCCCGAAATCGCTCCGTTGGAAGACTGTAAACCGGATGCCGATGAGTTAAATCCTGGACACCGTTGTGATTGGCGACGCAAGGGTTTCAAAGTTTGTCATCTCTTTATGTTTAACGGCAATGACCTTAAATTGGAGAACGTAACCCGCCTCGATATTGTGCGCGACACAAAACAAATATCAGGATTACCGTTGTGTCTTAGCGTCCACGCTATGGCCGTCGCCAAGGCCATACCCGATGCCATGCTGATCACCATGAGTTATATCGACAGCGCCGAACGTGCTGACCCTAAATATGATCCGCCAGAGTTTTACTCAACGGTGCTACTGCGCTTTAGCGACGCAAACGGAAAACTCAAAATCGAGCAAGACAACAGTTGTCTTGGCAACCCCAACAAATACAAAACGATTGCTGCAGCGCGTAAAGCGCTTACTGCATGCTCAGCCAGATAGCGTGGCGAAAACTCCTGAATCGATATACACAGCGGGTTTCAATGCTAACGCTATTTACTGTTGGACTTACCAAAGCGGTTTTATTCAACAAGTAGGAGTCACCATCGTGCGCTTTATTATTCTCTGTTCAGTTTGGTTGTTTTGCCCACTTGCGGTTGGCGCAAATGCAGCCCAACTGAAAGGTGTATGGGAGGGCACGGTCGGAACCAAGGCGGTCACTGCCTGCTTTAATTCTGACTTTCCAAGTGGGAGCTATTACTACAAGCAGTTTCTCCAGCCCATTCAACTGACTGTGCAAGATACGGATACGTACTGGCATGAAGAGAATGAAACAGGACTATGGGATATTGTGGCACCGGTTGAAGGCGTTATTCGCGGTCGTTGGCGTAGCCCAAAGACAAAAGTAACCGTCCCTATC
This sequence comes from Betaproteobacteria bacterium, assembly GCA_043783305.1. Taxonomy (GTDB): domain Bacteria; phylum Pseudomonadota; class Gammaproteobacteria; order Burkholderiales; family Thiobacteraceae; genus RBG-16-58-11. The sequence continues at coordinate 3,715 of JAYVZN010000106.1, forward strand.
CAACTTCGATTAATTAGCGGTGCGGGCGTCGGGAATGCATGCATGCTAGACGCCTACAACGCCGCTATCGAAAAACCTCCAAAGATTGAGATTGGAAAAATTATTCTGTTTGCACCAAGCCGTTCATACAGAAAAATATGGTTCGCAGGTCAAGAAACAATTGAGCTGTTTGGGCCAGACCTTGCGACGGCTCGAATTAACCATTTGCTAAAATTAGACACAAGCAAGAAGGCGGTTGATGCGTATTTTCAGCAGAGGCGCGAGTTTCTTGGGCGAGTTGGTATACCCGCCGTAGACGAAGTAGACGTTAAGCCAGAGTATTGGGATGCAAATTTTATAACTGTTAATTTCTATATCTGGACGGCGGGAGAAGGAAGAAACGGGATATCCAATATCTATCAAACGTGGAACGTAGTTACTGGAGAAGAGGTTAATTTGTGGGATTGGCTCGGTGCTAAATCAAGCGAAACGAAATTGCCGCCGAAGTTGCATCAATATCTCTTTAAGGGCATGAAACCCTCTCCAGAATGCCAGAATGGCTACCGCGGTCAGGGCGAATTCATTCTAAAGCTTGGAAAAACGGGACTTAATATTTTTGAAGAGGCATGGGGTGACGGGTGCGAGGAGGATTTTTCCATACCATATGCAAAGCTTTTGCCTTTTCTTAGTCCCGAAGGGAAGCTTGCGGTCAAATCAATATTAAAGAATAAATGACCCCATAAATATCTGACAGCCCACTTAAACTGGGTGGGGTCGAACTGGGTGGGGTCAGCCTCAAACGGGTAACGGGGTCAGAGTCAATTAAATACTGACTTGACTTATGCAACGTAACCCAAAAGTTATCAACACCACGATTAATCGGATTTACGTCTGCGTTTAGGCTTCGCCGCTGCGGGGAGTAAAGACGTATAGCGCTGGTACAACTCAAACAAAAACGCCACACGCTCGGCATCGTTTTTGAAGTTCTTTTTGCCATAGGCGGTGTCTACTGCGGCATCGAGTTTTTGGTGGGCGCGTACCAAGACGGGCGGCATGGTGAGTGGGTCGTAGAGGTCGGCGAGCGTGGCATCGGGGAATTGCGCGCGGGCATCGAGTATGGCTTGGGCGGCGGCTTCGATTTTTTCGCGTTGGGTGTCGGTGGGTGAGTCGGGCCAGGGGAAGTTGTTGTAGACGATGCTGACCGAATACTGGTAGTCGCTTTTCATTCGTCCGCAAGTGTAGCGCATCCAAGCCATGTGCATGGTGGATTGCAGTACGCCCAAATGGTAGGGAGTGGCATCGGGGATTATTAAACTACTGCCGCTAGCAATGATCTCTGGGCCGCAGTAGCCAACAGGCATATACAGCCTATTTTCGGACGACACCTTGGGCAATAGCAGATAAGGGGTAGCGGGCTGGCGATTTTCGCCGAACAACGAGGGAAACGCCGCTAATTTAACGGTTGTTGCACGACCGCTGGACGCGCGATAAGCGCGCACTTGCTCAATGCGCTCTCGCACACCGGGAATATTTTTAAGCTGGGTAGGCGGGGCATCCTTTAACCACAAGCACCATCGTTCACCCTTATTCAAAAACTCATCGCCACCCATGAAGGGTCGAATTAGCGTTAAGGTTTCTGGCGACGCGCTTAACAAAACATTTTTTTCCTCGGTTGTCATTAATAGGTGGCCGTCATCGAGTGCCATGCTGCCATAATTCATTTCGGGAACTGGGCAAATCGGCCTAGATCGTTTTTCTAGCGCGACATCGGGCGCATCCACCAAATAAGGATTAATGTTAATAACTTGTACAGCATGGGGCTCACCGCGAATATCTTCGTATTCATAAATTGTTTTCTTCTCGGCATCGAATATGCCGAAGCCAATGATGACGCAATGCACTGCCGCGACACCGCGCGCTTCGTTGCTCCACTGAAAGGTGCGATGGGCGAAGTGGATGTGCATACCTTTGCTTAACAGCCAGCCCCACAGTACGCCGACCTGCTCGCCTTGTGTGATGCTATTGGTGGATACGAAGGCGCAGTGGGTTTGCGCGCCATCCTTTGGCCCCGCCGCTAGCGGGAGGGAAGTGATGTAGTTTGCTGCTTTGACGTACCAGGCAGCGACAAAATCCAGTACGCCCGATCCTCTGATTGGGGCGAACAGCGGCGCCACGCTGTCCTTCTGCGCAACACTTTGTTCTTTCTTACCCACAAACGGCGGATTACCAAACACATAACTCGCGCGCTCTGCCAGCAGCACCTCATTCCAATCCAGTGTCAACGCATTGCCGTGATAAATATGCGGGGTGCGTTTGAGTGGGATGCGGGCGAAGTACATGCCGAATTCTTCCGACACGCGCAGGTTCATCTGGTGATCCATGAGCCACAGTGCGACTTGCGCAATCTGGGCGGGGAATTCTTCGATCTCGATGCCGTAGAATTGATCCACGTCTACGCCGATCAGGTGGTGCACGTCGAGCACTTGCTGGCCGCTGTCGTGGCTGGCGCGCAGTACGTCCAGTTCTAGGGTGCGTAGCTCGCGATAGGCGATGACTAAAAAATTGCCGCAGCCGCAGGCGGGGTCGAAGAAGGTGAGGGTGCGCAGTTTTTTGTGGAACTCGAACAGTTTGTTTTTGTTGTTGCGTATACGTTCGAATTCGGCGCGCAGCTCATCGAGGAATAATGGTTTGATGAGTTTGAGGATATTTTCTTCGCTGGTGTAGTGTGCGCCCAGGTTGCGCCGTGCACGGCCGTCCATGATGCTCTGGAACAGCGCGCCGAAAATAGCGGGCGAGATAGCAGCCCAATCCAGGGCGCAGCAGTCGAGCAGCGCGTCGCGCATGGCGGTGTCGAAGCCGGCGATGGGTAGTGTTTCTTCAAATAGCTTGCCGTTTACATAAGGGAAGGCGGCGAGTGGTTCGTCGAGATTTTTTGAGCGCTTGTCTTCCGGTGTATTCAGTACTTGGAAAAACTGCGCTAACTGCGAACCAAGATCGGAACCGTCGGGTGCGGTGCGTTCGTCGAGCCAGGATTTGAACGCACCGGACGGTTGAAAGATGCCGGTATCCTCGGCAAACAGACAAAAAAGCAGGCGCACCAGCAGCAACTCTAGCGGGTGGCCATCGTAGCCGCTGGCCTTGAGTTGGTCGTGCAGCCGGCCCATGCGTTCGGCGGCTTTGATGTTGACCGGGTTTTGCGGTTGGATGACTTGGGTGCGGTAACCGGCGATGAAGGCAAAGTGTTTAATGCGCTTGTGTAGATCGGCAATTTTGAATTCGATCTCGGTGCCGTCTTCAAGATCGTAAAGCCTAAAGCGCGCAAAGTCGGACACCAGAATGTAGCGCGGTAAATCGCGCTCAGCCAGGCCGTCGAAATAATCAGCGGCTTGGTCGAAGGCGCGATTGAGATCGACACCGCGGCTCTTGTGTTCAATGAGCAGTGTGCCTTTCCAAAAGGCATCGATACGGCCTTGCTTGAGTTTTTTACCGTCGCGGGTGATTTGTACATGCTTTTCAAAGATGGCGACGCGCCTGCGCTCAATACCGAACACAGCGAAGAAATCATTCCAAAAGCTCTGCGCTTCCGCGCGCTCAGATTCCTCGTGCGCCCATTGGCGCGAAAACGCATGGGCGCGGCTGCGAATTTCGTTCCAGGAAAGCGGCATAGTTAGTGCGCCCGCTTAAGCTTGTATTCCGGAGGATATTCGGCGTTCAACGCGAGCGTGGACGCGATTTTGTTATGGGTCATCGCTGGGTTTATGTTTTGTTGATATTTCGAGGCTCATCCTAGCATAGGATTGAAGGATGTCCTTGGTCGAATTTGTACTAAAACTTCATCGCGCGGGCTTGAGCGCACCGCTATTTTTACCGATTTTTCTAGGGTAAATACAAGCTAAACACGGCACCGCCCTGCGCGCTATTTTCAAGCAGGACTTTCCCGTGACGTTCTTGATTGCGGTGTGCCTGCGCCACACTATGGGCGAAGTAAAGGCCTAGCCCGCTTCCCTGATCCGACGCGCGTGGTGCGTTCAGGTTGGATTGCAGTAATTCCGTTGGATAACCGGCACCATCGTCAGTCACGCGCAGCACCAAATAATCGCCGCTTTGCTCCGCACTCAGGCTGATCCACGAGCGCGCATACAGGAGCGCGTTGTGTAGCGCATTCATGAGGGCGCTTTCGGTTAAGTCGCGGTCAAAAAACCAAAATTCCGGTGTTTGATTTGAAGGCGATACACGAACCTCAACGCGCCCGGCTGTTAGATTTTTGGCGGACAATTTTAAATCTTCTAAAAAATCGGCGGGCGAGTGCGCCGCAATGCTGGGATGTAAAAATCCGCCATCCAGTTTGTATAAAAGCATCATTTCCGTTAGCCGATCCACCACGCGGCTACAGGTAAAGCGTGCGCTTGCAATATTTTTTTCAGTGCCGGGGCATTGTGCTTGCGCGATTTCTTCCAGGGAAAGTGTTAATTGCCCGAGGAGATTTTTCACTTCATGGATGCTGGCTGCCACGAGTAAACTGAGATCCAGGGGCGCTGTCATTAGGCGGCGAGTCCGTATTTTTGGGTGACATTTTGCGCCAGTTTACTCACCGAGAGAAACTTTGGATGTGTCGCATTTTTAAGTCGCGCGGAATCCAGATAGCGCCGTGCCGACAGCATGTAGTCTTCGTTCCAGCCGCGTTTGTCGATATGCACCAGCAGGGCTTGGGCGGCATTGAGAATGATTTGGAGATTCTCCGGCATTTTTTCGGCGGCCTCGGTTAGGAGTTTTACAGAGCCATCCAGGTCGCCTTCCTTGGCTTTTATCACGCCTTGGTTATTGAGTTGGATGATTTCTTTAACGTTACCGTCAATGATTGCTCGGCCTTCGTCGCCTTTACCGGCCTCCTCGAATAATTGTCTAGCTTTTTGCAACAATGCGGCGCTGTCGTGGTTATTGCGCACTAATTTTTCGATCAAGCTCTTGGCCTCATCGTCTTTGCCGTGGGCAAAACAGGATTTTGCTAAATCCAGCGATAAATCTTCCTGAGCTTTGATGGTGTGCGTTTTTTGCAGGGTTAGCGCGGTCTCCAAGGCTTTGGCCGATGCATCGGTATTACCGGTTTTTTGATGTACTAAGCTTTCCATGACGGACGCGGTGAATTCAACTTCCGGCGAGCTATTAAACGAGGCGCGGACATCGCGCAAGGTACTCAAGGCTTCATCGCATTTGCCACGCTCCATTTGCACGCGGGATAAATTTGCATAATCTTCGGCGGATCTAAAGAATGAAGTTTTACCGCGTTCCACGACGCTGGCAAATGCTTTTTCTGCGGTTTCCATATCACCATTACGCAGGGCGAGTTGCCCCATGTCTTTTTGCCGGTGTGCGCTTAAAGGAGAGGCGGTAACGGCTTGCTGTAATACTTGTTGCGCGCGGTCGTTTTTATCTTGCGCTTCGCAAACTTTGGACAGTAGGTCGTAGGCCGCCATGTATTCCGGGGCTTCTTCAATGACTTCTTCCAGTAATTCTTCGGCGGCTTGGTGTTGTTGTTTGAAGTGGAACATGGTGGCTAGTCCCATACGCGCCCAAGGCACGGCGCGCATTTTAACGACTTGCTGATAAATTTCTTGTGCTTCTTCAAACTTGCTCTGCGTGACATAAAGCTCCGCCAGCAGGCGCAGAATGTCGATGGTGTATTTATTGCTGTGTTTGCTTAATTCGGTGCACAACTGTGTTGCTTCCGTTAGTTTTCCGGTTTCAATCAATTTGTAGATCGGGGCGAAGGCCTGCTTTTTGGTCATCATCCGTTCCAAGCGGCTGCGCAGAACTTCGCCCGAAAAAGGTTTAATCAAATAATCATCGGGCGCTAGTTCGACGGCGGAAACAACTTTTTCGTATACCCGTTCGGCGGTCACCATCACAAAGATGGTCGATAGCGTGATCAAATTATTTCGGCGCATCTGCTCTAAGAGTTGTTGGCCGTCCGAGCCGTCGCCTAAAAAATAATCGCAAATAATAATGTCGAAGGATTTAGATTGCAGGCGCCGGATCGCTTCATTGGCGGTGCTGGCCATTTCCACCAACACCACACCAAAAGCGCTCAGGATGGCGCGCATGGAGGTGCGCATACCGGGATGATCGTCAATGATGAGAACGCGTTTTTCTGCGAAGTTGATTTCCATGAGCGCGATAAGCGAATCCGGTTAACAAGAAGCAAGGTTCACCCTTGATGGATTCTTTATCGACGTAAATACGGTAAGTTATAGGGGTGTATCGAACTACGGGCAGGCGCTACTGCGTGTCCTCGGGTGTGTTTTTGTTCCAGGCCGAGGCATCGATGGTTTCGCGGTAAGCGTGCCAAGTGGCATGCCCGATAAGCGGCAGCAACACAATAAAAGCCAAAAATGCGGTGGCAAATCCAAGTAAAACGGTGACTCCAATTAAACTAATCCATACCAACATAGCGCCCTTGTTGGATAAAACGGCATTAAAGCTGCTGACGACCGCCGTGATCGAATCTACCCGGCGATCCATAATCATGGGTAAGGAGAAAGCGCTAACCGCGAATACGAGTGCCGCAAAAACCGCGCCGATAGCACTACCGACTCCCAGAAAAGGCAGTAGCTCACGCCAACTTGGATTTGCCTCAACGGGAAAGAAAATATGCACCATAGCCGCCGCTCTGGCCCACACCAATAACACGATCAGCAACACCAAACCCAATACCAGCAGGCCGCGCACCTGGCGCCAACCTTCTTGGATGCAATAGCCCATGAATGGCACAAGCCCCGCTTCAAGCTGGCGGCTGATGGAATACAGGCCGACAGCTAAGATGGGCCCGACAAAAACAAAGCCGGTGGCTAAGCCTAAATACAAGGCTAAAGTGCCATAACGCCAAGTCAGTGCACCAATCAATACGCTGATCGACATCAGCACAAAACCATAAGTTAGGCTTAAGCGTGGAGCGCGCGTTAAATCCGCCCAGCCTAGGCGTAACCAACGCAAGGGGGCCAATGGCGACAGTGTGCGGCAGGGTGCCGGAAAAGGAGTTTCCGCGGGGGTTTTAGATGGATTGGAAACCGATGGCATCGACATGCATTACTCCTCCTGATATTGGAATGACTTTGGATGCGATTCTAAAGTTACTCTCATGCATTTTAATTATTGTTTTAGCGTAAGCATTTTATACCTAAGAATAGAGGTTCGTGTGTGTTGTTCCAGCCGCGATAGGCGCTTCTTTCTGCGGGCTCGGATCAGACGCCGACAGCTACGCCTTGACGGTTGCCCCAGGTTTGCGCAAGCTACGCTTTCTTTAAAGCACCTCACGGGAGTTTTCGTTGCCTACGGAACAAAATTTAGTTGAAATTAAAGATCTGCATTTCGCGTATAAACAAAACGCGGTACTAAAAGGTATTAACCTTGCCATTCCGCGCGGCAAGGTGGTCGCTATTCTAGGCGCAAGCGGATGTGGTAAAACCACGCTGCTACGGCAAATCGGCGGTCAATTAACCCCCGATTCCGGTAGCGTTACCGTGGCCGGAAAAATCGTGCACGAACTGGACGAAGACGCGCTGTATGTTTTGCGGCGTCAAATGGGCATGATGTTTCAAGCTGGTGGTTTGTTTAGCGATCTATCGGTCTTTGATAATTTGGCTTTCCCGATGCATGAGCATACCGATTTGCCGCAAAGCATGATTCGCGATCTGGTGCTCATGAAGCTAAATGCCGTGGGCCTGCGCGGCGTACACGATTTTCGCACAGATGATTTATCCGGCGGCATGGCGCGGCGTGTGGCGTTGGCGCGCGCCATTGCATTGGATCCCCTGTTGGTCATGTACGATGAGCCCTTCGCCGGGCTGGATCCCATTTCACTCAGCGTGATTGCCAATCTGATTCGGCGCTTGAACGACGCGCTCGGTATTACTTCCATCGTGGTGACCTACGATATGGCCGAGTCGTTTAAAGTGGTCGACTTAGTCTATTTTATTTCAGAAGGTGTCGTCGTTGCCTCCGGTACGCCAGCAGAGATGCTGGCATCGCAGCACCCGTTCGTGAAGCAATTTATCAATGGCGAATTTGATGGCCCGGTGAGTTTTCATTACCCCGCTAAAACACTGGCGCAAGATGTGGCTTGAAACATTAAGTGCCGTAAAAGTTCGGTGCCGCTGTGTTCAGCCGCGTCGGCTGGGTTAGGGTGCGGCAGGCGCTACGGTAATGGCTTGCACCGATGCATCGGTATTAAGTACGGGCGGTGGAGGTGTAAGTTCCAAATTTGTGCTGAGTTGGAGTCGGGGCGATTGCAGTGCAGAAGCGGCGGCTGGTTTTTTCCAACCGGTAGCGCTACGCCAAATAAAAATCCCCGCCGACAGTAGCAAGGTAGAAAGAAGAAGTCCCATTAGCCAGATGCGATAGGGTGTCTTGGGTAATCGTGCGGGTACGGCGCGCACCATGCCGGGTAGTTGATGCGTTGCGGCATCATGTTGCTCCTCCAGATCCAACAGTATGCGGTTGATGACGCTCATTGCAGGAATATCCATGCGCTGAGACCCAGGCCTAAACTCAGTAAACCGAGTACGAACCACCACCACGGCTTATTCTTTTTAATGCTTGCGGCCGGTGTATCGGAAGCCGCCAGGTGGATATGTTTTTCTTCCACTTGGTGTGTGCCTTCACCAAACACCAGTAATAACGCTTTATGGCACAAAATATTGATGACCCGCGGTGTGCCGCCACTCGCTTGATATAGCGCGTTAAGCGCGCTGGGTGCGAACAAAACCCCGTCTCGGTGTCCGGCCACGGTTAGGCGATGCGAGACGTAGTAATCCACCTCGGTGCGGGTTAGCGGCAGCAGGACATAATGAAACGCAATGCGTTGCTTGAGTTGGCGCAGCGCTGGCAGATTAAGTTTATCGTCCAGCTCCGGTTGGCCGAATAAAACCACTTGCAGTAGCTTGCGTTTCTCCGTCTCCAGGTTGGAGAGCAAGCGTAAGGTTTCTAATGTTTCAACCGATATGGCTTGCGCCTCATCCAACGACAAGACGACGCGTTTGCCTTCGCGCGCCAATTCAAGTAAGGCCAAGTTCAGCGCTTTTAACATCAAGTGTTGATCGAGATCGCGTTGTATCTTGAGCTTTAACGCATCGGCGAGTGCGGCTAATAGGGTACTTGGTTCGAGATAAGGGTTGGGTAGGTAAGCGGAGACGTAACGATCACCCAGTCCGGCGAGAAATTTACGGCAGAGTAAGGTCTTACCGGTGCCGACCTCGCCGGTAATTTTAATGAAGCCCTCGCCATTTTTAGCGGCGATGAGCAGGGTGTTCAGCGCTTCCTGGAATACGTCAGAGGCGAAGGAGAAGGCCGTATCGGGTGTAATCGAGAATGGTGCTTCGCGTAACCCAAAATGTTTTCTATACATAGCACCTGCCGCAATGCGATTGCCGTGAATTATACTGGCTTTATGCTATTGGAGAAGCGGTGTCTAGGGTAAGGCGGCGTGGCCCGAAAGCTCGAAAATTTCCCTAGGGCCGATTCTGCTGCGGGCGTTAAGTAATGATGCCGCCGCCTAAGCAAATGTCCTTATCGTAAATAACGACCGATTGCCCGGGAGTAATGGCCCATTGCGGGGTGTCGAATTCCAGTTCAAAACGCTTGTCTTCAAGTTTCGTGAAGCGGCAGGCGGCATCTTGTTGGCGGTAGCGCGTTTTTGCACTATAGGGGTGTTGGTTGTCCGGTGCCGCCGGTATCACCCAACTGATATCTTGCGCGTGCAAGGTCGTATTCAGTAGCAGGGGGTGTTCATGCCCCTGCACCACAATTAGGACATTCCGCGCTAAATCTTTACCCGCGACGAACCAAGGTTCGCCTTGGCCGCCGATGCCCAAACCTTGGCGCTGTCCTATCGTGTAGTACATCAAGCCTTGATGGCGGTGCACCAAACGGCCATCGGGTGTTTCCATGTCACCAGGTTGCTTGGGCAAATAACGTTCAAGAAAAGTACGGAAGTCGCGCTCGCCAATGAAGCAAATACCAGTGCTGTCTTTTTTGGCATGGGTGGGTAAGTTTGCTTGGCGTGCGATTTCACGTACTTCCGATTTTAATAAGTCACCCAAAGGAAATAGAGTTTTGGCAAGCTGCTGCTGATTTAAACGATATAAAAAATAAGACTGATCTTTGCTTAAGTCATGGGCTTTGCGCAGCAAAAAACGACCTGCGGTTTCATGGATACGCGCGTAGTGGCCGGTGGCAATTTTACCGGCGCCCAAGCCGATGGCGTGATCGAGAAAGGCTTTAAATTTGATTTCAGAATTGCACAAAATATCGGGATTGGGGGTGCGCCCAGACTCATATTCCTGCAAAAAATAACTAAATACACGTTCTTTGTATTGCTGCGCGAAATTGACGGCTTCCACTTCGATACCAATAACCTCGGCGACGGCCAGCACATCGAGGAAATCTTGTTTGGCGGGACATTCCGCATCGTCTTCCCAATTGCGCATGAATAAGCCGATGACTTCATGGCCTTGACGCTTGAGCAAGAGGGCGACCACGGAGGAGTCGACACCGCCCGACATTCCAACCACGATACGCTCAGCCATGCGGTGCAGCACCTTTTAGCCATTCATCCAACGGGAAAATACTAGCGGGTTCGCCATTATCCAAAAACCAAGTATCAACCGCATATTGTGCGCCTGAGGTCGTATCTTCAATGCGCGCACTCCAATGGTCGTTCAGCAGTAACGGTGCGCGGTGTATAGGCTTCAGCACCCGATGAAATTGCAGCCATCCCCGTGCTTCAAGAAAGAGAAGATAAGCCGTGGTGGTCTGCGAGTGATCGATGCAGTCCATGCGGCCATCCACACCTTCCTCGTTGTCATTGCCGCCCTTGTCATTATGGATAGGTGTTTGAGTTCCCGCAATTTGACTCATCACGCCGACGGCTAAGCGAATAGCCGCACGCTCGGACACCGCATCGTCGGCTTTATCAAAGAATGAATTGATATAACTTAAATCGTTTGGATCGAAGCGCACAGTCGCTTGTTGCCCGCAACTATAGTTATAACAAATCTGCACTTCTTGCGCGGATACGCTGCCGCTGCCGAGCACTAAAATAAGAAAAAATAAACAACGCATAAGCCAGCCTGGAATGGAATCGACGAGTAGCGATTTTAAAGGATAAGGTTTTCCCGCATGATAGTCTTTCAGCCCATTCAAGGCGAATGCTCGCTGAAATCAACGCATGTAGTGGATGCCGACTTTAAATAATGACAAATGGTTGAACGACGGGCAATAAAAAAGGCAGGGAAACCCCTGCCTTTTTAAGCCGAGTGGCGATATTACTTAGGAGCGCTTTCAGCAGGAGCTGCTTCCATTTTAGCTTTCTTAGCATGTTTAGCTTTTTTGGCTTTCTTAGCTTTCTTCATAGGCGCGTCTTTCATCATTTCGTCGGACTTACCGGCCTTAGTCATTTCAGCAGCCGGGGCAGCGTCAGCAGCCACAGCTTGCAGGGTAACAGCGGAGAAAGCGACAGCGATCAAAGCGGATAAAAATTTGCTCATGTTGAAATCCTCAATAAAATTAAAGTTTAGGGTTGCTACGGCACAGTATGTGAATGTGCGTGCTGGCTTTAACGCGGCATCGAATCCTCGGGTTGACAGGTTGTTGCGGAAATTTTTAAAAACACCTGATTTTTTAAAAAATCTTTGCCAAATTTAACGCATCATTATGTTTTATAAAGAGAAATGTTATTTGGGTAATAACGGGAAATTTTTACTGCGTTAGGCTGGCGTTGGTCAGGCACCTAGTCCGGTAAGGGTGCCTCGCACCAAGCTCCCGGCACCAAAGTGTGGAGGGTATACGCGCCGACGGCATAGCGTATTAAACGCAAAGTGGGGAATCCGGACTTGGCGGTCATCCGCCGGACTTGGCGGTTTTTGCCTTCGCGTAGCGTTAATTCCAGCCATTGCGTGGGTTTGTCTTGGCGCCGACGAATGGGCGGATCACGCGGCCAAAGTCCAGCAGGTTCGGCAATTAACCGGGCTTGTGCCGGGCGTGTAATGCAATCACCGAGATCAACGCCTTGTTCCAGTAAATCCAGGGCAGCTTGATCTGGAATGCCTTCGACTTGTACCCAATAAGTTTTCGGCCATTTATGTTGAGGGTCGCTGATACGCTGCTGAAGCTTGCCGTCATCGGTTAAAATGAGCAGTCCTTCGCTATCGGTATCGAGCCGGCCAGCGGGATAAATATTTGGAATCGAGATAAATTCTTTCAACGTCGTGTGTAGGCCGTCGGCACTGAATTGGCACACAACGCCGTAAGGTTTGTTAAATAAAATTAGACGCGACATTGAGAACGGACAGGATAGTTGAGGGGCTTAGTATAAACGCCCGACTACCCTGTCTATTTTTAGTTTATTAGGGAGTTGCAATGCTTCAACATATTCAAGTTCCGCTCGATGGTGAAAAAATTCGCGTCAACGCCGATGCTTCACTCAACGTGCCGGCGCGGCCGATTATTCCGTTCATCGAGGGCGACGGCACGGGTGTGGATATTACGCCGGTGATGCGGGCTGTGGTCGATGCGGCGGTACAGAAGGCGTACGCCGGGGCGCGGCAAATCGCTTGGATGGAAGTGTATGCCGGGGAAAAGGCGACGCGCGTGTACGGTGCCGATCAGTGGCTGCCGGACGAAACGGTAGAAACGGTGCGCGAATATGTGGTTTCCATCAAAGGCCCGCTCACCACGCCGACTTCCGGCGGTATGCGTTCCTTAAATGTGGCCTTGCGGCAAATGCTCGATTTGTACGTGTGCCTACGTCCGGTGCGTTATTTCCAAGGTGTTCCGAGCCCGGTGAAAGAGCCTGAAAAAACCGACATGGTGATTTTTCGTGAAAATACCGAAGATATTTATGCGGGCGTGGAATGGGAGGCAGGTACGCCGGAAGTGCGCCGGGTGATCGAATTTTTGCAAAAAGAAATGGGTGTGAAGAAGATTCGCTTTCCCGAGTCTTCGGCCATCGGCATTAAGCCGGTTTCAATCGAGGGCAGCGAGCGCTTAATCCGCAAAGCGATTCAATACGCCATCGATAATAATCGCGCTTCCGTGACCTTGGTGCATAAAGGCAACATCATGAAGTTCACCGAGGGGGGCTTTAAAAAGTGGGGTTATGCGTTGGCCCAGCGCGAATTCGGTGCCGTTGAAATTGACGGCGGGCCGTGGATGAAGTTACCCAACGGCATCGTCATCAAGGACGTGATCGCGGATGCCTTCTTGCAGCAGATTTTGCTGCGTCCCGAGGATTACGCCGTGATCGCAACGTTAAATCTGAACGGCGATTACGTGTCGGACGCGTTGGCGGCGCAAGTCGGCGGTATCGGTATTGCGCCCGGTGCTAATCTGTCCGACTCGGTGGCGATGTTTGAAGCCACGCACGGCACGGCACCGAAATATGCGGGACAAGATTACGTTAATCCCGGCTCCCTCATTCTCTCGGCAGAAATGATGTTGCGGCACATGGGCTGGCTGGAAGCGGCGGATCGGATTATCAAAGGCATGGAAGGCGCAATTTTGGCGCGCCAAGTGACTTACGATTTTGCGCGTCTAATGTCGGATGCAACGCAAGTTTCTTGCTCGGCCTTTGGGCAGCGCATTATCGCGCACATGTAAATCAGCGTGACTTTGGTGCATGGGTCGGTGTCACACCCGCTCCCCGCAAGGCGCTGATAATGTCATCGGCGAGACTACCAATTTCGTCGCGCAGCGATTCCAAGGCTTGCAGTAAGTCGGCCGCAGGTTGCATTGCGTTATACACCGGTTCGTCGGGTGCGGGTTCGTATGGCATAGCGGGTTCCGCGCTTTGCTGTCGAGCGTGTTTTTTCTTTGAGGTGGCGGCACGATGAGGCATAAGACAAATCTAGCACAACACTTTTATTTTTCCAGTGAATATTGCAGTAAATAAACGAACAATTCCTTTTGTTTTAAGCGGTTATGCGCTTAAATTGTAACAACTTGTTGCGGTTGTTCGTATAGAATGAGCTTCGGCACATTATCCATGTAGGAAGCCCGTTATGAACGCACCCAATGTGAAGCTGCATCCCACCGCACAACCGCAGGTCTCGGCCAAGCGCTACGCGATCATTCTGGCGGGCGGTTCGGGTACGCGCCTGTGGCCTTTATCGCGATCCTCCAAACCGAAGCAGTTATTGTGTTTGAACGGCGCAGAAAGCCTCTTGCAACAAACCGTGCGCCGCACTTTGCCGATGGTGGATGCAGCGCACGTGTGTACCGTGACCGCCGAGGAATATCGTTTTGAAGTTGCCGGGCAGCTCCTGGCCTTGGATAGCGCGCTGGCGGAGGGCGTAATGGCCGAGCCGATGGGGCGCAATACGTTACCGGCGATCGCGTGGGCTGTGGCGCGGATTGCGCGTGAAACGCCGGATGCCTTGGTTGGTGTGTTTTCCTCCGACCATGCCGTGCTAGAAAATGATGCATTTTTGCGCGCGTGGCAGGCGGCTGAGGCAGCAGCGAAAGAAGGTTACATCGCTTTATTCGGTATGCGGCCAACCGAGCCAGCCACTGGCTATGGCTATATCCAAAGTGGACAAGCGCTTGCGGTGGCGAACAGCGGACTCCTGTCGGAAGTGCACCAAGCGCTACGTTTTGTAGAAAAGCCCGATCAGGCGACAGCGCAAGGCTACTTAAATTCGGGTGATTTTTATTGGAATGGCGGTATGTTCGTGTTTCGCGCGGATCGTTTTTTGGAGGTGCTGCAAGAGCACCAGCCGCAGATTTTTTCCACGGCTGAAACATTGGCAGGACGAGGCAAAATGTTGGCGGAGCGCGAGGTTTATGCAACGATGCCCGATTTATCCATCGACTATGGTTTGTTGGAATTAGCGGATAAAGTGGCTGTCGTGCCGGTGGACATGGGTTGGAGTGACCTCGGTTCTTGGGAAGCGATCTATCAGCAGCGCGACAAAGATGCGCAGGGGAATATGAGCGCGGGCGACGTGCTGGCTATTGACAGTCAAGAAAATTTGTTTTGGAGTGAACATGGTTTGGTCGCAGCGCTGGGTGTGTCGAACTTAGCCGTGGTGCAAACGCGCGATGCCACCATGATTTGTCCGCGTAATCGGGTGCAGGATTTGAAAACCTTGGTTGCCGCCGTTAAGCAAAACCATGCGCATCTGACGGAAATACATTTGACGGTGACGCGCCCCTGGGGCAGCTATACGATATTGGAAGAAGGTTTGGGCTATAAAATTAAGCGCATTTTAGTCAACCCAGGCGCTAAACTTTCCATGCAAATGCATTACCATCGCTCCGAGCACTGGGTCGTGATCGAGGGCACGGCGCGTATTACCAACGGTGATCAGGAAATATACTTGGAAGAAAATGAATCCACGTATATTCCCAAAACCAATCGCCATCGCTTGGAAAATCCGGGCAAAGTAGCGCTACAAATCATCGAGATTCAAAGCGGCCCTTATTTAGAAGAAGACGACATCGTGCGTTTCGATGATATTTATGGCCGACTTTCAAGCTGATTAGGAGACCCTGTTGAGCGCTGCTCCGCTAGCAATATTACCCGCTTGGCTCAAGGATTTTCGCGCCATTGCCGTGGCGCTGATTTCCGAGGAAGGTAGCATTGTCGAAGCCAATGAAGGTTTCCTCATGACCTTGGCCGGCATTTCCGAAGGTTTCTCCACGGCCAATTTTATTGAACCCAGCTTTAATCTTCTGCGCCATAGCCCGGTGCAGGCTAACGGTTTAATTTATCATGGTCTCTTAACTCTGGGTGCGCCGGAGGGAGCGCAGCGCGCATTTTCCGGGCGCGTTTATCGGATGAATCAAATGTTGTTCATTGCCGCTGAGATGGATATTGCGGCATTTGAACAGATGCACGATGAAAATGATAAGCAAAAAAGAGAGGTGGACGAGGTCCGGCGCCAACTTTCCAAACGCAATCATGCGTTACAAGCCGCTCTGGAAGAAATTACCGAACTGAAACAGCACGACACAGTCACCGGACTGCCGCATCGGGTTATTCTCGATATGCGCATGGAAGAAGAAATTACGCGCTGGGAACGTTCACGCCGTCCGTTGGCGTTACTTTTGATGGATGTCGACAACTTTACTAAACTCAATGCCGACTACGGGCGTGATGTCGGTGATGAGGTATTAAAACATATCGCCACACTACTGAAACAAGCGGTGCGGGGGGTGGATGTGGCGGTTCGCTATGGGGGGCAAGAGTTCGCCATTTTGTTGCCCGAAACGAATGAAATGGGTGCCTTGATTGTCGCCGAGCGCATGCGCATGGAGTTGTCCGGACAGTTGATTCTGCCGTTATTGGCACCGATCAGCGCGAGTTTCGGGGTGGCCGTTTATCTCTCCGGGGAACGGCGCGAGGAGCTGTACGCTCGTTCTTGGCGCGCTTTAAAACACGCGAAAGCCCACGGCAAGAATGCGATTACGATCGCCGGTGTCGTCAGCGAATGCGATCATTTGTACCAAAGCGGCACATTGGAAACCAGTGAGGCCGATGTATAAAACCATAGAGCAATGCGTGGGCAATACGCCCTTGGTCAAACTGCAACGGTTACCGGGCGCGACCAGCAATACCATCCTGTTAAAACTTGAAGGTAATAATCCGGCCGGGTCGGTCAAAGATCGACCCGCCTTGTCGATGATCGCCCATGCCGAAGCGCGTGGCGAAATTAAGCCGGGAGATACCTTAATCGAAGCCACCAGCGGCAATACCGGTATCGCTCTGGCGATGGCGGCGGCGATGCGTGGATACAAAATGATTCTGGTTATGCCGGAGCATATGAGCGTAGAGCGGCAGCAAGTGATGCGCGCCTTTGGTGCCGAGTTGGTGTTGACCTCCAAAGCCGGTAGCATGGAGTTCGCTATCGATACCGCAAATCGAATGCAAGCCGAAGGTCGGGGTTTGATCCTAAACCAATTCGGTAATGCGGATAATCCGCTTGCCCACTACGAAGGCACTGGCCCGGAGATTTGGCGTGATACGGCGGGGCAAATTACACACTTTGTTTCCAGCATGGGTACCACGGGTACGATCATGGGTTGTTCGCGCTACCTCAAAGAGCAGAATGCTGCACTGCAAGTGATTGGTGTGCAGCCCGAAGAAGGCTCGCAAATCCCCGGTATTCGCAAATGGCCGGAAGCGTATTTACCGAAAATTTACGATGCACGCAACGTTGATCGTATTTTGTATGTCAACCAAGCCGATGCCGAAGAAACCACGCGCCGCCTGGCGCGCGAAGAAGGTATTTTTGCCGGTATTTCCTCGGGCGGAGCCTTGGCCGCCGCACTTAAGCTTTCCGCAAGTGTGCAAAACGCGACTATCGTTTCCATCGTCTGTGATCGCGGTGACCGTTATTTGTCCACTGGTGTCTTTCCCGCTTAGCGTGTTGCGCTTCGGCGGTGCCTGCGGCTTACTATTCTGTAGCCTAGGCGCTGACGCGCAAGAGCTGCAATTGCACATGGACGATATCGTCGCTCCAAGCTTTAGCCTGTACGGAATCGCGGCGCGGCTATCGCTGGCCGCCCCCGGAAAATTAAATATCCGCATAGCCCAAGCAAAGATTCAACAGCATGAATGGCGTAATCTATTATTGGAATGTACGCAGGCGAGCATCGAGCGTGAGGTCATCACGTGTCGGCAAGGTATGCTGGATAGCGGTGAAAAAATACCCTTTAGTTTTAAATATTGGCCGGCAGGCAAGCGTCTTGAACTTCTGCTGCAACCTGCAGCAGGCGAGCGTTGGCAGGTATTGTTGAATGGGCAGGGCGGCAAACTAGCCGCCGCGCTGGAAGTTAAAAACGGTAAAGCCGTGCGGTTGAATACATGGATGCCGCCGCAGGCCATCCAATTCAGTCAAGGGACGTTTGACCTAAGCGCAAAATGGGATAGCGCTAAAACCGCTCATTTAGCGGCAACACTCACGTTGCACAATATTGCCTTCAGCGATGCTGCGGGCACGCACGCTGGCGAAAAACTCGGGGCAACCTGGAACCTGCAGGGCGAACGTGATCGCTTGTGGCATTGGCGTACAACGCTGGTGTGGCGCGAGGGCGAGGTTTTTTGGCAGCCCTTTTACTTTGCCTCGGGTGAGCGTAATTTGACGGCCCAAGGAACACTAACGGAGCAACAAGCGCTTATCGAAACAGCCCAACTCGTGTGGCCCGGCATCGGCACCGTGCAGTTCAACGGAGCCTGGGATCGCCGCGCAAGTCGTATTGATGAATTGCAACTGTCGGGAAAATCATTGGCCTTAAAGGCGTTGTATTCAAATTTTCTACAGCCGATTGTTCCCGAGGGCGTGTTGCGTAAGCTGGTGCTGGATGGTTCGGCGGATGGTCGGCTTAGTTTTAAACAAGGCGCGCTGGAAGAAGCGGCATTTACGCTGCACCGAAGCACGATTGAGCAGGAAGCAAAGCAATTCAGTTTTACGGGTATTGACGCTGAGTTGGCCTGGCATCGCCATCAAGAGCGCGGCAATCATCTGCGCGTAGCCGCTACGCGGTTCGGTAGGCTGGAAATCGGCGCTTTTACAATTGACGCAAAGCTGGCGGCGGACCATGTTTCACTCGCGCCACTGCGGATACCGATTTTAGATGGATCTTTAAGCGTAAGCGGTATCGAGGCGCGGCAAAAGGCGGATGGATGGCAATGGGCCATGAGTGCGGATCTACAACCGATTTCGATGCGGCGCTTATCCCAATCGCTGCAACTACCCACCATGCACGGCACACTGTCGGCGATTATTCCGCAAGTGCAGTATGCGCGGCAAAAATTAGAAGTTGGCGGTGCGTTGTTATTCAAGGTGTTCGACGGCACGGTGGTGGTGAAAGACTTGTCCGCCAGCGATTTGTTCGGCCCGACACCGCACGTGTATGCAGATATCGATATGCGAAACCTGGATCTAACCTTGCTAACGCAAACTTTTTCTTTCGGCAGCATCCAGGGGCGCTTGGATGTTACCGTGCGCGATTTAGAATTGTTCGGCTGGAAGCCGGTACGCTTTGATGCCAAAGTGGCCAGCAGCGCGGGCGATTACCCGCGTAAAATCTCGCAACGCGCGGTGGAAAACATTACCGCGTTGGGCGGTGGAGGCGGTACTGCGGCGATCCAAAGGAGTTTTTTGCGTTTTTTCGATCAATTCGGATATAAACGCATTGGATTAAGCTGCCGTCTCGCGCAAGGGGTATGCACGATGGAGGGCGTGTCAGAGGCTCCCACCGGTTATGTTATCGTTGAAGGTGGTGGGATACCGGCTTTGACGGTGATCGGCTACAATCGGGTGGTGGACTGGGACGAGTTTGTGGTGCGGCTACAGCGTGCCACGCAAGGTGGAAAACCAATTGTGCAATGAGGATCGTATGCAAAAACGCGTAAGCTTATCAATTACTGCAATGGGGCTCATCATGGCCGGATGTGTGACAATTAATATTTATTTTCCGGCAGCAGCGGCTGAAAAAGCAGCCGATAAAATTATTGATGAGGTGTGGCAATTAAAGAAAGAAGTTAAACCCGCTAATCCACCCGTGGAAAACAAGGAAGGTGCGCAATGAAACGAATGATCAAGTTATTTTGGATAGTGTTTCTTACCTTTTCCGGCAGCGTTTTGGCGGCCGCTGATCTCGAGGTCAGCACCCCCGCGATTAGCGCTGTTAAATCGACGATGCAAACACGGCATAACAATCAACTCGTGGTCTATTATGCCAGCGGTGCCATCGGATTAACACGGGATGGAAATGTGGCGATGCACGACGCGAATAAGGTACCGCTCGCGGAGCGCAAAAATGCGAATGAAGCGCTGTCCGATGAAAATCGAGATCGCGCTGCGTTGTATCGAGAAATTGCTCGAGCCAACGGCCATCCGGAGTGGGAAGCGGAAGTCCGCGCTACTTTTGCGCAGCGTTGGATCAATAAAGCGGCGAGTGGGTGGTGGGTGCAGAAAGCCGATGGTGAATGGGTTAAAAAGTAGTGGGAGTCGTATTGGCGTAAGCTCGGATATCCGCCGCCGGGGTAGCAATTTGCGGTGGTAACCTGATTCAAAGATCGCTCAAGAAAATTAATTTCTTCCAGATATCGTTGGTAAGACCTGACACTCGGCGCACGCGCTATTCGCTGAATAGCAAGGTAAAATATTTTTTATTCAGTTAACAAGCTAGATACAAGTAGGTTAATGATGGTTCCGGTACTCGCATTTGATATTGAAAGTATTCCCGATACCGTAGGCTTATCCAAGCTTTACGATCTACCCCCGGACACACCGGCGGATCAGGTGGCCGAAATTGCTTTTCAGCGTCGACGCAAGACCATCGGCGGTGATTTTTTGCAGCATTCCATGCACCGCGTGTTGGTGATTTCTTGCGCTTTGCGATCCGATGAGGGCTTTCGCGTCTGGTCTTTATCCGGCGAAGACGAAGCGGTGAATATTCAGCGATTTTTTGACGGCATCGAAAAATATACGCCGCAATTGGTGACCTGGAACGGCGGCGGCTTCGATTTACCGGTATTGAATTACCGTGCTTTGATACACGGCCTGTCGGCTCCCCGATTTTGGGACATGGGTGAAGATGATCGTGAGTTTAAGTGGAACAACTACATTAGCCGTTACCACACGCGGCACTTAGATTTAATGGATGTCCTGGCGATGTATCAACCACGCGCGAATGCCGGATTGGACGATATCGCCAAGCTCATCGGCTTTCCCGGCAAATTAGGGATGGATGGCTCGCAGGTCTGGCCCGCTTATCAGCGTGGGGAAGTGGCGCTTATCAGCGACTACTGCGAAACCGATGCAGTGAATACCTATTTGGTGTATTTGCGCTTTCAACGACTGCGCGGCCACTTGACCGCCGAACACTATCAGCAGGAATGCGCGCTTGTGCGCAAACAGCTGAGCAGTCTCGATCAAGCGCATTGGCAGGCATTTGTCGCCGCTTGGGCGGAGTCGGTCTGAGTGTTGTATCGAATGGGTCAGTGGATCATGGCATTGTTGCGGTGTGTACCCGCGGCTGGAATGGGAGCGCGGGATGAGTGTACTGGTTGAATCATTGGATCACGAAGGGCGCGGTGTAGCGCACGATGACGGTAAAGCAATTTTTATTGATGGTACCTTACCGGGAGAGCGCGTTGAGTATTCGGTGTACCGCAACAAATCAAGCTTTGCCTTCGCGCACCTCAGTAAAGTACTGCGTAAAAGTTTTACCCGCGTAAAGCCCCGTTGCCCACATTTTGGTGTGTGCGGCGGCTGCACCTTGCAACACATGGAGGCATCCGCGCAAGTAGCAGCTAAACAGCGCATCCTAGAGGATAATCTTTGGCACATCGGCGGTGTGCGACCCGGGCAATTACTGGCACCGATTCACGGGCCCAGTTGGGGCTATCGCTATCGCGCGCGCATGTCCGTGCGTTTGGTCGTGAAAAAAGGCGGCGTGCTGGTTGGTTTCCATGAGAAAAAAAGCGGCTTCATTGCCGACATGCATCACTGCGAAGTTTTACCGTCACGCATCGCACGCCTCATTGATCCACTGCGAGCACTGATCGGCCGGCTTTCGCAACCGGACCGATTGCCGCAGATCGAATTTTCCTTGGGCGAGGATGTGGATGTACTGGTGCTGCGGGTGCTGGATGGCTTGACCGTCGGCGATGAAGATCAGTTGCGCTCCTTTGCCGACCAGTACGCTATTCAATGGTGGCTGCAAACCAAGGGCCCCGATACGGCGCTGCCGTTCTATCCGCTGGATAGCCCCGCTTTAAATTATCGATTACCGGAATTTGGTATTGAAATGCCTTTTAAGCCAACGGAATTTACGCAGGTCAATCCTTTTGTAAATCGTATTTTAGTACGACGTGCAATGACTCTACTCGATCCGCAACCCGGTGAACGGATCGCAGATTTATTTTGCGGCTTGGGAAACTTTACGCTACCGATGGCGCGACGCGGTGCCCACGTCGTGGGATTCGAAGGAAGTGCGGCGCTGGTGGCGCGCGCCGGCGCGAATAGCGCGCACAATGGATTAAGCGCGCTGACCGAATTTAAAGTGCAGAATTTATTTGAAGTCAACGAGCAAGATGTAGCCGCTTGGGGTGGTTTTGATAAGGTACTGATCGATCCGCCGCGCGACGGTGCCGCGGCATTGGTGAAGGCGCTGTCCGGTGATCTGCCGACGCGGATTGTGTATGTTTCTTGCAATCCGGCGACGCTGGCACGCGACGCGAAGGAACTGGTCAATGAGAAAGGGTATCGCATGGCCAGCGTAGGGATTGCCAATATGTTTCCACACACCACGCATGTGGAGTCGATTGCACTCTTTGAGCGTTAAAAATAAAACGGGGCGGTCAAGCCGCCCCGTTTTATTACGTGAACAAACAATGTTTAGTCGCGCTGGCCCATGAAAGCACCCAGAAGATGCAATAGGCTTGTAAACAAGTTGTAAATGGAGACGTACAAGCTAACCGTTGCTAATACATAGTTGGTTTCACCGCCGTTAATTATTTCGCCGGTTTGCCAAAGAATCATGCCGCACATCAGGAAAGCAAACAGGGCTGAGACGGTTAAGGCCAGCGCTGGCATAGGGTAACCCGCCATGGCGGCAACCAAGGATACAATCCCGGCAACAAAGGCGATCATCACGCCGATCATTAAGAAACTACGCATAAAGCTGAAGTCGCGTTTGGAAATCAGCGCGTAGCCAGAAAGACCGGTAAAGGCGGCACCCGTGATGCCCAATGCCAGCATGACGATTTGCGAGCCGTTGGAAAAGCTCAAGTAGTGGTTAATCACAGGCCCTAGTCCAAACCCGAGTAAACCCGTAATGGCAAACACGGTAACGATTCCCGCACTGGAGTTAGCCGTGCGCGGCATCACGAACCAGAGTAGGGCTATTGCGACGAGGCTGGAGATCATGCTGACACCGTAGGGCACTCCCATGACCATAGAAATGCCGGTCATGGCGGCACTGAACAGCAGGGTCATTGCGAGTAACATGTAAGTGTTGCGTAAAACTTTTTGCGCATCGGATGCGGCGACTTGGCCACCGGCAGCGGTCGCACCAAATTGATATTGGTTCTGGGGTTGCATTGAGCGACTCCTTGTAAGATTAAGTAAAAAGCAAAGGTAAGACTACCCAAGTGCGGCGAAAGTTTCAATAGTTCATTGGAACCATCGTCCCGATACGGTTATGATGCTTACCGCGAATAATTCGCGGATGGGTCTTTAAGGAGGTGTGGCCGAGTGGTTTAAGGCACTGGTCTTGAAAACCAGCGAAGGGGAAACTCTTCCGTGAGTTCGAATCTCACCGCCTCCGCCAATCTACCCTCTACCGTTGAGATGGGGTACTCCGGTACTGTTTTCAATAGGTCGGATTGATTTTTCCCGTGTTTAGGGAGTGTAGGAGCATTCAACCAACATGCGGTGCAAAAACCGCCCGATTGAATCGGACGGTTGGCGCGAAAATCTGGTGGCCAAGGGCGGAATTGAACCACCGACACAAGGATTTTCAGGCTTTTGAATCTTTCCTCTTTGATCAAAGATTTGCTGCTTGCTATCCCCTCGCTGTTTATGGCGATGCCGGCCGCAACCGCTTGGGCAATGCCCAGGCCTGCCCTATAATGTCCCCACATAGTGACTTCGGGGAGACTCATCATGTCCAGTATTTCGCTTTCAGCAGCCGACACCACGCGTCTTGAAAAGCTCGCGGTTGAGGCTGGTAGTACGCCACAGAAAATGCTCAAGCACGTCTTGCGCGATGGCTTCGAGTATTCCGAGCGGATTGTGCGCTCAGTGAATGCGGGGCTTTCCGACGTTGCAGCCGGGAGGGTAATTTCGCACGAACAAGCCATGGAAAAAATCGGCGCAACCATCGACAAGCATGCCCGCAAGAAAAAAGCGGCTTGAGTGGTCAAAGACCGCGCTGGCCGAGCTTGCGGAAGGCATGGCCTTCTATGCTGAGAAAAGCCCGGATGCCGCGCGACGCATGCTTCAAGAAATCAACAAGGCCGCTTTGAGCCTGATTGCCCCGACACTACCGGCCAGCGGAAGGCCGGGGCGGGTGCCTGGCACGCGCGAGCTGGTGCTGGGGCGCCGAACCCCTTACACGATCATTTTTCAAACGCAGCCGGATGGTGTCGCAGTCGCGATTTTGAGTGTCATGCACCATGCCCGGAAATTCCCGTGAAAGCGGATAGGCGGATAGTTTGCCCGTTATGAGAGCGAAACCCCGCCAAGCTACCCCTTCTAATTTTTGCCAATCTTGCCTGAGATAACCTAAGCAGCTCTCTCAAGAAACACCTCCCAAGTAATTGATTTGTAATAGCGCCATCAAGCCAGTTGTTCGGTTGAAACGAGTTTCATTCCCAGCTTTTCTGCACGCTGCGCCAATCGGCACGAACGCGCCAATGGATCTACGTACCGTGAGTTCGAACTCGCGCTGCCACGCGAACTCACATCCGACCAACGGCGCGAACTGGTGCACGATTTCGTGAACCAAGAAATCGGTGAACGTCATGCCTACACGCTTGCGATTCACAACCCACGCGCGGCGCTCGACAAGGGCGAGCAGCCGCACGCGCACATCATGTTTAGCCAGCGCCGAACCGACGGCATCGAGCGCGACCCTAAGCAGTATTTCAAGCGGTACAACTCCAAGAACCCTGAGCGAGGCGGAGCGCAGAAGGAGAGTGGCGGAAAACCCCGCGCCGAACGCCGGGCTGAGTTGATTGCTTTGCGCAAACGGTGGGCCGAAAAAACTAATGCCCATCTGAAACGATATGGACACAACACCTCGGTCGATCATCGAAGCCTGAAGGATCGGGGCCTAGATCGTACGCTAGAGCCGCACTTTGGCCCGAAAAAAATCCATCGAATGACCGCCGAGGATGTTGGTGCAATCCTCAAGCGCCGGTCGGCGGAAGGCAAGCTTGAGCGCACGCAGCGCGAAGCTCAATCGAGTATTGACCTATCCGGCAATCTTTCTGACGCACGGCGTGAACGCAGCCGGCGTCAAGTTGAGCAAAACGCGGTTGCCGGCATCAAGGATGCACGAACTCGATTCGCTGCATTCAAGACAGAGCAAAATAATAAAGCCGGCGCCAGTCTTAGCCAGGCGCAGAACATTCAGCAAACGAAAGAACAGTTTCGGCAGTGGAACACCGGGAAAGCTTCTGGGCAAAAACCAAAAAAGGGTTCGAAACTCTCTCTCAATCACGAACTGGATCAATAACTAATGGATGACGCTCAAGAAAAACTTTTCACGCTGATGGCGTTGGCGGAGGAGCAACAAAAAATCGCTCAAACTGCGTTCGACGAACTCACGCAGACCACCCAGGCACTAACCGCTGCCACTGAAACGCTGGCACACATTGCACACCCAGCCTTGAGCAGGCGGCAGCGCAAGCGATGCATTAATCCCTAGCGGGTGCGTCTCGGATTGTTGCCGCATCCTTGGAGAGTGCGGCAATGCCGATTCTCTCCAAGTTGAATGGTGTAACGAACCAGGCCGAGGCAGCAGAAACCAAGCTTAAGAACGCCGTGGTTTGGTTCACCTGGCGCTGGGCCGGACTCGCCACTCTGAGCATCGGCGCTACGTTTGCGGTGTGGTGGTTGCTTGCCCAGGCCTTACTTTGGTGGCACAAGGGCGAAGTCGATCAGTTACTGGATCAGCGGACTGCGCTAGTTCGCGAACTCGCGCAGTTGAAACAGCAGGCCAGCGTGTACGAGGCGCAGGCCGGGCGCGCAACGCTGAGCAAATGCGCGAACCGGCTGTGCATTCGGATTGACAAGCAGGAGCCCGCCTTCGGTGACGAAGGCGACTACAGGATCATTCGCGGCTATTGAGTCCGCCCTTCGTGGCGGTTCAAGTTATCAAGTTGTGGCGGAACTCTAGCGAGATCCGCCAAGCTCTTCCATCCTATCGCGTCCGGATGTCGTGTTCCTTAGCGTGGAGCCACGCCAGCAAAAACTGCTGTCATGTTCCCCGCAACCGCCTGCGGCTAGGAACACTACACCCGGCCGCTCGCCACGTGAAACTCAAGTAAGCAGCACCTCGCTTTAGATCGTTTTCAGCCCGGCATCAGCAGGTGACGGGGAGCAGAAAACGATCCAACCAAAGCGAGGCGACGCTCTCGCCTTTTTCATGTTCATCAAACCTCATCCCCCGCCCCGCTCCCCCTAGGGAGGCGACAAAGAGCAGCCTTTGAGGCGGAATCCGTCCGTCGAAAGGGTTTATCTGAATCACTTACAGGAGATTGTCATGAAAAAAATCATCATCACGTTGTTTGCCATTATTTCCACCAACGCCGGCGCAGCCGATTGCTCGGTAGACCTCAAGCCGCTATGTGAAGCTGCGGCTGTGCTCAAGAAGCATGAGGGTATCTATTTGCAGATTAATCCGACGAAGAATATACGATTCGAGCAGACCGACTATCATAGTTTCGTTTCAATCAATGATCGGGGCGAACTCGCTGAGAACTACGGCGCCGAGGGGGAAATCACCCGTGAAGCTGTACAGAGCGGCATGGTTGGTGCGCGCAAGCTGGCGAGCAAACGGCGTGAGCCGGTGTATGTACTGATCACCCGAGAAGGGAAGGTATTCAAGGGCGATGAAATCCACACTTCAATCGTGAAGGAAAACACGGCCACGCAGAAATAGATAGAACCAGCCTCGCCTTGTGCGGGGCTGTATCCCTATTAACCCAAAGGAAGATTATGAGTAAATGACTATCGTCGCAGTGAATTCAATTCACTACTATTGGGCTTCACACCCATTTATAATTCAAGACATTGTTGGATACTGTCGAACCTTTGTAATATCCATCGAAATTGAACCCCTCGGGCTGGACGTACTTCGCATTGCTAGGCAATTTCTTGGCGTATTCTTCAAATGAAGCCCATTTTTTCAAGATGTGTTTGAGGTTGCGAGAAGCTTGTTCCTCTACGGGTTTATATCTTGACTCATCATCATTCCCGATCAGTGCGGTGGCATACAGAAACGTGTACTTTCCATAGGTTACGGCAGGCTGCCCCTGTCTCGTTCTCTCACTGTTCATCTGTTCGATAGCCTGCAAGGTAAAATATATTCTTGTGATCCTATCAAGATTGAAATCGGCAAGGAGCCTCTCAAACCGCTCTTCTTCAAATATCTTGTCTTCAGATGAGCGCGCCTTTGATGGGTACCCGCTGTAGGCGGTCACTGCACGGAGGAGAGCAACACGATCAATTATGTTCTTTTTTGAAATTACTTTGGAGTCGAGCCCGTACTGAAACTCGCCCCGTTTACGTTCAAGAAAGAGCCCAAAATTATCAAAGAAATGACTCTGCAATTGAAGCATTTTTGGGTCGTTCGCTCTTCTGTCCGCTTCGACAATTTTCGACTGCTTGTTTGTGGCGTCTGAAATAGTCTCGATGAACAGCATCAGTTGTTCATCGTTGGCATCGCGGGGTTTCTCAATGATTTTGAGCAATACCTCCTTCGAACCGAACACAGCAGATCCGGCGTTTTCATCCTCAAGGATCATTGCAAGTGTAGTGGCAGTTTGACCGCCATTCAGTATTTGGGGGTCCTTAATTATTAGCTGCCCCTCTCCGGATACGCCTGTTCTGTCGGTTACTGATGAGTATTCGGCCAGAATCGTGATGCCGTTGTTTCTGAGCGAAAACTCATTATGGGAAGTGTTCAGGACTGTATCCCTTATGCTCTTGTTAACCTCGTTTTTCTTCAGTGACAAATAGTTCCTTGGATTGTAACGGAGGAGAGAGTTCTTGTACTTTGCTGTTATTCGCGCGATCTCGATAATTGGAACGTAAATCATCCGGACATTGCACGGTCCCAGCAGAGTTTCCACGCCCTGGGACAGCTGAGGGTGTGATTTTTGCCCAAGATTGATCGTAATTACTATTTCATCAGGTTTGAAGTATGTTCCGGTTGTCAGTGGGAACACTAACTCCCGATATGTTCTCGAGTAGTCGAACAACTCGTACTCCATGTTGTCGATTAGCCGCCTTAGTTGCTCGTCATTTATTTTGCGTAGATTTGCTAAAAAAACCACTTTCCAGTTGAAGAGGGCGATCTTGCGTGTGCTATTAATCTTCTTTTGCAGGGCTGTGATGGGCGCAGAGAACGGCTGCTCATTGCTGTCTAGTGGTTCTCCTTTTGAGATTCGGCCTACCTCCATCTTCAGCAGTTCGGAAACATCAATGTGCTTCTCCTCGAAATTCTGTTCGGATGTCCTGAACTTCGATTGAATCAGGTAGGCAGTCTTATTTTCTTCGTCGATGTAGTAGGCGTCGACTCCGCCATCCTGTGTCCCGTCGCAGATGAGATCTTGCCGGTCTGCGAAATCTAGCACCCCAAAGCGAACCTTCAGAAAGAGGTGTATGAATGCCTTTGCACGAGCCTGATTCAGCTTCTCCGTATCACTCTCTCTCGGGTGGTACTTTTTAAAGGCCTTCGGAGCCTCTTTCCTAAGTGAATCGAGTGTATTAAGAAGCGTCTTGTAGCTCATAAGTGTCCTGTTTTCACAATCGCTCAACGAGCCTGCAGAAAAATCAACCCACAAAAGCAGCTCGTCCCACGAGAAAAGTTGTTTAAATTTTCATCGCCATTTTCTGTTTAATTTTTGCTTAGATTCAAAAGGCAATCCTTATGGGTAAATGATGAATGATACGTCCTTTATCATACATAAAGACCGACATCAAATACGCCGAAAAAAGTTCCAGCACGTGAAATGATGACTAATCGCTACATTTCCAATATGGCAAGAGCCGACCGGCACCGGCGCATACAGGAGTATCGCGTCAAAGTCGCGAAGCAGCGGGAGAGGATATGCGATCTGGTCGGATCATAGAGATAAGAATTGTGACCCGCGCAACTTCCACCATTAGATCGATGATGAGGGTAATTTGCGGGAAGATGTTGGGAAAATTTGCCCTGAAAAACCGGTAATTATGGGTAAACCCCGGTAGGGCTTCCCCGAATAATCTTGCTGATTATCCGGGAAAAATCTGGTGGCCAAGGGCGGAATTGAACCACCGACACAAGGATTTTCAGTCCTCTGCTCTACCAACTGAGCTACTTGGCCATAACTGCTTGCGTTTGAGGCTACGTATTAACGCATTTAGGAAAGCCCGGCATTACACCCGAAAAGCGCTGTAACGTCAAGGTTGACAATCTTATACACGCCGTTTTTTGAACACGATGTCCCACACGCCATGTCCGAGTTTTAAGCCGCGTTGCTCGAATTTCGTCAGTGGACGATAGCTGGGGCGAGTGGCGTAACCGGCGGACGTATTTTGCAGCAGAGGTTCTTGGGTGAGCGTCTCCAAGATATGTTCGGCATAGGCTTGCCAGTCTGTTGCTACGTGCAGATAAGCGCCCGGTTCGAGGCGGTTGGCCAGCCGGTGAACAAAATCAGTTTGAATCAAGCGTCGCTTATGATGGCGCGTTTTGGGCCACGGGTCGGGGAAAAATATGTGGATGCCTTGTAGGGTGTTTTCACCGATCATGTGCTGTAAAACTTCAACGGCATCGTGTTGAATAATGCGCACATTCTGTAGTTCGCGCGCACCGATTTGTTTTAGTAGGCTTCCGACCCCGGGTGTGTGGACTTCCACGCCAATGAAATCTATCTGTGGTTGATTGGCGGCAATTTCGGCGCTACTTTCACCCATGCCGAAGCCGATTTCCAATACTTTAGCGGCCCTACGCTGAAACACAGCGTCTAAGTCCAGTAAACTGGTTTGATAGGGCAATGAGTACACTGGGAATAGTGTTTCATAAGCGCGTTGTTGTGCTTGGGAAATACGTCCTTGTCGCAGAACATAGCTGCGGAGCGGTCGGTGCGATAAGTTCGGCGCGTCGGTCATAAGTCGAAAAGCTTGAATGTTAACAAAAAATTTAAATCTTAGCGCTCCGGGCATGGATTTATTTGGTTGATAATACGTAGGGTGAAAATTATGGCCTTCCCGGCGGCCATTGCATCGCCGCTACACTCGCCGAAACCTTACAACCCCTATACACTTTGCACATGACTTTAAGTGAACGATTAACGGTGTATGAAAAACTGATGCGGCTGGATAAGCCGATTGGTATTTTTCTGTTACTTTGGCCGACGCTATGGGGCTTGTGGCTGTCCAGCGCGGGTCATCCGAATTGGATGATTGTGTGGATTTTTATTCTGGGCACGGTGTTGATGCGGTCAGCGGGTTGCGTTATCAATGACTATGCCGATCACGATGTCGACGCGCAGGTTGAGCGCACTAAAGATCGCCCGCTGGCCGTTGGTTTGGTGCGCCGTAAGGAAGCGCTATTATTGGCGGCGGGTTTAGCGTTGCTGGCTTTCTTTTTGATACTCCCGCTGAATAGTTTGACCTTAAAACTTTCGGTGGTGGCCGTGCTGCTGGCTGCAAGCTATCCGTATACCAAGCGGTTTTTCGCACTGCCGCAGGCTTATTTCGGCATTAATTTCGGTTTCGGAATTCCGATGGCCTACGCCGCACAAACGGGGCAAGTCCCTGCGGTGGCTTGGGTGCTACTGGGCGCGAGTGCGTTTTGGTCAATAGCGTACGATACGCAATACGCGATGGTGGATCGCGAGGATGATCGTAAGATCGGTATTCGAACGGCTGCGCTGACTTTTGGTCAATACGAGGTGGCGGCCGTCATGCTCTGTAACGCTTTGTCGCTGCTGATACTGATCGGGGTAGGCCGCAGCCTGCATCTGCATTGGCCGTTTTATACTGGACTCGGCTTAGCCGCGGGTTTGATGCTTTATCATTTTCAGTTGATCAAGGGCCGTAATCGGGAGCAGTGTTTTAAAGCTTTTTTACACAACAACTGGGTGGGCGCGGCCATCTTCGGCGGTATTGCACTCGATTTTTTACTGCGCAAATAAGCGCAGCAGGCTCTTATTCTTTGAAGCCGGAGGGCAAGCCGTCAATACTAAGGCGATTTTTTTCTGTGCGATATTGACGCAATCCCTCGGTTCCTTTTTTGACAGCCCAAGTCACCAATTCATCGCGTTCACCACGATAAGTGTAGCGCGGTATGCCAAAACCACAGGAAGTTTGTATCGAATCAATATCCAGGATAATGATTTGGCGTGCACCGGGAATGGTTGGGAATAAGCGGTAAACGCTATCCCAGTCTGCGTCCTCAGGGCGCAGCAAAGAGCCGCGGCCATACAAGCGTAAAATCAACGGTGCATCATCCAAGCTACAAAACATCAGCGTGAGGCGACCATCGGCCAGCAAATGCGCCGCCGTCTCGATACCGCTGCCGGTCAGGTCGAGATAAGCCACTCGTGTTGGACTTAAAATACAAAAACTTTGTAGTCCTTTGGGTGAAAGATTGATCCGCCCTACGGATGCCGCGCTCGCCGTGAAAAACAACCGCTGTGCACGAATAAAATCCATCAACGTATCTGATAAAGCCGAGTAAAATTTTGCCACGATTCATCCTTACCTAAGCAGATTTGAAAATTAGTATGGTATACAAACGGAAAGCCCATGTGTTGTTTGTCGGTAGCGGCGATCCCAGCCGAGCGGCGATGGCGACGGCCTTTGCAAATACGCTGGGGCAGCACTATATGCGGGCGCGCGCAGTCGCATTGCAAGTTGCGCCCTGCCTGCCGGAGCTCGATAGCATCATGCACGAAGTCGGGATCGATGTATCTAATTCATTGATATATGCGTTGAATAGCGATAATTTGGCGTGGGCGGATTTATTGATTGCTTTAGATGAAGTCGCCGCAGGTGCCTGCACGGGATTGCCGGCACACGTGCAAAAACGTTGTTACCAGTTTACCCCACCTGAAAATAGGGAAAGTCTACGCCGTGTTCGCGATGCTATTCAACAACGGGTGGCGGGTATGGTGGGTGGTATGGCGTGCATAGAGGTAAACTTAAATTAAAGTGCCTAGATAGCCAATCCTTGCTGGACGAGAAATTTGTGCAGCACATCCAATCGCACCAACGTATCGTTCATCTCCAGCATACTTTGTTTAGCGTTATTTTTTATCGGCATAATTTCCGCTAGTCGGTAGCCTACCCACACGCCGTCGTCGAAGTCGAAGGGGAGTTCAAATTTAGCGGCACCGACCTGTGCCAGAATGTGTTTTAACACGGCGGCGCAAGGAGCGTGTTCGGAGGGCAGCGAGACGGCTTGCTCTACCGGCAATTTCAGGACTTGCGCCACGAGTAAACCATCCGCGGCGGTTTGATACTCTAAAATCTGAAAACGCTGGAGGCCGATAGCGCGCACATGGAGGATACCGATCTGCGGCATGTCCCAGGTGTCAATACGCGCTAGTGTACCGACACCGTGCGGAACGACGGGTGCAGCCACTTCTGCGCCCTCTTTAATCAGGCAAATACCGAACGGGCTTTGATCGTGTAAGCAGCGTTTGGCCATATCCATATAGCGCTGCTCGAATATTTTGAGGGCGAGTACGCCGCTCGGAAACAGGATCGTATGGAGTGGGAATAGAGGTAGAGTGAACGGAGCGTTGTCGGGGTCGTGCGGTAATAATTCCGTTAAACGGTCTTTCCATTTTCTTGGAATCATAGATTTTTGGACGCAGACTCGCCCCAGCGCGCCAGTAATTGATGCGGTACGGATAGCCGATCAAGGATACGTGCTACGACAAAATCTACGATATCCTGCACGCTCTGAGGATGATGATAAAAACCGGGATTAGCGGGAAGAATAACCACGCCAAGTCGCGCTAGTTTGAGCATATTCTCCAGGTGGATGGCGGAAAAAGGCGTTTCGCGCGGCACTAAAATTAATGTTCGCCCTTCTTTGATGACGACATCGGCGGCGCGGCCGATCAAGTGATCGGCTAAGCCGACCGCAATCGTTGCCAGCGTGCTCATGGTACAGGGACACACCACCATCGCATCGGGCGGGTTGGAGCCGGAGGCGATGGGGGCAAACCATTCTTCGCGGCCGAAGACTTGAAGTTGCTCGGCCGCGGCCTTGAAATGCTGAATCAAGAAGGCTTGCAATTCCTGTGCGCGCGCTGGCAGAATAAAATCCATTTCTTGTTTAGCGACGACGGCGGATGCTTGCGATGTTAGGACATAGACGCGGCATTGCGCTGCCAGCAGGCACTCGATTAATCGCAGCGCATAAGGCATGCCGGAAGCACCGGTTAGCGCGACGGTGATGGTTTTGTTAAAGGGCATGAGGTTCTACTGTAGGAGGGATTGACATAAAAGGCCCGGTCTCGCGCGCCAGTGCGCACAAAACTTGCTCGAATTGATCGCCGACGGTATCGGGAATAATCGGCGCGCCTTCTTTTTCGGCATCCGCAACGTATTCGATCTGCGCACCTTGCGCGTCATGGTAAAGAAAGCTGAGTAAGCGCAAGGTGTGTTCGCGGCAATTAATACGTTCGCGCATTAAAGAAGATTTAGCGAGTGCATTTTTCACGGGGCGCGCCGGTATGAATTGAACTTTTTTCCAATAAGTGACCTCGTTACCATTCATGACCAATTTGCTGCGATCGTAGAAATAAATATCTTCGGTATACGGGATCGCAATGCGCACCCAATCCGCCGCAAACGCACTACTGGCGACAGTGCATTGCAGAATGAGGGCTAGGAGGGAACGCATAGGGCGGGTGACGCACTGGGAAGACGTGCTAAGAGCGTTGCCGCCGCGAGCCCGTTGAGGGTGCCGAAGAGTAGGGCGGCTGCGGCAAAAAGGGGGATGAGATAGGCCACGCCGGTATGTGGGATAAGCCAAAAATAAACGACCGCCAACTGACCTGCAAAATGGGCCAGTGCGGCAAGAATACTGAAGGTTACCGGGCCGAACAAACGCGCTGGTAAAAATTGCACAAGTCCCAGCACGGCTAGGCTGGCAACGGCACCGCTGATACTTAAAAGAAATGTAGGCGAGAGAAATGTACCCAACATTAAACTGCCGGCGATCACGCGGAGTATGGTTACCCAGGCTGCGCTACGCCAGCCGAAGTGCAGTAACACAACCAGTGTGATGATGTTCGCCAACCCCGGCTTAACACCGGGCAGTGGTGAAGGCAAGGCGGCCTCCAACAAGGTTAAACCGAGTGCGGCGGCGGCCAGCTTCGCGATGCGATGATCGTCCGGATCGGTGTGAAAATTAATTTGCATCGTGTGGTAATGGATTTTATTGGTTAAATAGAGCGTCTTAAAATTAAGGGAGGTGCTTTGTTTAATAATTCAAGGAGTCAAAGCGGCGCGTTTTCCCGATCAATTCCACGCTTAATTGGTTCGGTAGGCAAAGTGCTGCATCCCCGGCCCGCACCAGCCACCCTTGCTTGACGCACCATTGGCGCGGGCCGGGATCGGTCGCGACGCGCGCACGTCCAGCTTGAATTTCTACAACACTGTCACCCAATGGGCCGGGTACGCGAATACGTTGCGCTCTATCCAGCCGAACTTCGGCGAACAACTGACCGCCGGCACGAATGAGGGCTTTTTGCGGTGCGGTATTGATCCATAAGTGGGCGGTGAGCCAAGCGGTAAGAGCACTGCCGAGCATCAGCGTAAGCCAATCGCCGGGACGAAAGTAGGCCAATAATTTCATAGTGTGAGGCCACGATGTCGAATGAGCACCTGATACACCGCACGAAAGTGAGCAGCCAGTTGCTCGGCAAAATAGACCGAGCGATGTTGGCCGCCGGTACAGCCAATCGCGATGGTGAGGTAGGAGCGGTTGTCTCGAATAAAACAAGGCAGCCATTTTTCGAGGAAGCCGCGAATGTCCGCCAACATATGGAGAGCCTCATCGTGACTTTCCAGAAATTCAATCACCGCGGGGTCTTTACCGGTAAAGGATCGTAGTTTTAGGTCATAGAAGGGATTGGGTAGACAACGCACATCGAATACATAATCGGCATCGAGCGGTAAGCCGTGCTTGAAGCCGAAGGATTCAAACAGCAAGGTAATCCGTGAACGGTCTAAATTTAAAAAATCTTTAACCCAGCTGCGCAGCGTATTGGCGGAAAGGTCGCTGGTATCGATGCGATGTCCGATTTCAGAAATGTTAGCGAGAATTTCGCGTTCCATTTCGATGCATTCGGACAAGGTGCGTAGGTCATCTGAAAGGGGGTGGCGCCGACGTGTTTCGCTATACCGTTTTACCAGTGTCTCGGTATTGGCTTCGAGGAACATCGCGCGCAAATCGGTGCCTTCATGCTTTAGGGTATTGATGTGTTGCGGTAGATCATTGAGCGTCTCGCCGCTACGGGCATCAATGCTGACGGCAATTTGCGTTTGATCTTCTTCTTGCAATAGCTCAATCAATTGCGGGAGCATTTCAGCCGGTAGATTATCGACGCAGTAAAAGCCGTTGTCTTCCAAAACATTCAATACGATGCTCTTACCGGAACCGGAAAGACCCGTGACGAGAATTACCTGCATAAGCGCGGCCAAAAGAAGTGAGATGGGTTTAGTTTACATGAAGCATATGGCCGATGAGTGCCATTTTTCAGCGTAAAGAGGCATCGATCGGCAACGAGCTAGGGTTTGGTTTCTTGGGACGCTTTTAAATATTGAGTGTGCCGCTCGATAAATTGTTGGCTGCTGCTAATACCCCGTAAATGCAAAATATGGCTGCGCACGGCCACTTCCACCATGACAGCGAGATTGCGTCCGGCGGCAACGGGGATACGCACTTTGGGAATGTGAATACCAAGAATTTCCTGGGTATCGCGCTGCATTTGTAGTCGGTCGTAATCGGTTTGGGTGATGTCGACGGGTTTTTCCAGGTGAACAATAAAGCGTAACGATTTTTTAGGTTTTACCGCCACTTCACCGTACAAAGCGCGAATGTTGAGAATGCCAAGACCGCGCACCTCGATAAAATCTTGCAACAAAGAAGGGCAGCGGCCTTCCAGCGTTTCAGGGGAAATTTCGTAAATTTCCACAATGTCGTCCGCAATCAGGCGATGGCCGCGGGTGATTAATTCCAGCGCAAGTTCGCTTTTGCCGATGGCCGAGTCACCGGTGAGTAGAACGCCGATTCCCATTACTTCCATAAAAACCCCGTGTAGGGTAGTGAATTCCGCCAAGGTTTTGGAGAGGTAGTGGGTGAGAATCTGCATTAAGCGCGGGCTGGGCTGCGGGGACGTGAACAGCGCGGTTTCAGTGCGATGGGCTACATCTTGTAAGATTTGCGGTACGTTTTCATTATTGGCAACGATGACGGCGGCCACTTCTGTTGCGTACAATTGATCGATGGCTTGTTGTAAATTATCTGGATTTAAGCCGTGCAGATAATTCATCTCCGCGGTGCCCAGCACTTGCACTCGGTTGGGATGCACAAAGTTTAGATGACCGATGAGCGCCAGCGAGGGTTTCTGTGCGGTCTCGCTAGTGAGCAAGCGCGAACCGCCGGTGATACCGGAAACCCAGGCTAGATCAAGTTTCTGGTGCGTGTCTTCAAACAGGCGTTGTACGGTAATCTGCGTCATTTTGGCCGGATAAAAGATGTACCACTTGATGGATATCGTTGGTGTGCAGCAAGCGTTGGCGTAGGGCGCGATTGCTAAATAGTTGCGCTAATTCGGACAGAATTTGTAAATGTAAGTCGGTGGCGTGCTCCGGCACCAGCAACACGAACAACAGGCGTACCGGCTCATTGTCCGCTGCGCCGAAGGGTACGGCGGCTAGGGAGCGTACAAAAACACCGGTAGCCTGCTTTAGCTGTTTGATCCGTCCATGTGGGATCGCCACACCCTGACCTAATCCGGTTGAGCCTAACTGTTCGCGTTTGACCAGGCTTTTTACGATGTCTTTTGGTAATAGATTTAAGGGGCTCGCCAAGCGCGTAGCGATTGCACCGAACAATTCATCCTTACTGCTCGCGTCGAGATCGAGTAGGACGAACTCTGGTTTCAAGAGTGTTGAAACTACGCGCATACAAAGGCATCACGCCGAAGCCCGTGGTTTAACAGGCTTGCGGAATGTATCATTCGGCGGCTTCTTGATGTTTTAAGGCATCGCGGCCATGCCCTCTATTTTTTTCTTTATGCTTTAGCACCAATCGGTCGAGTTTGTCCGCCAGTGAATCAATGGCGGCATACATGTCGTTGTCGCTGGATTCAGCAAAGATGTCTTTGCCGCTGACGTGAATGTTCGCTTCAACTTTCTGTATTAGTTTTTCCACGGTCAGGATTACGTTGACATCGATCACATGATCGAAATGGCGTGTAATGCGTTCTAATTTAGCGCTGACATAGTCTCGAATGGCGGGTGTAACTTCCAAATGGTGGCCGGCGATATTCAAATTCATGGTAGGACTCCTTATCAGAGGGACTTGCGAAGATTGGCGGGAGGGATTTGCATGGCTTCACGGTATTTGGCGATGGTACGGCGTGCCACAATGATGCCTTGTTGCGACAAAATATCGGCGATCTGGTTATCCGATAGCGGACGTTTAGTGCCCTCCGCCGCGATTAATTGTTTGATCAGCGCGCGGATGGCGGTGGCGGAGCAAGCACCACCCGAATCGGTCGCGACGTGACTGCCGAAAAAATACTTCAACTCAAAAATTCCGCGTGGCGTAAACATGTATTTTTGAGTGGTTACGCGCGATACGGTGGATTCGTGGAGATTGACTTCTTCGGCAATTTCACGCAATACCAAGGGCCGCATCGCCACTTCACCGTGCTCGAAAAAATGGCGTTGACGATTGACGATGGCTTGCGACACACGCAAAATGGTGTCGAAACGTTGCTGTACGTTTTTGATTAACCAGCGGGCTTCTTGTAATTGCGCCGCGAGGTCTTTGTTCGAGGCATTGCGGTTACGCCGCAGAATATCGGCGTAGACACGATTAATGCGCAGTCGCGGCATGGCATCCGCGTTGAGATGCACTGTCCATTGGCCCTTCACCTTGCAGACTTCCACATCGTGCACGATGTAACGGGTCTCGTTCGCGGCATATTCGGCACCGGGGCGTGGATTTAATCCGGTAATTAAGGTGCGCGCTTGGCGTATTTGCTCGTCGTTACAGCGCAATAGTTTTTTCAGTTTGGTAAAATCACGCGCGGCCAATACTTCCAAGTGATGTCGCGTGATCTCCAGCGCGGCGCTGTACCCCGGTGTGTCAGTGGGCAGTAACTTCAATTGTAGGGTGAGGCATTCGGCCAGCGACCGGGCACCAACACCGATTGGGTCCATGTGTTGAATGTGTTTCAACGCGGTCTCCAATTCCAGTGGATCGACTTCCAGTTCGAGCGGCAGCATCGCGGCCAGTTCACCTAAATCTTGTTGCAGGTAACCGTGGTCATCCAAGGCATCGATCAACATCATGGTCATGGTTTTATCGCGCTCGCTGAGCGGCAGCAGATTTAGTTGCCATTGCAAATGTTCGCGCAGGGTTTCCGCATACGCCGCACCGGGTTGCCCATCTTGTTCATCGTCATCGCTTTGGGTGTAAGCGGTTGGCGCTTCATCCCATAAATTGTCGGACGGATCGGAGTTCTCGGCGGTTGCCGCATCGGGTTCGGGTACGGCGACAAGGGGTGGTTCAGGGGTTTCGGCGGGCGCGCTATCGCCATCAAAAAATTTTTCGGCTTCGGGCTCGTCGTCGTCCGCATCGGCGCGTTCTAACAGCGGATTATCTTGTAATAATGTTTCGAGTTCTTGATTCAGTTCCAACGTAGAGAGTTGCAGCAGCCGAATGGATTGCTGTAACTGCGGCGTAAGCGTCAGTTGCTGGGAAACTCGGAGCTGTAAGCTATGCTTCATTCGTTTATAGGTTCTGGCCGGAAGCGCGACCGCGCAATGGGCTCATAGGCGGAAATGCTCACCTAAATAAACTTTCCTCACACTTTCATTATAAACAATTTCTTCTGGTTTGCCGCTGGCCAGTACCAAACCCTCGTTGATGATGTAGGCGCGGTCACAAATCCCCAGTGTTTCCCGGACGTTGTGGTCGGTAATTAAAACCCCGATACCGCGCTCGGAAAGAAAGCGGATGATTTTTTGAATATCCAGCACGGCAATCGGATCCACACCGGCAAAGGGCTCATCCAGCAGAATGAAGCGCGGTTTGGTGGCCAAGGCGCGGGCGATCTCCACCCGCCGCCGCTCGCCGCCGGAGAGACTTAAGGCTTGAGCGTCGCTTAAGTGTTCGATATTTAAATCGTGCAGTAATTCTCCCAGGCGTTTGGCAATTTCATCACGCGCAATGGGTTGTAGTTCGAGGATGGCTTGAATATTTTCCGTGACCGTCAGTTTACGGAAAATCGAGGCTTCTTGCGGCAGGTAACTCAAACCCAGAAGTGCGCGGCGATGAATGGGAAGCGCACTGAGATCTTGGCCGTCGAGCAAAATGCTGCCGCTATCCATACGGGTCAGGCCGACCATCATGTAAAAGCTGGTGGTTTTGCCGGCACCGTTGGGGCCGAGCAAACCGACCACATCGCCACTGCTGACTTGCAGGGAAACATCTTTAACAACAATGCGCGACTTATAGTGCTTGCGTAGGTGGTGGACTTCTAAAGTACTCATAAAATAGGATGCGTGTCGTTATTATTCGCTTAGCGGGTGCTTTTTACATCGCTGCTTGGCTTCAACGGCAAGCCGTTGCCGCTATTCGGTTCAGGTGCGCGTTTGGGTAGAATGACGGCCCGCACGCGGCCTTTTGGGTTGTATTCGTTAATGGCTTCATTGCCGCCAATGACGCGGTAAGACTCGGTTTGACCCTCGTAGATGATGGTGTTGCCGCGTACTTCATCTTGGCCGCGCTTGATGCGGGCCTGGACGTGCATTTCCACCTTGTCGTTTTTAGCGTTGTACTCGATACGCTGCGCCCAGCCTTCGATCACCTCATCGACCCCTTCACGTTTTTGTCTGAAGTAAGAAGGATTGCCGGTGGCGGTGCTTTTGGAGAGACCGCTGTCGTCTTGCACGACCACCAGTTTGTCGGCAGTAATGAGGAGCGTGCCCTGCGTTAAGCGCACATTGCCTTGATACACGCTGACCTTGGTCAGGTCATTGATGTCCACGGTATCGGATTCCAGGTTCACCGGTTTATTGCGGTCGGAGAGTTCCGCCATGACCGGGAGTGCGGCAGCCAGTAAAAGGACACTCGAGAACAGTGCCAGACGATTAGCGTTGGGGAGGTGCATAACGGGCCTTTACACGCGAAAGTAGTTTTAGTTGGTGTGAGTTTTTATCTAATTTTAAGCCAACGGCGGTGATCTGGGTATGCGCATCTTGAATCACCACCGGTTTATCGGTTTCAGCGAAATTCTTTTCCGGAACGATGTGGAGGTAACTGGTATCCACAGTCAACTCTGTCGTGTTGCCGCTGGCCTCGCGCACCACCCGTACATTGTCGTAAAAATAGGCCTGTTCGCCGTCTTCGGTAACGGTGCCGCGTTGGGCGTACATATGAAACGGTGCGGCCTTGGGGCTGAAACCGATGAAATGGGGGCGCACCAGCAGTGTCGTGAGGTCGTCGGGGAAGTGGGTCATTTTTACTGCCGCCAGCGTGAAATGCGGCTGACCTTTTAAATCGAGTTTGATGGCGCTGAAGTTTTCTACGATGTAGTCCGGTTCATGGCGGGCGCTGCCGTCGAGCTTGGGTCCGGCTGGCTGCACCACGCGATCCAGCCACAGGGTTAGTCCGGCGAACAAGAACAAGAACGTCAGTGTTACCCAGGCGGATAGGTTTTTACTCATTTCAAGTACGGAGCAAGCTGGTTATCCAGCGTGCCTTGCGCGCGCATGATGAGTTCGCTTGCTTCGCGCGCCGCGCCCCTACCACCGGGCAGCCGGGTGACATAGTGGGCGTATTGCTTAACGCGCTCCAACGCGCCGGGCACGGTAATCGACAGCCCGCTACGGCGCATCATCGGTAGATCGACCACATCATCGCCCATCGCGGCTACTTGTTCGTTGCTATAACCGAGTCGCTGGGTCAATTCTACAAAGGCTTCGAGTTTGTCTTCCACACCTTGATACAAGTGCTCGATATTTAAGTTCTTGACACGGTGGTGCATTAATTGCGAGTGGCGCC
The DNA here is from genome assembly GCA_043783305.1 of Betaproteobacteria bacterium. Taxonomy (GTDB): domain Bacteria; phylum Pseudomonadota; class Gammaproteobacteria; order Burkholderiales; family Thiobacteraceae; genus RBG-16-58-11. The sequence continues at coordinate 44,734 of JAYVZN010000106.1, forward strand.
CGGTAATAATGGCGATCTCGACACCACTTCTTTTCAGCATCTTGAGGCCATGCCCATCCAACGCAAAAAAGGCTTTTGTTTCTTGACCGTCGTCGTTTAAGTATAAAGAGCCATCGGTCAAAACACCGTCGACATCGAAAACAATGAGTTTTATTTTAGCGGCTCGCGCATTGATTTCCAGATCGGAGAGAGGCGTTGTGAGCGGAAGAAAAGGAATCACTAATTGCTTTCGGAGAAAGGTTAAACAATACCGGCGCGCATCAAATCGTGCATGCTCACCGCGCCCAACAAGCGCTGCTGGTCGTCTAACACCAGTAACGCGTAGACATTGGCTTCCTGCATTAGTTTTACGGCCTCGACAGCTAACTTGTTGCCCGTGATGTGGCGGGGGTGGTGCGTCATCACTTGACTAACCGGGGCGGTGCGAATATCCAACCCCTGATCCAACCCGCGGCGTAAGTCGCCATCGGTGTAGATCCCAATCACTTGATCTTGCGTATTCAACACAGCCGTCATGCCCATGCCTTTGCGCGAGATTTCTAAAATGGCTTCGCGCACGAGTGCGGTTCCCACCACTTGCGGCATGGCCTCGCCTTGGCGCATTACATCGGCTACATGCACCAACAGACGTTTACCCAAAGCGCCGCCGGGATGCGAGCGCGCGAAATCGTCGGCACCGAAGCCGCGTGCATCCAGTAAAGCAATCGCCAACGCATCACCTAGCGCCAGGGTCGCGGTGGTGCTGGCCGTGGGCGCTAGATTGTGCGGGCAGGCTTCTTTTTCTACGCTCACATCGAGATGTACATCGGCTTCACGCGCCAAACTGGAATGCGGGTTGCCGGTGAGCGTAATGAGTTTTGCGCCGGTGCGTTTTAGGATCGGGACGATGGTCAACAACTCCGCGCTTTCGCCGGAGTAAGAAAGCCCAATCACGACATCGTCCGGGGTAATCATTCCCAAGTCGCCGTGGCTCGCCTCAGCCGGATGCACAAAAAAAGCCGGTGTACCGGTGCTGGCCAAGGTGGAGGCGATTTTGCGCGCGATGTGCCCGGATTTACCCATGCCGCTGACCACGATGCGGCCTTTGCAATCCAGAATGATTTGCATCGCCGCCAGAAAGTCCTGATCCAAGCGTGACACAAGCATTTGTACCGCTGCGATCTCAATGCGCAACACTTCGCGCGCAAGCTCGAGGGTCTGGGCGGAGGGGCTGCGGGGTAAGGGGGTAATTTGTGCGCTCATAAGCGTACAGTATAACAAGAAGCGCTGTCCCAAACCGCCCCGATGCGTTACCGCATTGGCAGTCTACGATCAATCCCGCATACTCGGGACTATGAGTGCTTTGGCATCCGTCTTGATTTTACTGGGCAGTGCGGTGGTGGTCGTGGCATTTTTTCGGGTGCTGCGGCTACCGCCGTTGCTCGCCTATATCTTTGTGGGAGTCACGATCGGCCCGCACGGTCAAGCTTGGATTCCGGATAGCCCGCAAACCCACGCCTTGGCGGAGTTCGGCGTGGTGTTCTTGATGTTTACCATCGGCCTCGAATTCAGTTTGGGGCAATTGAAAGCGATGCAGCGTTTAGTGTTCGGCCTGGGCGGCGCACAAGTAGTGGTCACCACGTTGGCGGTGCTGGGTGTGTGCTTATCTTGGGGCATGGACTGGCGCGTAGGGCTGGCCTTGGGTGGCGTGATCGCTATGTCGTCTACGGCGATTGTCAGCAAACTTTTAGCCGAGCGTGTCGAGTTGCACTCGCCGCACGGTCGCCAAACGATGGGCGTGCTGCTGTTTCAAGATTTGGCTGTGGTACCGTTTTTGGTGCTGATTCCGGCGTTGGCCAAAGGCGGTGAAGGTTTATTGAGCGAGTTGGGTTTAGCCACGATTAAGGCCGCCATCGCGCTGGCGCTGATTTTATATTTTGGGCAAAAACTCGTACGGCCCTGGTTCCACGCCATTGCACGGCGCAAGGTCGGCGAGTTGTTCATGCTGAATGTGCTGTTGATTACGTTGGGCTTGGCCTATCTCACACAACTGGCGGATTTATCGCTCGCTCTTGGTGCTTTCTTAGCGGGCGTACTGATTTCTGAAACCGAATACCGCTACCAAGTTGAAGCGGACATGCAGCCGTTTCGCGATGTGCTGCTGGGCTTGTTTTTTATCACCATCGGCATGCAACTCAATTTGGGGGTGCTGATCCAGCATGCGGCTTGGGTGTTGCTGCTACTGCTGGCTTTGTTGATCGGCAAGCTGGCGACGATCTTTTTATTAGCCCGTGCTTTCGGCAGCAATTCCGGCGATGCGTTGCGCACCGGCTTAACGCTGGCGCAAGCCGGCGAATTCGGTTTTGTGCTGCTGGTCGAAGCGGGCAAAATTCCCACGCTGCAACCGGCGGCGATGCAGATCGTGCTGGGCGCGATGTTGCTCTCGATGGTGTTAGCGCCGTTGTTGATTCACTTTCGCGAAGCCATCGTTAAAAAATGCGTGGCGGGCGAGTGGATGAGCCAAGCCGCGAAATTGCACGAAATTGCGGTTAAAAGCTTCAATGTGCAGGGGCATGTAATCGTTTGCGGCTATGGCCGCAGCGGGCAGAACCTAGCGCGTTTTTTGGAACGCGAACACATCCCCTTAATCGCGCTCGATCTCGACCCGGCGCGTGTCAAGCTCGCGGCGGCAGCGGGCGAAAGCGTGGTTTACGGCAATGCCGCTCGGCGAGAAGTGCTGCAGGCGGCGGGTATAGCGCGAGCCCGTGCCGTGGTCGTGACGTATGCCGACGTGCCTTCGGCAATGCGCATTCTCGGTGCGGTGCAGGAAATTAACCCGCAAGTACCGGTGATCGTGCGCACTGTGGACGATACCGAACTCGATAAGCTGCTCAAAGCGGGCGCAACCGAAGTCGTGCCGGAAGTGTTGGAAGGTAGCCTCATGCTGGCCTCGCATGCCTTGCTTTTGCTCGGCGTACCTTTGGCGCGCGTACTGCGCTCGGTGCGCGAAGTGCGGGAAAATCGCTATCACCTGCTGAAAGGCTTCTTCCACGGCGAAACCGATAAAATCGAGGAAGTCTTGACAGAACACGTCGAGCCACGCCTGCACACCGTGACCTTGAATCAGCGTGCACCGGTATTGGGAAAAACACTCGCGGAACTGAATTTAGCGGAGATCGGAGTGTCCGTGTCGGCTGTGCGTCGACACAATATTCGCGGTGTCGATCCGCAACCGGATACGCGTTTGGAGGCGGGCGATGCGTTAGTGCTGCTCGGACGGCCCGCCGCCTTGGCCGCCGCTGAGTTGCGGTTAAAGGGGGATTAGCGAAGGTTGAGGTGAGGCAGATATCCCAAACAAAGAAACGTGTGGTTACCATGCCCATTTTAAAGTCAAAATTGCTATTTTTTAGTGTTAAAGGAATGTCTCCCATCGATAACCACAGTCCACAGTTTGCGCGTGTCCGCCTCAGGTAGTAGACGAAACCCCGGCAAGGCATCGCAAAACTTAAGACTTGCGCGACAAGTGTTGACGATAAGGCATTTTTGCATTGCTTTGTAAATCATCATTCAAAAGACTGTGAGGACACCATGACCATATTGACTGTTACGGCACGGGGGCAAGTGACTTTCAGAAAAGACGTGCTGCAACATCTCGGCATCAAGCCAGGAGAAAAGATCGAGTTGGATTTACTGCCGGATGGTCGGGGCGTACTCAAAGCAGCCCGGAAAACCGGAACGATTGAAGGCTTTGTCGGATTGCTCGCGGGCCGAACAAAGAAGGTCGCCACCATTGAAGAAATCAACGCGGTGACCGAGCACGCCTGGGCCGGTAAAGAATGAAGGTCGTTGTTGATACCAATGTACTTATTCGTGCAGTTGTACGTGATGATCCCGCGTAAGCGAGCGTCACCGTCAAGGTTTTGACTGATGCCGAATTGATTGCGGTAGCACTGCCGTGCCTGTGTGAATTTGTGTGGGTGCTGCTCAGGGTCTGCCGTTTTCAACCATCCGACGTGGCCGCCGCGATCCACGCGCTACTGGCAGCCGCCAATGCGGAAGTAAACCGGCCCGCCGTAGAAGCGGGTCTGTCGGTACTCGAAGCGGGTGGGGATTTCGCCGATGGTGTCATTGCCTACGAAGGGAACTGGCTCGGCGGGAAAACCTTTGTATCCTTCGACAAAAAAGCGGTTGCGCTTCTCACAGCGCAAGGTCAATCCGCGCGCCTTTTGTGAATGAATAAAGGGAGGCGGAGCCGGCAACCTAAAGTGTGTGAGTAGCGTTAAGGGTGAAGAGAATTGTTTAACAACACGTACTTGGGGGTGGTACGCCTAAACTTCAGAAATTTTTGGAATGCAAACACTTGTAAAACGTGTAACGCAAATTTTCACAGCGCTACCCAGCGCATCGTAACAGCTTTACAGCAGCCATCCACCCCACCCCTCAGGTAACAAGTAGCCTGAACGGATCATTCTCGCACGTCATTCATTTGTAATAATCTGCGGTAATACTCTGAAGTCATAAGCGTGGTCTTTGATTGCTCAGGTCTTTACTGTGCGCCGAATCCACACCGCCAATCCATACCGGAAAATCCTGGGAGCGCATTATGTCTTCATACAAAATTTATTCTCTCATGGTGGCGCTATCCGCTATCGCCTTTGCCGTAGCGCTACCCGCTAATGCCTGCTCTTTGCAATTCACTAGTCCAGTACGAGGCAGCACGGTTTACAGCCCAAGCGTGAGCGTGACTGGTACAGGGTCAGGCACCGCTAATTCGGGAGATATTGGAACAGTTACCGCGACCTTGAATGGTGTGGTGATTTACCAGCAGACCGGTACCTTCACTACGCTGATCGGTTTCTTGGGTTCTGGTGCAGCCTCGGCAACTCTGCGCGAGGGCGCTAATTTTTTCCAAGTCAACGGCAGTGCCGGTAGCTGCAGCGCCAGCGACAGCATGGTGGTGTACTACAAGCCTAAGATCAATGATGACACGGCACGCAAGAACGGTGGGCCTCAAAACACCTGTAACGGCACCAATCCCGTTAACAGCGGCACCGGCAACAAATATCAAGCCGAGACCGATTACTCGGGCAGCGGTAATTTCCCGCTAGAATTCACCCGCTACCTCAACAGCGCTTTCTCTACTCAGGGCATGGTCGGAACGCAATGGCGTTCAAATTACGACCACAAGGTCATACTGAGCGGCAGTGAAGCTGCGGTGGAACGCCCCGATGGACGACGCTGGCGCTACACGGGTAGCGGCACAGGGTTCTGGAATCCAGTGCAACTGGACATCAGCGCGCGCCTGGAGCGTTTGACGAATAACGGCTGGCGCTTGACCCTGGAGGATTCTTCGTTGGAGATCTACGATAGCCAGGGCCGCCTCACCGCCTGGTCAAATCCTAGCGGACTTACCCAGCAAATGACCTACAACACATCAAATCAACTCAGCCAGGTTGTTCACAGTTCCGGCCGTTCAATGAGCTTCACCTATGACAGTCGTGGCCGGCTCTCCCAGATGGTTAATTCGGCTGGCCAAATCACCCTGTATGCCTACGGTATATACGATAATCTTTTAACAGTTACCTACCCCGACAACAAAACCAAGACTTATTTGTATGGAGAAGCCGCCTACACCTCCGGCGCAAATTTGCCAAATGCCCTAACCGGCATCCTCGACGAAAACGGCACACGCT
>JAYVZN010000107.1:0-3202 GCA_043783305.1 Betaproteobacteria bacterium
CAGAATTATTTTAGGGATTATGATTCTTCGACGGGTCGTTACGTACAATCCGATTTGATTGGCCTCGCCGGGGGCGTTAATACGTACACCTACGGTAAAGATAATCCACTGAAATATACCGATCCAAATGGGTTGACAGCTTATGATGTAACCGTTGCATTGCAATGCATTAAAGAGTTATTTCCAAACTTACAAGTTCCAAATGATTTTGATTTTGGCAGTCTTAAAAATCCAATAACAGGAAACGAAGCTGGAGGTAAAACTAACGGATTCACAGGTTCAATTACTTTCAGCAAAGAATTGTATGGGGGAACTATTGCTGATGGAGATATTGGCGGTTTAGCCATAACTGCTACACATGAGGTTCTTCACGCAAATCAAAGTATATACAACCGTACTGTGACAAAGATGCAGGAAAATCTTGGCAATGATAGTCATAACGAAGAGGCATTACAAAAAGTCATTGATAAGAGGATTGATGAATGTATTCGGAAGAAAAGAAAAAAACCAATTTGCGAGTATTGAAATGAGTCGCAATACTCGCATAGCCATTGGATTTCTTTTACTAATCACGTTATTGATTGGCGTAGTGTTTATCACCATTTCATGGCCGACAAATGCTCCCTCGAAGCACGCTCTTGATTATCTCAAGATAAATAATTCAATATTGGATATTGAACGTCGTGTTGAGATGCAAAAGATGGGCACGGTGCTTGGTAAAGACGCGGGTAGCTTTATTTTCAAGGAGCTTACCCAAGAGGAAATAAAACAAGTTCAAGATAAATCTGGTGGGCTTGTACGTCAGGTAGCTCTGCACCCAGATGGAACAATAACAATAGTGGCAGCGATGGCTCCAAGGCGACCCATTAATGAAACGAAGACCGTTGAAGTCAATTTGTTCTTTGTGCCCAAGTACGTCGAAAACGGAAAATTTGAATGGGCTTGTTTTGGCACTCCAATTGATGCGCTTCCAGGATTTTGTAAAGGACTCGACAAGATTCCACGATGATCTAAAGTCGCACGCAAGTAAACAAGCGGCTCGGTGTCAGGTCTTGCCTTTTGCTTTTGCCTTCCCTCTCGCGTCGGGGTTAGCATCCGCCGGAGCCAGAGTCGAATTGATGGTGCTGGGCTTTGATTGTTGTGTTATAGCTTAGCTGTTTGAGGCATAAAAAAATCCCTCAATGCCCGCGATCGCGGGCGTTGGTGCTTGAGCCGTCTTACTTCTTCTTCTCTTGCGGCGTAACGAACCCAATAGGCCGCTGTTTGATTTCCGGCGGTCTCATCAATTCACGGATGGCGTTGATGAGGCCGGCGATAGCCTGATCGTGCGATTCGAGCTTATGCTCCAACTCATTGAGCTTTGCCGCCAATTCCTTGTTCGATGCGAGCAGTTCACGCAGTTTCACGAACGCGCGCACCACATACAGACTGACTTCCACGGCGCGCTGCGTATTCAGCACCGTTGCCACCATCAATGCGCCATGTTCGGTAAATGCATTAGGGTAAAGTCTTGGAGAATTTGAGCTTGGCGAGGTGGTCACAGTTTGTGACCACCTCATCCTTCTCGGCCTGGCTGAGCTGAAACATAAAGCGCATAAAGGGGACGCTACCCTTTAACTGAAGCAGTGAAGGCCTTTAGTCTTTTGTTTATTTCTGAATTAGAAAACCACCCCCAACGCCCGCTATCGCGGGCGTTGTCGTACTGCGCTATTTCTTTTGCAAAAAGTTATCTACTTCGATACCAGCCTGCTTCAGGATGGCGCGGAGCGTGCCTTCCGGCATATCGCCGGGATGATTGGGAATGGTGGTATAGCGGCGCGTGGCCGGATTGCACCAGATTTCATGACTGCCCGCCGCCTGCCGGTCGAACGTGAAGCCCAACTGCTTTAAGCGCTTCACGATCTCCCGGTAACTGAAACCGGCGAGCCGCCCCATTAAGCGCTCACGACAAGGGGGTAATCGAAAACATCGCGTGCGGCGGTGGGCAGTGGCGATCCTCCCATCCCTTCCTCCTGAGACTCCAACAATTTCTTCACCACATCGCGCGCGATCTCGATGGTTTCCTGAATCGTGCGCCCCTGCGCGACCAAGCCTTGCACCTCATCGCTGGTAGCGAGATAAACGCCTTCCGGCAATTTCTCGATGTGTAAATTCACAATGCGTTCCATATCGATCCCTTTCTTTAGCGGCTAGCCTGCGCCAGCACGGATTCCAGCACCTGCATCACAAACCGTTGCTGGGGTTTTGGCAACTGACTAATGCGCTCCATATGCTGCGCGAGTTTCGGCGCAGGGCCGCGCTTCTTCGTAGCGGCATTCGTCTCGCCGAGCAGATCCTCGATGCTGACCCCGAGCGCCCTAGCGAGCGCTGGCAGGGTGGAGAGCGGCATGCGCCGGTATCCCGACTCGTAAGCGTTCATCGTCGGCTGCGAGATGCCGCCGAGCATTTCCGCGAGTTGCGCCTGGGTAATGTTCTGCGCCTTGCGCAGCCGGGCAATGCGACCACCCAGTGCGGTAAAAAACGCGCGTTCGTCTTGGTTAATGGCCATGATCGGGTGCTCCATTGCAATGATCTGACGCATACCTTACCCCGAGGTTTTATAAACGCGATTGACAATATCACTTAAAGTGATATTGTGCAAAACAAGTTATTTCTTGGTTTACCCCCTTGACAGGTTTTTTACAGGAGATCGATTCATGCCCCGCATTCCCGACACCGAAATCGAGCGGCTAAAGAGTGAAATCTCCCTGCAACGCCTAGCCGAATCGCAAGGCATTCAACTCACGCGCCACGGTGCCGATCTCATCGGCTTGTGCCCCTTCCACGACGACCACGAACCTTCGCTCGTGATCTCCCCCAAGAAAAACCTCTGGCACTGCCTGGGTGCTTGTCAGACCGGCGGCAGCGTCATTGATTGGGTGATCAAAACGAACGGCGTGAGCTTCCGCCACGCGGTCGAACTGCTGCGCGAAGGCATCCCATCTTTAGCCGCTGCTCCGGTCAAACGCTCCAGCGTGCCGAAGCTGCCCGCGCCGGTAGCGCCAGATGCCGACGACCAAGCCTTGCTCAATCAAGTCATCGACTACTATCACGAGACGCTGAAACAAAGCCCGGAAGCGCTGGCGTATCTGAAAGCGCGCGGCTTAGATCATCCCGAACTGATTGCGTGTTTTAAACTGGGCTACGCCAACCGCACGCTAGG
>JAYVZN010000108.1:0-18646 GCA_043783305.1 Betaproteobacteria bacterium
TCGATGGCCTTAGGGGCGCGCCCGGTATCCCGTCTCCCTGCTCTTTCGCGCCAGAGCAATTTAGCTCAGTTCTGAGCTGGGGGTAAGATACAAGGGGCGATTGACGGTTCGTAAACAAAAATATTCGGTGACGTACATAAATTCAAACGCGGGATCCAGGTCGTATAACCATTGAGGGCACCTAAAAATTACAGAAAAGGGCTACGCGCAATAAACAAGCTATACCCAAGACCACCGGATTGAATAAAGTGGCGTGCGACACCGATAGCGGCATCGGTATGGCCGAATTCCAGCGGCAAGCTGGTTTGTTGTAGCGCGGTAATGACCTCGGCAAGCTTTAAGCGTTTTTCAATTTGCTGCACCGTGTCGAGCAATACGCGGCTGACATCGTGGCAGCGCGGAGACTTAAAACCGGCCGCCACAATTAAGTTTTGATACGCATCCGCAGAGCGTGCGCCAGCCATGCATAAAGTATGGCCTAAGACCGACTGCAATGAGTCCGGTATCGGTGCATTAAGGGTGACATCGGAAAGGGCCAGCCGCCCGCCCGGTTTAAGTACACGCAATACTTCGGTGAGAACCTGTGGTGCATCGGCGAAAGTGCACAACGCACATTCGCAAAACACGACATCGAAAGTTTGCGTTGCAAAAGGTAATTGATGGACCTCGGCGTGTTGGAAATGAACGCGTTGCGATAAACCGGCGGCAGCCGTAATTTGTCGAGCCTGTTCCAATAAAACGTTAGAGTAATCCACCGCGGTCACCGAAGCGCCGAACTCATCGGCCAACAAACGCGCGCTATCACCCAAGCCACAGGCGATGTCCAATACTTGGCTACCGGGTCCGACGAGGGCTTGCTCCGCGAGTTGCCGTGTTAAACGATGGCCGCCGGGGTGAAACGACTCGCCCAGCAGCAAGGATGTTAAGGGCAGTTCATAGAGCAGTGCGCAACAAGGTTTACTATCAACCGCTGGAAGCATTAGGGCGGCGTGGCTGTTGTCTTATTAAGACTCCAGTCATAATCCATGTAATCAATTTTGTAGGTAATGGCCTCTTGCAAACTAGCCTTTAATGAATCGGGTGCGGCATCAATTAAATAATCCACGATCCCATTGGGCGAGGGTAAGCCGCGACGATGCAAGTCGTTAATAAAGTCGGATTGATACCATTTGAAGATGCGCGATAAATGCAGTTGCTTCGTAGCATGATCGATATTCACGTTGTGCGGATGGTGAATAAACTCTTGTGTCGCCATTGCCAAATACGGTTCCAAAGCATCACCGGTCGGCAGAGAAGGACGGATTACCGGGCAACTTGAACTGGCACAGTTCAAAACAAAATGCGCGCGTGGATCGCTCCATTGCTTGAGTATCTTGTCTTTTTCGATGTCGTATAAATTATATTTTTGACCACCGACGATGAAACCCAAACGATAAAAAAAACCGTAGCCCTGAACAATTTCCAGCGGTGCTTTAACATCGTTAACACTGTCTAACGGCCAATGATCCAACACGGCTTTAATAACCAGCGCGTTATAGACGTGTAACCAATAAGCTTTGCCGTCGTTGGCGGTGGGAAAGCGTTGCGGCGCGTTGTCCGGGCTGTAGGCCGCAACTGCTGCCAAGTATGAATCCAGTTGTGCAATGGCTTGTGGGTCGGCATACCAGGCGGCGTAATTTACTTTATTGTTTACGACAAAGCGCTGCAATAAATTCTCAAATGCCTGATGTGAAAATCCTTGTTGAGGGAAATTTTTAGGCAGCGGCGCACTAACTTCATGCACTTGGATCGCCGCGCAACCACCGAGTCCGAGTAAGGCAAAGGCAATCGGTAGAAATACAAGCCATCTAAAGCGTAGCAACCATGATTTCATGAAGTCTCCTGAGGGAAATTGATACGGGAAACAGAGCCATAGAGGTATTGCTCACGTTCGCGCCGTAACGGGTTCAACACGGTCTGCTCTAAAGTATCTCGATAAAACATATTGTAAGTGTCGAAAGGAATGACGCGTTCGGCATCCGGGTGCACGATGTGGACACAAGACTTACGGATGGATCGCAGATCAAAGGCATGCGCATCGATAAACTGCACGATTAATACCCGGAAGATATTTTTATAATCGAGTTGTAAATTCTGTGCGTGACTGCCAGCCGCTTCTAAAAATTGGCTAACCGAATCGGCTTGCGCTTGCGGCGAATGGCGGGTGGAAAATAAATCAAACATTTTCTCGCGTATCGCGCTGTCGTTTTCATAAGCAATGGTATTGCTGGCTTGTTCGAGTAAAAAGTTTTGATCGATTAAATGTGTTAACGGCAGCACCTGGTCGTTGAGCTTGAGCGCATACGCCATGGCGACGCTGTCCGCGTGACAGGGCACGGGGATGATGTCGTCCGGCGCAAACACATCGGTTTGTTCCAGAATGCGCCGCCGCACCTCGGTCAGGGTTAAACGATCACGAACAGTACTATATTCGCCATCGTAGCCCTCTAAGCGTCCGGCTGCTTGCACCGGCTGAAAATTAACGCCGCGCACACACGGTTGCTGCAAAGCAAATTCAATGGTTTTACCCAATTCATCATCGTTCACATGGCGGAGAACAGTCGAAACCAATGTTGTGGAAACACCCGCCCTGTTTAAATTTTCCAAAGCCTGCAGGCGAATGCGCGTAAGATCCGCGCCGCGTAATTGTTGCAGGGCTTCGCGCCGGAAGGAATCAAATTGCAGATAGATTTCGATATCGGGGTAGGCCTCGCGTAGGCGTTCTGCAAAACCCGCTTCGCTGGCAATGCGAATGCCGTTGGTGTTGATCATTAGATGGCCGATGGGGCGTGCGCGTACGGCGGCGAGTACCTCAAATAGCTGTGGGTGCAGCGTCGGCTCGCCACCGGAGAGTTGCACGACCGCCGGTGTTTCTTCGTTAGCCACGGCGCGGTCCAACATGCGCTCGATTTGCTCCAAGCGGCGATGCGTCGTCCGTTCCGGGCCGCTGTCGGCATAACACGTGGGGCAACGCAAATTGCAGTGATCGGTTAATTCAATAATCAGAATACAGCCGTGCTGTTCGTGATCCGGGCAAATACCGCAATCGTAGGGGCAGCCCCAGTGTACGGGCGTATTGCACTGTTGTACTTGCTCTGGAACTTTCAAATAAACTTCGCGCGCGCGACGATAAAAAGCGATATCGTCGGCGATTAATACTTTTTCAAACCCATGCTGCGGGCAGCGTTTATGCATCCACACGCCCCCATCTTGAAACACAATCTTGGCATCTATCCGGCGTAGACAGTGTGAGCATAGAGAAACGGCCGTGTCGTAATAGCGATAGGGGCGAGTTTTCATTTGGTTGAAACACTTAAGTAAAGGTTAAAACGCGTTGGGGTTTGCATACTTTGGAAAATCCAATAGGGTCTATCCTGCGGCCTTGTTTGACTTGGCTTATGCGCCCAACTAAAGCCGCTCAAGTTTACAGGACGCTGCAAAACAATGGGTCGTTTTGGCAGGCTATTCCTGACAGAGGTTTCATCTTATACTTGTTGAACTGGGTCAGTTCCGGTGCGTAACCGTACGCCCAGCGAGGTGTTCCACGTAGACTGTGAAGCGAGCGCTGCCCCAATGAGTCTAAAAAACCATGGACAAAAATCATTGCTCCCACCAGCCGACAATTTGAATCATAATCACCAATAGTAACCAGCCGACAGGATTTTTGCCGTGCATCATCGACTATTTTTATTATTACTGCTCGGTTTTTTCGCAAGTGCGGCTTGCGCGGAAGAAGTTTTGGTGGCCGTGGCTGCTAACTTTACCGCGCCGATGCAAGTGATCGCTGCCGCTTTTGAAAAGGACACCGGACACAAAGCGCGATTGGCTTTTGGCTCTTCCGGAAAATTTTACGCACAGATCAAAAATGGCGCGCCGTTTCAGGTATTGCTGTCTGCCGACGCACAAATTCCGGCGAAATTGGCGCAGGAGGGCTTAGCGCTCGACAGCACCCGCTTCACTTACGCCATCGGCCAACTCGCGCTGTGGAGCGCGCAGGAGGGCGTGGTTGATCGCCAAGGCGCTGTGCTGAAGCAGGGTAGTTATACGCACTTAGCCATCGCCAATCCCAAGCTCGCGCCGTATGGTGCGGCGGCGGTTGAAGTACTAAAAAACCTCGCATTGTTTGATGCCGTGCAAACAAAATTGGTGCAGGGCGAAAACATCGCGCAAACCTATCAGTTTATTGCCAGCGGTAACGCCGAGATCGGCTTTGTCGCCTTGTCACAAGTTTTTAAGGATGGCAAGCTGACCCGGGGCTCCGCTTGGATTGTGCCCGACAAATTCCACGCACCGATCCGCCAGGATGCGGTGACTCTGCTGAATGCAAAACATAACGCCGCAGCCAACGCCTTGATGACCTATCTCAAAAGCGACAAGGCGAAAGAAATAATGCGCGCCTATGGCTACACTAGCTGACCCGACTTTCTCCGCCGTCTGGCTGACCGTTCGCCTCGCCACGACCACAACGCTGCTGTTGTTTCTCCTCGGTACACCCCTTGCCTGGTGGTTGGCGCGCACACGCTCCTGGCTCAAAGCGCCGGTGGGTGCTCTCGTGGCCTTGCCCTTGGTATTGCCGCCGACGGTGATTGGTTTTTACCTGCTCGTCGTGATGGGGCCGCAGGGCTTCGTCGGCCAATTAACTCAGGCACTGGGTCTGGGGATTTTACCCTTCACCTTTTGGGGCTTAGTGATCGGCTCGGTGCTCTACTCCATGCCGTTTGTGGTGCAGCCGCTGCAAAATGCTTTCGATGCCGTCGGCGAACGCCCCTTGGAAGTCGCGGCAACACTGCGCGCTGGACCGTGGGATCGTTTCTTCAGCGTGGTGCTGCCGCTGGCGCGCCCCGGTTTTATCACGGCCGGTATTCTCGGCTTCGCGCATACGGTGGGCGAGTTCGGCGTGGTGTTGATGATCGGCGGTAATATCCCGGACAAGACGCGCGTCGTATCGGTGCAGATTTACGATTATGTAGAAGCATTGGAATACGCCCAAGCGCATTGGCTCGCTGCGGGCCTGTTGGCGTTTTCTTTCGCGGTATTATTGCTGTTGTATACGTTCAATCCGAATGGACGGCACCGATGAGCCAAGATATCCACGCGCGCTTTCGAGTGGCTTATCCGGATTTCACGTTGGATGTGGATTTACAGTTACCTGGGCGCGGCGTGAGCGCGCTGTTCGGCGTTTCGGGTTCGGGAAAGACCGCTTGTTTACGCGCCATTGCCGGGTTGGAACGCGCACCCGGCGGCTACCTCCGAGTGAATGGCGAAGTGTGGCAGGATGATAGTTGTGGTTTATTTGTACCGACGCATCAACGGCCCTTGGGTTACGTGTTTCAAGAAGCCAGTCTGTTTCGTCATCTCAGTATCCGTCGTAACTTGGAATACGGTCTACGGCGTGTGCCGGAGCGTGCACGCAAAGTTTCGTTGACGCACGTGGTGGAATTATTGGGCATTGCACCGCTGCTGGAGCGCCTGCCGCACAAACTTTCCGGAGGCGAAAAACAGCGCGTCGCCATCGCCCGCGCACTCGCCACCAGTCCACGCATTCTGCTTATGGATGAACCGTTGGCCGCGCTGGACCTTCAGCGCAAGCAGGAAATCCTACCCTACCTGGAACGCTTGCACGACGAGTTGGAAATTCCGCTGATCTATGTCAGCCACGCACCGGACGAAGTGGCGCGTTTAGCCGATCATTTAGTAGTTTTGGAGCAAGGTCAGGTACGTGCCGGCGGTCCTCTGGGTGAAATCCTAGCGCGGCTCGATCTGCCGATTCGCCTGGGCGAAGACACCGGCGTGGTGCTGGACGGGGCGATTGCCGAAGTCGATACCAAATGGCACCTCGCGCGCGTGACTTTCGCCGGTGGCAGCCTTTGGGTGCGCGACAGCGGTGTTCCCGTGGGTCAGCAGGTGCGTGTGCGTATCCTAGCGCGCGACATCAGCATCGCGCTCGGCGCGCACACCGATACCAGCATCCAAAACGTACTCTCCGCGACGGTCGAACAACTGGTGAACGATGCCCATCCGGCGCTAATGATGGTGCGGCTGAATACCGGCGGCGTGCCGCTGGTCGCGCGCATAACGCAGCGCTCGGCGGCTAAACTGGGATTACAGCCGGGCCTCAAGGTGTGGGCACAGATCAAAACGGTGGCGATTGTGGGCTAGGCCACTGCACCTTATTTTAGCGATTTTCGTAATGGTGCGCCCGGCGCGATTCGAACGCGCGACCCCTGCCTTCGGAGGGCAGTACTCTATCCATCTGAGCTACAGGCGCGAGAAACCCGATTATAGCGGGTTTTACTAATAGGCTCTACGCACAGCTTGGTCGGTGCCGGTGTTTTTAGTATAATCGTGCACTTTGGCAACGATTGATAAGGGCGGGGCAAGACCATGAGCGGAGAAAAAGGACAGTGTGCGACATCCCCAGTGATGATTCTCGCAGCGGCAGCGGGAGTTTTCGCGGTACCGGTATTAGCGATTGTAATGATCGTGCAGTTGGTGCTTTCGTTTCAAGCGGGGCATGTCGATCAAAATGATCCGCGCATGACGGATATAGCCGTTAAGGAACGGATTAAACCCTATGGCGAAGTAAAGGCTATTGATCCCAGCGCGCCGCGTGTCGAAAAGACCGGTGTCGCGGTGTACACCGAGGTTTGTTCCAGTTGCCACGCTACCGGAGCGCTAAGTGCGCCGAAATTCGGCGATAAGGGCGATTGGGGGAAGCGTAATGCACTCGGTTTTGACACCTTGGTTAAAAACGCGATCACGGGAGTGCGTGCCATGCCGGCGCGCGGCGGCAATCCTGAATTGTCGGATATTGAAATGGCACGCGCTGTGGCGTACATGGCGAATTCCGGCGGCGCAAACTTCAAACCGAAAGAAGCTGCGGTTAAGTAAATCGGCGGCATGGAACAAACAAAAAGGCGCGATTTTATCGCGCCTTTTTGTTTGTTGGGGTGGGTTATCGATATCGAAGTGGTACCCGTTCGGCCATGAAGCATGGTTTGTAATCTTAGTGGTATCCTTTAACCCCATAAAAATCAGTAATTTTATTATTGGTAGAACAAAAATCGTCATGGCGGTACGTTATTGGCCAGATTATTTAATTCTCTTTTTCAGCTTTTCTCCCACTTGCGCCATAGCATCAAGCACGGGTTTTAGTTCCTTCCCGAGTTTAGTCAGGCTGTACTCCACCTGCGGCGGTGAAGTTGGGATGACCTCTCTCGCTACGACCGCGAGTTCTTCCATCTCGCGCAATCTGGTTGTAAGAACCTTCGATGTAATCGTGCCTATATCGCGGCGCAGATCCCCGAAGCGCCGAGGTTCGTCACAAAGATACCAGAGCACCTTAGGTGTCCACGCGCCGGCGAGCAGTCGCAGGCACACATCGAGGGGGCAGTCTTGGGGCGGTGGAGTTCTTATAGATTGCTGTTTTTTCATAGTAAGAGTAATTCTATACCTAGTATCCTTAAGGAAGCTACTTGCTATAGGAGACTATCGGGATTAAATTGCCATTCTCGATTCAAGCTTAATCCTAAAAAGGAAATCCCTATGTCTATTCGCGAGCTTCTTACCCCACAAAATTCCGCTCTTATTTTTATCGACCACCAACCACAAATGGCATTCGGCGTAACTTCAATCGATCGTCAGCTTCTCAAGAACAACGTCACGGCGCTCGCTAAGGCTGGGAAGCTCTTCAAGATTCCGACGATTCTTACTTCGGTGGAAACCCAAAGCTTTAGTGGCTACATATGGCCGGAATTGCTGTCCGTGTTTCCAGGTCAAACTCCAATTGAACGCAGCTCGATGAATTCTTGGGACGACAAGAAGTTCGTCGAAGCCGTAAAGAAGACTGGTCGCAAGAAGTTAGTCATCGCGGCGCTGTGGACCGAAGTGTGCCTTGTGTTTCCCGCGCTGGAGGCGCTCGAAGCGGGTTATGAAGTCTATTTCGTCACCGATGCTTCCGGCGGAACCTCAAAGGAAGCGCATGACATGGCGGTGCAGCGGATGATCCAGGCGGGCGCGGTACCTGTTACTTGGCAGCAGGTGCTGCTTGAATGGCAACGCGACTGGGCACGCAAGGAAACCTACGACGGAGTAATCAACATCGTCAAGGAACACAGCGGCGGCTATGGAATGGGCGTGGAATATGCCTACACGATGGTGCACAAACAACCACCGAGCAAGATCGCAACGACCAGCTAAACGCGCAAGCAGGTTCCAGACGCATATCGCCACGGATTTCTTTCTTAATCTCGGGAGTTCCCATGAGCGCCTCTGTCGCAACGTTGCTGATACAACACCAAATTAAGTCTGGTGCCGAGTCGCAGTACGAAACGTGGCTCAACGAAATCGTACCGGCGGCACAACGCTTTGTCGGTCATCTTGGCATCAACATCATCCGGCCCGCGGGAGGTTCCGGCACTTATACCATCGTGCTGCGCTTCGATACTTACGAGCATCTGCAAGACTGGCTGGAGTCGGAAGTGCGCAAGCGCTTCGTCGCGCGGATCGAGCCGATCCTCGTCACCGGCGATCAGGTTGATATCAAGACCGGTCTTGAGTTCTGGTTTACGCCAGCAACGGTGGGGCAAAAGCACGCTACGCCGTTCAAGCAATTCCTGATCACGCTGTCGGTCATTTTCCCGCTCACCTTAATCGTTCCAATACTATGGAAACCCGTGTTTCATGCACTTCCATGGCTCTCCCTCCGTGTGCCGAGTAATTTCGTCATCGCGGTGACCATCGTTTTTCTTGTCGTCTATATCATCATGCCGCGCTACACACGGCTCGTCGCAAAGTGGCTGTATCACTAAAAGGAACTTCTATGTTCGCCGATCTCATCCTTCATAACGGCCGCATTCACACGGTGGATCGCAGCAATCCGTTGGTCAGCGCGGTGGCGATTCATGATGGCCGTTTTCTTGCAGTGGGTGACGACCGCGCCGCGATGGCACATCGTGCCGCTACCACCCAAGTCATCGACCTCAATGGACGTACGGTGATTCCCGGACTCAACGATTCGCACCTGCACCTAATCCGCGGTGGACTTAACTACAACCTAGAGTTACGTTGGGAAGGTGTGCCGTCGCTGGGCGACGCGCTTGCCATGCTAAAAACCCAAGCTGAGCGCACTCCGAGCCCGCAGTGGGTGCGTGTCGTGGGTGGCTGGAGCGAATTCCAATTTGCGGAAAGGCGCATGCCGACGCTCGACGAAATCAATGCTGCGGCGCCGGACACGCCTGTATTCATCTTGCACCTCTACGCTCGTGCGCTGCTGAATCGTGCCGCGCTACGTGCGGTGGGCTATACCAAGGACACGCCGAATCCGCCCGGTGGGGAAATTCAGCGTGATGCACACGGTAACCCCACAGGCATGCTGATTGCCCGACCCAATGCATTGATTCTCTATGCAACGCTGGCCAAAGGGCCCAAGCTACCACTCGAATATCAGATCAACTCGACTCGCCAGTTCATGCGTGAGCTGAATCGCCTGGGGATAACGAGCGTCATCGACGCGGGCGGCGGTTTTCAGAATTATCCGGATGATTACGAGGTGATCGAACATCTGGCGCGCGAAAAGCAGCTCAGCATCCGCGTCGCCTACAACCTCTTTACGCAACGACCAAAGCAAGAATTAGAAGATTTTCAGCACTGGACGGAGATCGTAAAACCGGGTCAAGGTGATGATTTTTACCGCCATAACGGCGCGGGCGAAATGCTGGTATTCTCCGCCGCCGATTTCGAGGATTTCCTCGAGCCGCGTCCCGATCTGCCCGCCGGCATGGATGAGGAACTCGAGCGCGTTGTGCGCCATCTCGTGGCCAAGCGCTGGCCGTTCCGTCTGCACGCCACGTATGATGAATCTATCAGCCGCATGCTCACTGTCTTTGAAAAGGTTAACCGCGACATCCCGTTCGCTGGCCTCAACTGGCTGTTCGACCATGCCGAGACCATTTCGCCGCGCAACATCGAGCGCGTAAAAGCGCTGGGCGGCGGCATCGCAATCCAGCACCGCATGGCCTTCCAGGGCGAGTATTTTGTCGACCGATATGGCGCAAACGCGGCAAAGCAGACACCACCCATCCGCCGCATGCTGGACATGGATGTGCCGGTCGGCGCCGGCACCGACGCGACGCGAGTGGCAAGCTACAATCCGTGGACCTGTCTTTATTGGTTGATCTCCGGACGTACCGCTGGTGGCCTTGCGTTGTACGATGACGACAATCGCTTGTCACGCGACACGGCGCTGGAATTGTGGACTATCGGCAGTGCATGGTTCTCGTCGGAACAAGGCAGGAAGGGTGCGATTAAGACGGGGCAGTTTGCCGACCTGGTGGTGCTCTCGGGCGACTACTTCAATATCGCCGAAGAGGAAATCAAAACCCTCGAATCGGTGCTGACCGTGGTGGGCGGGAAAATCGTACATGGCGCCGACGAGTTCGCGCTCTCGGCGCCGCCCCAGTTGCCGGTGCTACCCGAGTGGTCGCCGGTTGCGCGCGTTACGGGCCACTGGAAACCGGTGTCAGCCGCAACCCATCGCTCAGCCTTGCATCAGTGCATGGGAGCGTGCGGGGTGCATGGCCACAACCATGATAGTGCGCGCCAATCCAGCGTCCCTATCTCGGATTTTTCCGGATTCTGGGGCGCGTTCGGTTGCTCGTGTTTTGCTTTCTAACCGACTTACAGGAGAATTCGATGATTGAAATCCGCAAGAGTGAGGAACGTGGCCATGCCGACCACGGCTGGCTTGATAGCCACCACACTTTTTCATTTGCTGATTACCATGATCCGGATCACGTGCAATTCGGTAGCCTGCGCGTCATTAACGAAGACCGCGTGCAGCCGGGCCAAGGTTTCGGCACCCACGGCCACCGCGATATGGAAATTATCAGTTATGTGCTGGCGGGCGCGCTGCAACACGAGGACAGCATGGGCAACGGCTCGATCATCCGTCCGGGTGACGTGCAGCGCTTGAGTGCCGGAACCGGTGTAACGCACAGCGAGTTCAACGCGTCGCAGAGTGAGTTGGTGCATTTCCTGCAAATCTGGATACTGCCCGAGGCCACCGGCCTAGCGCCGGGTTATGAACAGAAGCACTTCGAGATCGCCGACCAGCGCAACCGGCTGTGCTTGGTGGTGTCGCCCGATGGCCGAGGCGGTTCGGTTACAGTGCGCCAAGATGTGTATTTATATGCGGTGGCATTGGAAGACGGCGGCAGCGCAAGCCATGCGCTGGAAACCGGGCGCCGCGCCTATGCGCATGTCGCGCGCGGCAGTGTCGAAGTCAATGGACGGGCTCTCGTGGCCGGTGACGGCGCGCGCATTACCGACGAGCCGATGGTATCGCTAACAGGTACGCCCGGCGCGGAAGTGTTGATCTTTGATATGGCTTGAATTAATACTTAGGGTCACTTAAACAAATCATCCAACGGATTCTTCCCCCCTGGCACCTTTGCAGAAATCCGCTGCACCTTGAACTCCTCTTCGATATTGTCGCGATAAAAACTCCAGGCTGAGCCTGAGCTGCTGAGCCTGCGCCAGGTTTCCTCGCCCACGCCGCTGTATTGCAGCGTGCTGCCATCGTTGAGCTGCACTTGCAACAGCCGTGCGTGCGCATCGTAGCCGATGGCGCATAGTTTGCCGGAATTGATCTTCTTGATATTCATGGTGGTGTCCTGAAATTGTTTCGGGCTTGGTTGAATTTCTCGCACGGCGGGTGACGTGTTGTTTTGCCATACTGCGCGCGAATTTTGAAACCAGCAATTTTGCAGAAATTAAGTGCGGCCACTGAATGTTTTGACTCGAAGGTCTACCGATGACCCGCCCCATTCCAGGGAAAGGGCTAGGAGGGGGCAGATAGTTCAAGCCCGGCAAAACACGAGGTACGCTGTGGTAGGATGCGGCGTAAGCTATTAAAACCAAAGGCTAAGAGATGGCGATTCCTGATTATCAATCTGTTATGCGGCCCTTGCTCGCCTATTTGTCCGATGGCCGGATACATTCGATTTCTGATATTCATGACGTACTTTGCAAACATTTCAAGCTAACGCCGGATGAGATCAAAGAGCACCTGACCAGCGGCAATCAAACCATCATACGCAACCGCGTCGGTTGGGCGCGTACCTATCTGAGTAAAGCCGGGCTGATCAGTATTCCACAAAGAGCGCGCGCGATCATCACAGAGCGCGGGCACCAAGCGCTTGCAGAGTGCCCGGAGCGTATCGATGTGCACTACTTAAAGCGCTTTGAAGAATTCCGCGCGTTTCATGCACCCAAGGTAGAGACCAGCGAGGCGCAGACAAGCAGGAGCGCCGAGCAAGACGAAACCACACCAGAAGAACAGCTTGCCGCTTCTTATCAAGCCATTAACCAATCGCTAGCCGATGAGTTAATCGCCACCATACACGCTGCCACCCCAACTTTTTTTGAGCAACTCGTCGTCGATTTAATGCTCGCGATGGGTTACGGCGGCTCGCGCAAAGAAGCCGGGCGCGCCACGCAAGCAACAGGCGACGACGGAATTGACGGTATTATTAAAGAAGACCGACTTGGCCTCGACATCATCTACTTGCAAGCAAAGCGTTGGAAAAAAGACAACACTGTGCACCGCCCCGAGATCGACAAATTTATTGGTAGCCTCACACGACACCGCGCACGCAAGGGTGTTTTTATCACCACCTCCGATTTTTCCAATAACGCGAAGGAAGCAATCAAAAATCTCGATATGAAAGTTGCCTTGATCGATGGCCAACAACTCGCCGAGTTAATGATCGAACACAATCTCGGTGTCACCACCAAAGATGTGTATGAAGTGAAACAATTCGATAGTGATTACTTTAGCGAAGAGGTCTGATGGGCCGGGTAAAGCGCTAAACAAGCTATTGTAGCCACATCGCCACTATATAAATGAATCAACGAAGAGCAAATCGAAGTGATATCACAAGCATTAAAACAACTTGAAAACGACCTGTGGGCCGCTGCCGATAAGCTGCGCGCCAACTCCGACCTTAAATCCAGCGAATACGCTACCCCGGTGCTGGGACTGATCTTCCTTAAGTTCGCCGACAACAACTACCGCCGCTTTGAGGCCGAAATTCACGCCGAGTACACGAAACTAAAAGGCACTCGCTGTGAGAAGAAAATCTCCGACATCGCCATCGAGAAATGCGGCTTTTACCTACCCGATCATGCGCGCTACGAGCATCTGTTGAATCTGCCGGAAGAAAAGAATATCGCCAAGGCGCTCAAGGAGGCGATGAAGGCGGTTGAAGAATACAAGCCTGAACTCGAAGGCGTGTTGCCCAAGGACGAATATGCGGCATTGACCCGCACGGACAAGACACTACCGCAACAACTGCTGAGAACTTTTGCTGATATTCCAGCGGACACCACCGGCGATTTGTTCGGGCAGATTTACGAATACTTTCTTTCTGAATTCGCGCGCAGCGAAGGCCAAAAGGGCGGCGAGTTTTTCACGCCGCGTTCCGTGGTGCGCCTGATGGTCGAGATCATCGAGCCGCACGGCGGCAAAGTGTTCGATCCCGCTTGCGGCTCAGGCGGCATGTTTGTGCAGTCTGCCCAGTTCATCGCGGAACACCGCAAGGAGCTGAAAGGCTCGGAGAGCGGCGTGTATGTCTGCGGCCAAGAAAAAACGCGCGACACCGTCAACCTCGCCAAGATGAACCTCGCGGTCAATGGCCTGCGTGGCGAAATCAAACAGGCCAACACCTACTACGAAGACCCTTACCAAAGTTTAGGCGCATTCGATTACGTCCTCGCCAATCCCCCGTTCAACGTGGACGACGTGAGCCTCTCCAGCGTGGAGAAGGACAAGCGCTTCAACACCTACGGCATCCCGCGCAACAAATCGAAAGTGAAGAAAGCCGACGAAGGCAAGGAAACCGTACCCAATGGCAACTACCTGTGGATCAACCTATTTGCCACCTCGCTCAAACCACAAGGTCGCGCCGCGTTGGTGATGGCGAATTCCGCATCCGATGCGCGCCACTCCGAAGCCGACATCCGAAAAACATTGATCGAGCAAAACCTCATCTACGCCATGCTCACGTTGCCCTCGAACATGTTCTACACCGTCACGCTCCCGGCCACGCTGTGGTTCTTCGACAAGGCCAAGACTGACGATAAAATCCTGTTCATCGACGCGCGCAATATTTTTACCCAGATCGACCGCGCCCACCGCGAATTCAGCGAAGAGCACATCCAGAACATCGCCATCATCAGCCAGTTGCACAAGGGGCATAGCTACAAATTCGTGCAGCTCATAGACCGCTACTTTGCGGCAGGCATGCAGCGTCTGGTCGAGAACAAAACCAACGTCGAACCTGTCGCAGCACAGTTGCTCGAAGTGCTGGACGACGCGGTCGGCAAACAGGCGGTAGGCGAACTGCTGCAGCAATGGGCGGGGCTAACCAAACTCAAGACCCGTTACGCGCATTATCAGGAAAAGCACGCGGATGAAACGGCAGCGGACAAGAAGAATAAGGCGCAACAGCAATTGCGCGAGGCGTTCGATCCTTTCTTCGCCGCGCTGCACGAAGGCCTGAAGCGCCTGGACAAGGTTGTGCGTCAACACGAAAAGCAGCAGGCTGTGCAGGCGCAGGCCGGAGGTAAACGTGCCACGACTGACCGCAAAACCAATGCACTCAAGGGCGCGTTGGAGGAATTGCATACCGAAGTAAAGAACGCTGAAATCTTCTACCAGTACATACATTGGCTACAAGATCGTTTCCCCAAGGCGGAATACGAAGATGTCACCGGTCTGTGCAAACTCGCCAGTCCGGCGGATGTGCAGGAGCAGGAGTATTCGGTGAATCCGGGTCGCTACGTCGGCGTGGTGGTCGAGGAGGATGGGAAGACGGAAGAAGAATTCATTGATGAACTAACTATTGCTAATGATGAGTTAGAAGCTCTTAATGCGGAAGCTACTCTGCTTGAGAAACTCATAACGGCAAATATCAAAGCATTGGTGAGCTAAAACTATGCATTGGCCAACGGAGAGATTGGGGAATATTGTTTCGCACAAGAAAGGTTTCGCATTTAAGAGTGAGTGGTTTCAGTTGTCAGGGGTTCCAGTTGTTAAAGTTACTAATTTTACCGACAACTCAGTTGATCTAGCAGATATTGACTGCGTAAGCGAAAGCATTGCGGCAGAAACTTATGGCTATGCGTTGACCAGTAACGATATCGTTATTCAGACAGTAGGATCATGGCCTAATAATCCACAGTCTGTTGTTGGGAAAGTCATAAGGGTTCCAAAATCACTCAACGGGGCATTGTTGAATCAGAATGCCGTAATCTTGAGACCAGAATCTAAAATTAGAAAGGATTATCTTTTTTACTTGCTGAAAGATCGCAGTTTCAAAGGATTCATAATCAATACTGCGCAGGGAGCTGCGAACCAAGCGAGCATTACACTTGACTCATTATTCAGATTCGAATTCTTTTTGCCGCCATCCGAAATTCAAGAAAAAATTGCCGCCATCCTTTCTGCCTACGACGACCTGATCGAAAACAACCAGCGACGCATCGCGCTGCTGGAAAATATGGCCGAGGAAATCTACCGCGAATGGTTCGTCCGCCTGCGCTTCCCCGGTCATGAGAAGGTGAAGAAGGTCAAGGGCGTACCTATCAGTTGGCAAGTCAGACCGCTATCCGGTTTTGCGAGTGAGATTAAAAGAAGTATCAAAAAGAAAAACTTAGCTGACGAAGAGAAATATCTTGGTCTTGAACATATTCCTCGGCGATCAATTGCAGTAAAGGAATGGGCCACATCAGATACGGTAGATAGCGATAAACTGCTGTTTCAAGAGCGCGACATTCTGTTTGGAAAAATCCGACCTTATTTGCATAAGGTTGCGCTCGCGCATTTTTCCGGTGCCTGCTCGTCAGATACGATAGTCCTACGTCCAATGGAAAAATTATACGAGGGCTACCTTCTTCTCACGGTATTTAGTGATACGTTTGTTGAACTTGCAACGGTAGCATCCAAGGGAACGAAGATGCCAAGGGCGGATTGGGAATTTCTTAAAAAGCTTGAATTAGCCGTTCCAGATGAGAAATTGTTGGCGTTGTTCCAAGCACAGTTTGAGGTGTTGTTTTCGCAAATCGTGAATTTGCTACGAGCCAATGAGGTGCTGACTTATTCACGGGATCAACTTCTCCCGCGCCTCATTTCCGGCAAACTCTCCGTTGAAAACCTAGCCATCCAGTTCCCGCCCAGCATGGAGGAAGCCGCACATGAAATTTGAAACTTTCAAAGCAGGTGAGTGGCGGCAACGCTACCAGTACAAGAGCTTTGAGCCGGTGCCGGTGAACCATGAGTGGATATGGGAAGACGCCACCATCAACGCCTTGTTGGAGTCGGCCAACCGCGCATTGGGCGAGCTGAATGCCTTTTCGCTGATCGTGCCGGACATTGATCTGTTTATCGAGATGCACGTGGTGAAGGAGGCGCAGACTTCCAGTCGCATCGAGGGTACGCAGACCGGCATTGACGAGGCGCTGATGTCGGAAGAGCAGATTCTGCCGGAGAAGCGCGACGACTGGCGCGAGGTGCGTAATTATATCGAGGCGGTGAATGTGTCCATTGCCGAGCTGAAACGCCTGCCGCTTTCAAACCGCTTGTTGAAACAGACCCACGAAATTCTGCTGAGCGGGGTGCGCGGCGAGCACAAGCAGCCGGGCGATTTTCGCACCAGCCAAAACTGGATTGGCGGCTCCAGCCTGGCGGACGCGGTGTTTATTCCGCCGCACCCGGATGGCGTGCCAGATTTGATGAGCGACCTGGAGGCGTTTTGGCATAACGAAGAGATTGTGGTGCCGCACTTGATCCGCGTAGCGATCAGCCATTATCAGTTTGAGACCATCCACCCCTTCCTCGATGGTAATGGGCGTATTGGTCGCTTGATGATTCCGCTTTATCTGGTCAGTCACGGCCTGCTGGCGAAACCTTCTTTGTATTTATCGGATTTTTTTGAACGCAACCGGGCAAGCTATTACGATGCGCTGATGCGGGTGCGGGTGTCGAACGATTTGATTCACTGGGTGCGGTTCTTTCTGCAAGGCGTAGCGGAAACAGCTACCAAGGGGCGCGATGTGTTCCGGCAAGTGCTGGTGCTGCGAACTGAGGCGGAGCATAGCGTGCTAACCTTGGGCCGACGGGCTGCCAGTGCCCAGGCCTTGCTGAATCTGTTGTATCGCAAGCCCGTGGTATCGGCGGCGGATGTGGAAGCGGCGCTGTCGATCAGCACACCAACGGCCAACACGCTGATCCGGGATTTTGAGCGGCTGGGAATGTTGAAAGAGATCACCGGGCAGCAGCGGGGCCGGGCGTATGCTTTCGATCCTTACCTAAGTTTGTTCGTTAGTTAAAGAAATCGGCTTTTCTTTAACTTAACTGAAGGGTTAGTTAAACATGGTGTTTATTAAATTGTAACCAATTGAATTTATATGCCTAATTTTATTTCTGAAGATCAGATCGAGCGAGCGCTGGTGCAAAAACTCCAGCACCTGCACGGCTTCGACGCGCTCGACTGTTTTACGGAAAATGTGGAAGACTTGAACGATGGATCAAACTGCGCCAACAAGTGCGATGTGATTTTGGTGGAGTGGGTGCGCGAAGTTGCGCTTCGTCTGACCCCGGATATTCCAACTACCGCCATTGAGGATGTGCTGGATAAAGTTGTGTGAGCGGCGGCAGGCGAACTTACAGTTCCCAAGGATTAAAGATTTGAGGGTACGGCGCGAAATCCTGCACGTTGCGAGTGACCACGGTGAGGCCGTGGCATTGCGCGGTGGCCATGAGCAGGCCGTCCATTACCGGGATGGGTTGCCCGGCCAGCTCGCAATGCGCGGCGATTTGTGCCCAGACGTGGAGCGCGGCGGCATCGAGCGGCAGGATGCGTCCGGCGAAACGCTGTTCCACCTTACCCAGCCAGGCGGTCAGTTTCTGGCTGCGGCGCGGGTCGGCTTTGCGCAGCTTGAGGATGCCTTTTTCAATTTCTCCCAATGTGATGACACTGATGAACAGGCTGGCTTCGTCCTGCTCGTCCAGCCAGGCGATGACTTTTTTCGCGGGGGATTTTTTGGCGTATTCGGACAGCGCGCAGGTGTCGAGCAGCCAGCTCATAGCTCGATGTCGCGCCCGGTGTCGCGGCTGCGGGTAATGTCCAGGTCTTCGGCTGCAAGGTCGGGACGCAGTAGCGCGCTGGAGAGCTTGGTGCGGTGGCGGGTGAGCCGGGCGTATTCTTCCGCCGAAACCACCACCGCCGTCGGCTTGCCGTGGACGGTGACCGTTTGCGCATCACCGCTCGTCGCGCGTTTAATAAGTTGGCTGAAGTTGCTCTTTGCTTCTTGCAGTTGCCAATGGCCCGTTGCTTTCTGTAGTTGTCGTTCGTCGCGCATGATGTTCTCCATTTATTCTGGCCAGACTGGGCCGAATTTAGCACAGCGCTTGCGGATTGGCTATGCCTAACTTTATTTCCGAAGATCAGATCGAGCGAGCGCTGGTGCAAAAACTCCAGCATCTGCACGGCTTCGACGTGCTCGACTGTTTTACGGAAAATGCGGAAGACTTGAATGACGGCTCGAA
>JAYVZN010000109.1:0-18429 GCA_043783305.1 Betaproteobacteria bacterium
CGAAAACCATACCGGCTTCCCTGGGTAAAATTGTTCCCGGCTCACCGGCTGAAAACGCGGGGCTCCAAGTCGGTGATCGGGTGCTGGCGGTGAACGGCAAAGCCGTAGCGGATTGGCATGCGTTTACCGAAGCGGTGCGCGCGCAGCCGAATAACATCGTGCGGCTGACAGTTAAGCGGGGATTTGATACCCGTTCAATCGCGGTGACACCTCAGCGCGTGATACAGGATGGCCAGACCATTGGGCGCATCGGTGTTGCGCCGGATGTGATCGTAAAAGCACAATATCCTTTAGGTGAGGCCCTAGCACGCGGCGCGTACAAGTGTTGGGATACCAGTATTTTCAGTCTTAAAATTCTAGGCCGAATGATTACCGGCGAGGTTTCTTGGCGGAATCTCAGTGGGCCGGTAACCATTGCCCAAGTGGCTGGAGAAACGGCGAGTATCGGCTGGCTACCCTATTTGCTATTTATAGCTTTAGTCAGCGTTAGTTTAGGCGTGATGAATCTACTCCCGTTGCCCATCCTGGATGGCGGGCATTTGATGTATTATATGGTGGAGGTGCTAAAAGGCAGTCCGGTATCAACGCAGGCTATGGAAATCGGCCAACGCGTGGGAATTGCCGCACTGGTTTTGCTCATGGGCTTAGCCCTCTATAACGACATCCTACGACTGCTTGGACAATAATAAACCAACCATGAAACGCCAATTTTCTCTTCTGTTCGTGCTTTGTTGTGCGTGCATTCATCCCGCCTTTGCGTTGGACCCTTTTAAAATTAAGGATATCCGGGTAGAAGGTATCCAACGCACGGAAGCTGGCACAGTGTTTAGTTATATGCCGGTTAAAGTGGGCGACACCTTGGATAACGAAAAGGCGGCGGCGACGATTAAGGCCTTATTTGCTACGGGCTTCTTCAAAGATGTACGTTTGGAATACGATAAAGACGTGTTGATCGTGCAGGTGCAAGAACGCCCCGCAATCGGTCAAGTTGATTTGGTTGGTTTGAAGGAATTCCCGCCGGATCAAATTAAAGAAGCCTTCAAACAAATCGGCTTAAGCGAAGGGCGTATTTTCGACCGTTCCCTGCTGGATAAAGCCGAGCAGGAAATGAAACGACAATATTTGGCTAAAGGCAAATATGCCGCTTCGGTCAAGACCACGGTCACCCCGCTGGAACGTAACCGGGTTGCCATACGATTCGATGTAGAAGAAGGCGAAAATGCCAAAATTCGGCAGATCAACATCGTCGGGGCTGAAGCCTTCCGTGAAAAAGACTTGCTCAAGTTGATGGCCCTATCGACACCGACTTGGCTCAGTTGGTATACCAAGAACGACCAGTATTCCAAGCAAAAACTTTCCGGTGATCTGGAAACGCTACGCTCCTATTACTTGAATCGAGGTTATCTTGAATTCAATGTGGATTCGACGCAAGTACAAATCAGCGCGGATAAACGCGATATTTACATCACCATTAATATGATCGAAGGTAAACGCTACATTGTGTCTGATATCAAAGTGGCCGGTGAACCCATATTGTCCGAAGTCGAACTGCGTAAACTGGTTAAGTTACATTCCGGTGAAGTGTTTTCACGCGAAAAACTCACGGCATCCAGTAAAGCTATTTCAGACCGGCTGGGCAATGACGGATACGCCTTCGCCAATGTGAATGCCGTACCGGAGTTGGATAAAGAAAAGCAACGCGTTGCGTTTACATTTTTTGTGGATCCGGGGCGGCGTGTGTATATCCGGCGCATCAACGTAGTGGGTAATACGCGGACGCGGGATGAAGTGATTCGACGCGAAGTACGTCAAGCCGAAGGCGGGTGGTATGCGCAGGATAAAGTCAACCGCTCGCGCGAACGGCTGGATCTTCTGGGGTTTTTCAAGGAAGTGAATGTTGAAACGCCGCCGGTAGCCGGCACCACCGATCAAGTTGATTTGAATGTACACGTGGAAGAAAAATCCACCGGTAATATTTTGGCCGGTGCGGGTTTCTCCAGTAGTGAGGGGATTGTGTTGAGCGGCTCGGTAGCGCAACCGAATGTCCTGGGATCGGGAAATTTCCTGTCGGTACAAGTGAATACCAGCAAGGTGAATAAAACGTATTCCATCTCTTATACCAACCCCTACTACACCGATGACGGAGTGAGTTTGGGCGGCGATATCTATACTCGTAAAACCGAAGCAGGCACGTTGGCCGTTTCCAATTTTTCGACCAATTCGATTGGTTTCGGTTTGCGTACCGGGGTACCGCTGAACGAAACCGATACCATCAACTTCGGCTTGGGTTTGGATCGGACGAAACTGACTTTGTTTGATTCGTCAACGCAACTTTACCGTGATTTTGTTAATCAATTCGGCTCCAGCTACACAACATTACGCGGCGATATCAGTTTTGCACGGGAGAGCCTCGATAGTCGGATTAGCCCGACGCGCGGTACGGTGCAGCGCGCCGCAGGTGAGTTCGGTTTACCGGGCGGTTCCTTAACGTACTATAAATTGAATTACCAGCATCAACGGTACTTCCCTTTGTCCCGGGAGTTCACTTTGCTACTAAACGGTGAAATTGGAATTGCCAATGGCTTAGGCAAGGATCCGCTACCCTTCTTTAAAAACTTTTACGCTGGCGGTATTTCTTCGGTGCGGGGTTATAGAACCGGCACCTTGGGTCCGAAAGATAGCAATGGCGATGCAATCGGCGGTGGACGGCGAGCCATCGTGAACTCAGAATTGTTAACCACCATACCCGGACTGGGGCAGGATAAATCGGTTCGGCTCAGTGTGTTTGTGGATGCCGGTATAATCGAGGCGGCGGGTGCTTCGTTCAGTGCCAGTGATGTACGCTATTCTTCCGGCGTGGGAGTGTACTGGGTTTCACCTATCGGCCCACTTCGGTTTAGCTATGCATTCCCACTTAATGCTAAAACCAACGATAAAAAAGAAGGTTTTCAATTCCAGTTGGGCGGCGTATTTTAAGTCTGTAAAGGTGCAATGATGAAAAAGATATTGTGCGTAGTGATGATGGCGTTACCCCTCGCGACTGTGGCGGCAGAGCTGAAGATCGGTATTGTCAATACCGAGCGCGTGTTTCGCGACTCAGCACCGGCGGTTCGTGCAAGTAAAAAACTAGAGAAAGAATTTGCTGTTCGCGAACAGGAAATTCAAAAACTGTCCAAGCAATTTCGTGATTTACAAGCGCTGTTGGAAAAAGAAACCGTGACCATGAGTGAGGCAGATCGGCGCAATAAAGAACGCGATTTGGCGAATCTGAATCGTGATTTGCAACGTGCGCAGCGCGAATTTCGTGAAGATTTAAACACGCGGCAAAATGAGGAACGTATTGCGTTTCAAGATCGCGTCAATAAAGCAATTCACGAAATGGCGGAACGCGAGAAATTTGATTTAATTCTGCAAGAAGCTGTTTATGTCAGTCCGCGCATTGATATTACTGAAAAAATTCTACGCCTACTGGCGGATAAATAGCGTAGGTGAGTGAGGAAATTCGCATCGAACTGGGCGCATTGGTTCGCGACCTCGGTGGCGAATTGATGGGTGATGCTGCTATTCTGATTTCCGGTATTCGTACGTTGACCACCGCCGGACCGAACGACATTAGTTTTTTAAGCAACAGTAAATATCGCCCGCAGTTGTCCTCCACGCGTGCGGCGGCAGTGATACTCGCGCCACAAGATCTAACAGCCACGGCCATTCCGCGTATCGTTACAAACAATCCTTATGCGTATATGGCAAAGGTATCGGCGCTGTTTCATCCGCCGGAGCGATACACTGCGGGGATACATCCCAGTGCCGTGGTGGATGTAACAGCGCGCGTCGCATACGATGCATCGGTCGCCGCGCACGCCGTGATCGCAGCGCATGCGGTGATCGGCGCGGGTGTTGTAATCGGGGCCGGTAGTTATGTCGGTGCTGGCGTGGAAATCGGTGCTGGAACCCGTCTTAATGCGGGCGTATCGATTTATCCGAATTGTAAATTGGGTCAACGTGGAATTTATCATTCCGGTGTGGTTATCGGTGCCGATGGATTTGGCCTAGCACCCGAAGACGGGCGCTGGTTAAAGGTTCCGCAAGTCGGGCGTGTGGTCATCGGCGACGATGTGGAAATTGGCGCGAATACCACGGTTGACCGCGGAGCATTGGAAGATACCGTAATCGAAGATGGCGTAAAGTTGGATAATCAAATTCAGATAGCGCACAACGTGCGTATCGGTGCCCATACAGCGATTGCCGCGTGCGTTGGTATTGCGGGTAGTACCGTGATCGGTAAGCACTGCATTATCGGTGGTGCCGCCATGTTTGTCGGGCATATTTCAGTGGCCGACGGCGTGACTATTTCGGGAGGAACCTTGGTCAGTAAATCGATTGATACTCCGGGCACCTACACGGCCATGTGGGCAGCAGCGCCGCATCGCGAATGGTTAAAAACGGTGGCGCAACTGCGGCGCTTAGAAACACTGATGCACCGTGTCCAC
This sequence comes from Betaproteobacteria bacterium, assembly GCA_043783305.1. Classification (GTDB taxonomy): domain Bacteria; phylum Pseudomonadota; class Gammaproteobacteria; order Burkholderiales; family Thiobacteraceae; genus RBG-16-58-11. The sequence goes on from JAYVZN010000109.1 coordinate 4,491, forward strand.
GATTTGGAAGAAAAAATTCAAGCCCTCGAAAGGAAATCCACGTGAACGCGATGGACATTCAAGAAATCATGCAATACCTTCCGCACCGTTTTCCATTTCTCATGGTTGATCGAGTCGAGTTAATAGAGCCGGGCGTGCGGATTGTGGCAATCAAAAACGTGACCATTAACGAGCCGTTTTTCCCAGGGCATTTTCCGACTCGCCCCGTCATGCCCGGTGTGTTGATTCTGGAGGCTATGGCACAATCCGCCGCTATTTTGTCATTCAAATCGGCGGACACCAAACCAAATGCAAATTCGGTTTACTATTTCGTGGGCATTGATGGCGCGCGTTTCAAAAAACCCGTAGGCCCCGGTGACCAATTGCGACTCGAAGTGCATTTTCAACGTTCGATTAAGAGTATTTGGAAATACACCGCCAAGGCCACGGTCGGGGATGATGTCGTCGCCGTGGCCGAATTGATGTGTACGGTACGCAACGCCGAATGATTCACGCAACCGCAATCGTTCATCCGCGCGCACACCTGGGCACTAACGTTAGCGTCGGACCCTATGCCGTCATCGGAGAGCATGTTGAACTAGGTAACGGTACGCAAGTGGGTGCGCATGCTGTGATTACCGGCCATACCCGCATCGGCTGCGATAACCGAATTTTTCAATTCGTTTCTTTGGGTGAAGTACCGCAAGATAAAAAATACGCGGATGAACCGACGCGGTTAGAAATTGGTGACCGCAACACCATTCGTGAATTCTGTACATTCAATATCGGTACGGCCCAAGATGCGGGTGTCACGCGTATCGGCAACGATAATTGGATCATGGCCTATGTGCACATCGCGCATGACTGCCAAGTTGGTAATCACACGATATTTGCAAATAATGCTTCTTTGGCCGGCCATGTACAGTTGGGCGATCACGCCGTGCTCGGTGGATTTACCGGCGTACATCAATTTTGTAAAGTCGGCGCGCACGTGATAACGGCGGTGAATTCGGCTGTGTATAAAGACATTCCACCGTATGTTTTGGCTGCCGGTAGCGATGGCGCGAAACCAAATGGGATCAACAGCGAAGGCTTAAAACGGCGCGGCTTTACGCCGGCGGCCATTGCGGCTGTAAAGCAGGCTTATAAAACACTGTATCGAAATGGCCTGACTTTAGAGGAAGCAAAAACGGCTTTATTGGAGCAATCGCGCACGCATGAAGAAGTGCAGTTAATGTTAGACTTTCTGGCTATTTCTACGCGCGGTATTATCCGTTAACGCATGATAGCGCCTATTCGCATAGCGATTGTCGCCGGTGAGGCGTCGGGAGATTTGTTGGGCAGTCATCTGGTAAGCGCCTTGCGTACTCGGCTACCGCAAGCGGAGTTTTTTGGGGTTGCGGGGCCCAAAATGACAGCCAATGGCGTGAAGTCATTTTTTCCAATGGAAAAATTATCCGTCATCGGTTTTCACGAAGTTCTTAAAAATCTTTTCTCGCTATTAGCGCTACGGCGTGGTCTTAAACGCGCGATCATTGCTTGGCGCCCGCATGTGTATATAGGCGTAGACGCGCCTGATTTCAACTTCAATGTAGAGCGTATCTTGCGTAAGCGCGGGATTGCTACGGTGCATTTTGCCAGTCCATCCATCTGGGCTTGGCGTGGGGGGCGCATTCGTAAGATCAAACGTGCCGTGGATCATATGTTGGTTTTATTTCCTTTTGAAAAAGCAATCTACGACCAAGCCGGTATCCCGGCCACCTACGTCGGCCATCCTTTGGCCGATACCATTCCGCTGGAAAGCAATCCCAATGCGGCGCGTGACCACCTCAAGCTGAGTCATGACACGACCATTGTTACCTTGCTGCCAGGTAGTCGACGTAGCGAACTGCACATGCACGCGGATCTATTCATTCAAACCGCACAACGTTTGCATGAACAATTACCACAGGTGAAATTTTTAGCACCACTGGCGACCAAAGAAACGCGCAATTTATTTGAAGCGGCGGTATACCGCAATCAAGCGCAGGAACTACCCATTACAATTCTGTTTGGTCATGCGCAGGAAGCCATGGCGGCAGCAAATTGCGTGTTAGTTAAATCCGGCACCGCCACATTAGAAGCCGCTTTATTAAAGCGCCCGATGGTGATTACTTACCGCATCCCAAAATTGACTTACCGTTTGGTACACCGACGTTTTTATTTGCCATACTTTGGAATGCCCAATGTATTGGCGGGACGTTTCATTGTGCCGGAATTCATGCAAGACCAAGCCACACCGGAAAATTTGGCGCAAGCCGTACGCGCTTGGCTAGAAGATCAAGAGGCACGGGATGGTTTGAGCGCAGAATTTACGCGCATGCATCTTACGCTGCGCCAAAACACGGCACAACTTGCTTCGGATGCCGTGCTTGGATTATTGCATGCGCGCGGTGTATGTTAGTTTGCGGCGTGGATGAAGCCGGACGCGGACCCTTAGCAGGCGCGGTCTATGCGGCGGCAGTCATTCTTGATTCAGCGCAGCCGATTATCGGGTTGGCCGACTCTAAAAAATTATCCGAAAAACGTCGTGAGCAATTAGAAATCGAAATTAAACACCACTCCTTAGCGTGGTCAATTGCTTACGCAACGGCGGTGGAAATCGACCAATTGAATATCTTGCAAGCCACCCTATTGGCCATGCAGCGTGCGGTATTGGGTTTGGTGCGGCAGCCTGAGCGTGCCCTCATTGATGGTAATCGTTGCCCGCAACTGGAAATGGAAGCACAGGCGATAGTGCGAGGCGATGCGACCGTACCCGAAATATCCGCCGCCTCGATTTTAGCGAAAACGGCGCGTGACGCGGAGATGCGTTTGCTTCATGCACGTTTTCCGCAGTATGGTTTTGATCGACATAAAGGCTACCCGACCCGCGCGCATTTTGCCGCATTGCAACAGTATGGCGCTTGCCCCGCGCACCGACGTAGTTTTGCGCCGGTGGCTCGGGTACTGCAACGACCGACTGCGCACGTTCCAAGATCGCCTGTCTAAAACGTTAAAATAGCCAGTCAGCGCCGAGCCATGAATGCAGTAGGGATGTTTGGCGGTTTACCTATTTTTAATTGAAAATGAAGGAGTTTTTATGGATCTGCGCATTGCAATTTTGCTGCATATTTTAGCTGTCGTCATTTGGGTGGGCGGAATGTTTTTTGCCTACCTCGCTTTGCGCCCGGCGGCGGCTCAAACACTGGAACCCGCACAACGCTTAGCGCTTTGGGCCGCGACTTTTAAGCGGTTTTTTCCTTGGGTGTGGCTGTCCGTGGCTGTGTTGTTGGGTAGTGGATTTTATTTAATTGTCGGTAGTGGCGGCTTCGCCGCAGTGGGTGGGTATGTTCACACCATGTTAGCGCTTGGGGTATTGATGATGCTTATTTTCGGGCACGTCTATTTTGCCGGATTCAAGCGTTTGAAACGTGGTGTTGCCGCTCAAGATTGGAAAGCAGCCGGTGTCGCCTTGGCGAGTATACGAATACTTATTGGTATTAACCTAAGTATTGGAATTATCAATATATTTGTCGCCATTCTCGGAAAACTGCTGTTCTGAGCTAAAGCCCAAACAAAATTTGACGTAGTTATATCCAGGCTGTAGCTACGTCGGTAGGTCCTGTCGATTGCCTCGAACCGCAGAGTTTTGCGGTTATGCGTAGCCGTGGTTTTTTGCGCATTTCTTTCAACGAGGCCGCCATTCATGTTTGTAATCATTGGTTACATTGTCGTTACAGCCTCAGTGCTTGGCGGATTTGTTATGTCAGGCGGACATATAGCCGCGCTCATGCAACCGTTAGAAATTTTGATGATCGGTGGTGGGGCTGCCGGTGCATTTGTGGTGGCTTACGGCGGCAAGCCTATGCAAGCCACGCTGAAGGCAATACCGCAGATATTTAAGGCCTCTCGCCACACCAAAGCGTTGTACATGGAGTTACTGTGCTTGCTGTTTGAAATTTTGGCCAAGGTGCGTAAAGAAGGCTTGATGTCGATTGAGAACGATGTCGAGAATCCGCATGAAAGCGCTATGTTCTCAAAATATCCGGCAATTGCGGCGGATCATCACGCCATTGAATTTATCACAGACTACTTACGTTTAATGGTGAGCGGCAGCTTGAACGCGTTTGAAATCGAAAATCTAATGGACAATGAAATTGAAACCCATCACCACGAAGGTGAAATACCGGTCAACGCGATGGCTAAGTTGGGTGATGGCATGCCGGCTTTCGGGATTGTGGCGGCGGTGATGGGCGTGGTGCACACCATGGAGTCGGTCGGATTACCGCCGGCGGAATTGGGTATTTTAATTGCGCACGCGTTGGTCGGAACCTTTCTCGGTATTTTGCTGGCTTATGGTTTTGTCGGCCCTTTATCCAGTGTACTGGAATATAAATTAAGCGAATCCACGAAATTTTATCAATGCATTAAAGTGACTTTGCTCGCCAGCTTGAATGGCTATGCGCCTCAGGTTGCTGTGGAATTTGGACGGAAAGTGTTGTATTCGACGGAGCGACCGACCTTCATGGAACTGGAAGATGAAGTTAAGCTGCGGAAAACCAAGTAAAACGTTATGAGTGACGATTCACAACGACCGATTATTGTCCGCCGTATCAAGAAAGGCGGACATGGACATCATGGCGGTGCTTGGAAAATTGCCTATGCCGATTTTGTGACCGCGATGATGGCCTTTTTTTTATTAATGTGGTTGCTGGGTTCGACGGCAAAAGGCGATTTGAGCGGTATTTCAGAATATTTCAAGACACCCTTAAGAGTGGCATTAGGCGGTGGTTCCGGTTCCGGTGAGGCATCCAGTATCGTGAAAGGCGGAGGTAAAAACCTGTCACGTAAAAGCGGACAAGAAATGGCGCGCACCAATACACCGACGCAAAAGAAAGTCATTAATTTAGAAACAGCCAAGGCTGAAATTGCACGGAAGGAAAAGGTCAAGCTGGAGGAACTAAAAAGCAAACTGAATCAAAAAATTGAATCGCACAGCATGCTCAAGCAGTTTAAAAATCAAATTAAAATCGATATCACTGCCGAAGGCTTGCGTATTCAGATTGCCGATGAAAAAAACCGCCCCATGTTTAATATTGGGAGTGCGGTGTTGCAACCGTATGCCAAAGAAATTCTGGCGGAAATTTCTCATGTACTGAATGACGTGCCGAATAGCATTAGCCTTTCCGGACACACCGATGCGGCACCTTATTCGGGTGGCGATCGCGGCTATAGCAACTGGGAATTATCGGCAGATCGAGCGAACGCCTGCCGCCGCGAGCTGGTCGCGGGCGGTATTGATGACGGTAAAATTTTACGTGTTGTCGGCTTAGGCTCGGCGGTGCTATTCAACAAGGAAGATCCGTTAAATCCGGCGAATCGTCGCATTAGTATTATCGTAATGAACAAGCAAACGGAAGAAGCTGTACGCAATGAGGACATTAAACAAGTAACGCAATCCGACCATAAAGAGGTACCCAATGCACCCGCCGTCGCTCCAACGCATTGAACACATATTACTCACACCTAAACGTGTGCCACCGATTGCGCTGGCCATACTGGCGCAGTTACTGGCGTTCTTGCTGTGCGGTTTGCCGGCCTGGGTAGCACAGGCATCGAATTCGACATTTAATTTTGGCGTGGCACTTATCTTGCAAAGCAGCAGCGCAGTGCTGTTTAGCTATGTACTACGCTTGCGTACTTGGTGGTTATTCATTCAAGCGCTATTTGTACCGGTTGTGGTCGTTGCCTTAAGTCTGCAACTCGTGCCGGAGTGGTATCTCGCCGGGTTTGTAGGGCTGGTGTTGGTCTATTGGAGTACGTTTAATACCCAAGTTCCATTGTATTTATCACGTCGCCAAGTATGGCATCGGGTGAACGCGCAATTACCGGATCGCCCCGGGTTACGTTGTATCGACCTCGGCTCGGGTCTGGGCGGGTGGGTGCAATATTTAGCCCGGATGCGCGGGGATAGTCATTTTAACGGAATAGAAGCGGCTCCCTTGCCTTATTGGGTTGGGAAGTTGCGTACTTTTTTTCAAGCAAACGCGGCGATCACCTGGGGTAATTTTTGGCAGCACGATCTCAGTGCTTACGATGTTGTTTTTGCTTATTTGTCACCGGTTCCAATGCCGGATTTATGGAATAAAGTGCAGCGTGAAATGCGTCCGGGAAGTTTGTTCATCAGCTATCGTTTTAGCGTACCCGGTGTGGTGCCCAGTACAGTTATCGAACTGAACGATTTAGGGCGTACACAGCTTTACCTCTGGCGTTTATAGGCTCAGGCGCTAAGTGCCGTGGTGACCTCCATAATCGTTCAAGATCTAGTGCGTCGCCTGAGTAGTGAAAATCTACCGGTAGCGGCAAAAACCGCCGCTGAAATTGCACAGCAAGCACTCCGTGGCGAACGCGCTTCAGCCCGAGACATTAGCGACATCATACGACATGATCCGTTCTTCACGCTGAATGTGTTACGCGCGATCGGGACGCGCAAACGCAGCCGACTCAACAGCGAAATCACCACCATCGAACATGCGGTCATGATGTTTGGTGCCAAGCCATTTTTTGAGTGCTTTGCCAAACCTAAAATTATTGAAGATGAGCTTAGGGATAATCCAAAAGCGCTATTGCAGTTGCGTCGTTCTTTCTCGCGCGCGCACCACGCCGCGTGCCAAGCTTGCGATTGGAGTATTTTTCGGCAGGATATGGAATCGGAGGAAGTCTATATCGCGGCAGCCATTAAGGACATAGCCGAATCGTATTTATGCTGGGCAGCGCCGGAGCAAGCCGCCAAATTAACAGAAGCTATCCGCCGCGACCCCGGTGGAACCGTCGCCGCGCAGCAAGCCTTGATGGGGTTTGATTTGCCTACGTTATTCGATGCCATCGGCCAAATGTTGAGGTTGCCCGATCTTCTGCGTCACTTAACTGATCCGAGTGCTGCGCAAAATGCTCGGGTTGGTATCGTGCAACTGGGTGCCGCAGTGGCACGGCATGCCGAGTTTGGTTGGTACGGAATAGCCTTGGAGCAGGATTTAGCAGCGGTGGCGAGCTTGCTGAATTTATCGCCGGGAGAGGCAATGGCTCGTGTGCACCGCACCGCTGTACTAGCAGCACATGCCTGGCGCTGGTATGAAGCGCCACCGGCGGCGCGCTGGTTAGCGCTGTTGCCGGAACCACCCGACCCTGTGTCGATAGCGGAATCTCCGCCCACCAAGAATGCCGTGTCGTTTAATTCCACGCAAGCGTTGATGCAATGGGCCATGCAAGCGTTGCAGACACAAGTGGGTTTGCGGCGTGTAGTATTTGCGCTGCGCACGGCGGGCGACCCATCTTTGCGCGCCAAGTTTACAGCAGGTACACCGAAGCCATCGGCAATAGACCAATTTGAAATCGACCTACGGAGTCAAAATTTATTCGCTTACTTAATGCAAAAACCACAGGGTGTATGGTTAAACAAACAGAATGAAGCCAATTTGCAGGTTTATGTGAATGCTGAAGTGTTGAATATAGTCGGGCGCGGCGAATTTTTTGCCCACTCCATTTTTCTAGGGTCAAAACCTTTCGGGCTGTTTTACGGCGATTGCCGTGAGGGCGGCACAGGGGGGGCGTTAGATGAAACGCGTTATTTTAAATTTAAAGAAATTATGGTTCAAGTCAGTCACAGTTTGCGGCAACTGAGTCATAAACCGAGCTAGTGCGGTTTGCACGCATAGCGCTTCGCGCTAGACTGTTAGTCTTATGTATTCTAATATCCCCTTTTGGTTTCCCATCGGGCGCGCGTCGCGTGCAGAACCGGCATGAAAGTACAGCCGCTTTGGTATATCCGTCGTGGCGCGCTGGTTTCGGGCCCCTTTCCCAGCAAATTGATTAGCCGCGATTGGATGTTGGGGCGATTTCTCGTCACGGATGAGGCGAGTCGTGACCAAATATTCTGGGCACCGCTCGATACCGTACCGGAATTGTGCCCGCGTATTGGCAGTATTAAATACCGTGTAGTGGGTACGGCGGATGCGCCGAAGGATTGGGTGCGTGAACGCTATGCCGCTGCATTGCGCTGGATCGACGAACGCCATCAGCGCGATCGGCGCGAGCCGCCGGGTGCGAATTCATTAGTGCAGAATCGGCGTGGTACGGAGCGGCGGTTGCAAATCGAAAACCCAGAATGGACTCGATTAAAATTACTGCATGCCGATTTGGAAGCGCGTTTTAAACTGCATCACGAACGCTTTATCGGTATCGGCTTGTTGTTGCTGATGTTACTGGCTTTAGCCCTGTACGCAGCGCTTAAGCTGGCACCGGTACATCCTGTTAAAGTGAATTTCCCCAGTTCCAACGTGACCTGCAATCAGGCAGCACAGGCAAAAGTGGATTGGACGCGTTGTGATAAAGGCGGCATTTGGCTCGAAGGAGTAAATCTAAAAAGTGCCGAACTTTATGGTGTGCGCTTTAATGCGACGAATCTAAGCCGGAGTAATTTAAGCTACGCGAATATTTCAGGTGCGGATTTAAGTTTTGCCAACTTGGCGCAGGCAAAATTAATCGGCGCGAATTTAACCTCGGCTGATTTACGTTTTTCGGATTTAAGCAATGCTGATTTACGCTATGCGGATTTGCGTAACGCTAAGTTAGATGGTGCCTCCTTGCTGGGTGCGCGCCTGGATGAAGCGACTTGGACGGATGGGCGCACCTGTGCAACGATTTCGGTTGGAGATTGTCGATAAATGACCGTGAGCATAGTACCTAAGTCAGTTAGCTCCGCCGAAAATCCGCAATACAAATTACTTAAAAAAATTGCCGCTACCAGTCGCGAGCGCCGCAAACTCGGGCAAACCTTGCTCGATGGCGTGCACCTGTTAACGGCGCTGGCGGATAGCGGGGGGCAGCCGCGCCTCCTGGCATTGCGCGCGGATGTCGATGCAACGCCGGAAATTGCGCGCTGTCTGACGCGCTTTACGGATACGCCGCGGATTATTTTGAGCGCTGCGCTGTTCGACAAATTATCGCCTGTTGAACATCCGACCGGAATATTGGCATTGCTGGATATTCCACAACCCATTCCGCAAAAGAGCGGCAGTTGTGTACTCTTGGAGAATATCCAAGATCCCGGCAATCTAGGCAGTATCTTGCGCAGTGCCGCAGCGGCGGGTGTGAATGCCGTGTATTTATCGCAAGGATGTGCCGAAGCATGGTCGCCGAAGGCTTTGCGTGCCGGTATGGGCGCGCATTTTGTAATGGCCGTTCACGAGCAGAAAGCACTGGCCGAAATAGCGCGGCAATACAAGTGCGTGATGGCCGCGACCTTGGGTGCAAGCGAATCACTCTATGCACACGATCTTACGGGAGAGATTGCATTTTTGTTCGGTAATGAAGGTGCCGGTTTGTCGCCCGCATTGTTGGCGCATACTACAAACCAAGTAACGATCCCCATGCTCGGCCAAGTTGAGTCGTTGAATGTGGCTGCGGCGGCAGCCATTTGTTTGTTCGAACGCGTGCGGCAGTTGCAATCCAAAAAGTAGCCGGTACTATCGATATCTTAAACATCGGGCATACGGGTTAATTTGGCGCGTTGGTTTTCAGTCAGACCTGCCCATACGCAGTGCGCCACCCACCTTAGTCGATCTTGTTTGCGGAACGTAAGCCGGTTTGATGCAGAATACTAGTGGCGATTTCCTCGATCGACAAGGTCGTCGTATCAAGATAAGAAATGCTGTATTTTTTAAACAAGGCTTCGGCTTGGCGTAACTCGTTACGGCAAGTATTGATCGACGCATAATCGCTATCCGGTTTACGTTCCTGACGGATTTGCGCCAGTCGCTGCGGAGTAATGGTCAGGCCGAATAATTTCATGGGATAAGGGCGTAGCGGCACCGGCAATTGCGTCTCTGTGAAATCCTCCGGTGTAAGCGGATAATTTGCCGCACGTAGACTCGATTGCAGCGCCAGATACAAACACGTCGGCGTTTTACCGCACCGCGAAACGCCGAGCAAAATAATATCGGCTTGGCCTAGGTGTTGGCCCAAGCCGTCATCGTGCGCCAGCGTAAAGTCAACCGCTGCTAGACGCTGTAGGTAATCGGTATTCATGGCGTGCGATTTGCCGACGGTGCCGGAAGATTTTGTGTTCAGTTCAATTTCTAAACGGGGAATGAGTGTCTCAAAAAAATCGATCCAAACTGCATTGGCATCGGTGAATAGTTGTCGCAATTCGGGTTTCATTAGAGTGCTGAACACGATGGGTCGCCGGCTGGTGGCTTGCGCACTTCGGTTAATTTGATCTAAAGCGGTCAGTGCGCGTTGTGGGCTGTCGACATAAGCTAGCGTACGGTGTTCGAATTGAATATGATCGAATTGCGTAAGCAAACTTTTACCCAGCGTCTCGGCGGTAATGCCGGTACGGTCGGAGATGAAATACACCAAGCGCGCTTCAGTCATCGAATAACTCTACAGGTGCCATCATGCGCAATCAAGCGAACGTTATTGGATTTGAACAACTCGGCATGCAAGATGTACCCATTGTCGGCGGCAAAAATGCTTCGCTGGGTGAAATGATTGCAAAACTCACGCCGCTGGGTGTGCGCGTGCCGGGTGGATTTGCCACGACCGCACAAGCTTTTCGCGATTTTCTAAATTTTAATGAGCTGGAACAACGCATTACCCGGATTTTGGACGGGCTGGATGTGGCCGATGTGGATCGCCTGCATGTGGTTGGTAGCCAAATTCGGCAATGGGTGCTGGAAGCGCAGTTGCAACCCGATTTAGAAAAAGATATTCGCGCGGCGTGGCAAATCTTAGCTGCGCAAACACCAGGCGAGTTGTCAGTCGCAGTGCGTTCCTCGGCGACGGCGGAAGATTTGCCGGATGCTTCGTTTGCCGGGCAGCAAGAAACTTACCTTAATGTAGTCGGCATCGAAGCGGTGTTAGTGCAAGTGCGCGCCGTGTTTGCTTCGCTCTACAACGACCGTGCTATTTCCTATCGGGTGCACCACGGCTTCGAGCATGCACAAGTCGCGTTATCGGCCGGTGTGCAGCGCATGGTGCGCAGCGATATCGCATCGAGCGGGGTGATATTTACTATTGATACCGAATCCGGCTTCCCCGATGTGGTGTTCATTACCGCCGCTTATGGGTTGGGCGAGATGGTGGTACAGGGCGCGGTGAATCCGGACGAATTTTATGTACACAAGCCGATGCTGGCTGCGAACAAGTTCGCGCTGATCCGGCGCACGCTGGGGAGTAAAGCCAAGCGTATGGTGTACGGGACGGGGACGGACACTTTAATTGAAGCCGTGCCGGAGAATTTGCGCCAGCGTTTTTCACTAAGCGATGCTGACGTACTGGATTTGGCGCGCTCGGCCATCGTCATCGAGCAGCACTACGGACGAGCGATGGATATTGAGTGGGCTAAGGATGGCCAAGATGGTTTGCTGTACATCGTGCAAGCGCGACCGGAGACGGTGAAGGCGCGCGCCACGCAAAACGTATTGCAACAGTATCGTTTGAAACAGCATGCGCCGGTTTTAATCAGTGGGCGCGCCATCGGCCAGCGTATCGGCAGCGGTCCGGTGCGCGTGATTATGCATGCGTCCGAGATGAATCAAGTACAAGCGGGTGATGTACTGGTGACTGACATGACCGACCCGGATTGGGAGCCCGTGATGAAGCGCGCCGCCGCTATCGTCACCAATCGCGGTGGCCGCACCTGCCACGCCGCCATCGTGGCGCGCGAGCTGGGCATTCCGGCGGTGGTGGGCTGCGGCGATGCCACTGAGAAATTAAAAGATAACCAACCGGTCACCGTATCCTGCGCCGAGGGCGATACCGGCATGGTCTACCAAGGCCTACTGGAAATGACCATCGACGAACTGGATTTGGGCCGTATGCCCGAGCCGCCGGTGAAAATTATGATGAACGTCGGCAACCCGGAGCGTGCCTTCGATTTCGCTAGCTTGCCGAATCACGGTGTCGGCTTGGCGCGTTTGGAATTTATCATTAACCGCATTGGCATTCATCCCAAAGCGGTGTTGGAATACCCAAACCTGCCGGATGATTTGAAAAATACTATGACCGAAATGTGCGCCGGTTACGCCGATCCGGTGAGCTTTTACGTTGATCGTCTGGCGGAAGGCACCGCCACCATTGCCGCCGCATTCTGGCCCAAGCCGGTAATCGTGCGTTTGTCGGATTTCAAATCCAACGAATACGCCAACCTCACCGGCGGCGAGCGCTACGAACCGAAAGAAGAAAACCCCATGCTCGGCTTTCGCGGTGCATCGCGCTATGTCTCGGAAAGTTTCCGCGATTGCTTCGCGCTGGAATGTCGGGCGATGAAAAAAGTGCGCGAAGAAATGGGTCTCGTTAATGTGGAAATCATGATCCCTTTTGTGCGCACGGTGGAAGAGGGCAAGACCGTGATCGATTTGCTGGCGCAGCATGGATTGAAGCGCGGCGAAAATGGTTTGCGCGTTATCATGATGTGCGAGATTCCGTCCAACGTCATCTTGGCCGCACAATTTCTGGAGCACTTCGATGGCTTCTCGATTGGCTCGAACGACCTTACCCAATTAACACTGGGCCTGGATCGCGATTCCGGCCTAGTGGCCGCCGCATTCGATGAGCGCAATGCGGCGGTCAAAGCGCTGCTCAGCCAAGCAATCCAAGCTTGCCGCGCTGCCAAGAAATATATCGGCATCTGCGGCCAAGGACCCTCGGATCATCCGGATTTGGCGGAGTGGTTGGTGGAGCAGGGGATAGAAAGTATTTCACTGAACCCGGATACGGTGGTGGCGACTTGGTTACGACTGGCTAAGAAATGAAGACGTGAGTGTGATGGGCTGGTATTATTTTCTTTTCGAAGGTGGTGCGGGTTGATGGGATGTTACTTACTTAACATCCCCGGCTTTTCCTGGTATCCATCAAGAACTGTAATCAGCCGGAAAACTCATTTCTGCGCAGCAAGCCGCATAAAGGTGTACGAAAATCCAGGCGCAAGGTGTGCGAAAAATTATAGCGTAGTTGTTTTATATGGAGAATATTCGGAATGAATATTTTATTGCGCCATACCTGCTAGATTTTTATTGGTGTCTACTTTAGTTAGGACTTTTATGGCCACCGCTAAAACACGAATATTCATTGTTGATTGCCACGTTTGCAAAGCTAAGGTTGCTGCTACCGAATCTGGGCGAGCGGAGCGATTCACTTCCGACGACGAGTCAGGACAGCCTTATGGGACGCGAGTATTTGTCGGCAACTGCCCAAGCTGCGGCACCATTCTGGTTGGTGAATCAGATCAAATCGACTTCGAGAACATCGACGCATACGAGGATCGATGGAGCGACATCGTCCGGGTGTATCCACAGCCCTCCAAGTCATTTTCAAGCTGGCGCATCCCTCGTGTTGTTACCGACTCCTTGAATGAAGCGGATCGTTCTCTTCAGGCTGGTGCCAATATTGCCGCATGCGTCATGCTTGGCCGCGCCTTAGAGGCGCTATGCCGCGACATTCTTAATCCCAAGCCCGCTGAAGCGGAGGCTGCACCCGCGATGCCAAAGAAGAAGCTAATGCTTGGTGAGGGTATAAAAAAATTGCGTGATGCGAAAATCATTGACGACCGCTTATATGATTGGAGCCAGCAACTCCAGGCATTTCGAAACCTAGCTGCACACCCGGAAGACATTAGCATTTCCAGAGAAGATGCCGGAGATCTGCAGACTTTCGTCAATGCAATTGTTGAATATGTCTACGATCTTGCTGATCGCTATGAAGAATTCAAGAGTCGCGCAAAAATCCGTGCGAAGCGAAAAAAGTCCTAACCCTACTATAAAGACTTCCCTGTCAACCCCGCCGACGTAGCGGTGTTGTTCTTTTTTGCAGACGGTTTTTTTATTCCATTTTTCTTCTCCTGCGTATTTCACTGCGTAGCACGATGAGCCATGACAAG
>JAYVZN010000110.1:0-48529 GCA_043783305.1 Betaproteobacteria bacterium
CGCAATCGGTGAGCCTGGGGTAGTGAGAAATAATGGCTTGCGCCACAGGCGCAAAAGATTTGCTCGCCTTATTGACTGGGGTCGGCTAATGGGTGACCCTTACGCTTCTTACGCTTCTTACGCTTCTTCTTATGCTTCACATGACCCTTATGCTTCAGTGACTAAATAGAAAACAAGGGCAAGAGTCTTTAATGTGCCCTCTGATAGCCGGCTTGGGGAAAGTCTATTCCCGGAAATCTGAAAACTCGAGACAACCAAAAGATTGTTCTTTTCACTTTTCTTGACCTTACCGCCTGTTAAAACGCTGTAGTTTGATGATGATGTAACTATTTCGTTAAAATGAACTTCTTCTACGAGACCAATTCCTAATGGGCCAATAAGGGCAATAAATTCTTTGTATGAATCACTTTTTTTGTTGTGTTCCTGGTACATGTCATAAAGGAGTTTTTTATGACCCGTGATCGAAATTCCTGTACGACGTTTGTTGTCACCCTCGACTTCAAACGAGATGGGGCAACTCCCCGGGTTTGTAAACTGTGACGCGCTGTAATAGCTAATGTTTGAAATTGTTTTGACTCCCTGCTGCAAGATAACCAGATCTTCCGGCGTTACGCCCTGGCTAGTCAAATACTCGATAAGGCTAGCAGTTCTCCTGCTGACAGTTTGACCACCTGCTGAACTTTCTCGAAAAATATCTTAAGAGGAGCCACGAAGGGAACGAAACCCGGTTTTTTCTGCCGGTAAATTCGTACATGTACCAAGATTCTTCGGAATCTATTATTTCGTCTTGATTTTTTTCATTAGTTACTAGATGAAGTCGTGCGGTGTGCACCATTTTCTTCCCATCTATTTCATACCATGTTTTTATTTCACTTAAAGGCGTGTCTGGATTGTCGCCAAAAGAATGCCTGCCACCTCGATTTAAACAAAGTGCAGGAAGCAATTTAATCGCTGATAGAACGTTTGTTTTCCCACTTCCGTTCGGGCCAATTAACGCAGAAAGGCAACTGTTCGGATCAAACGATGTATCTATGCATGGTCGATAGTTTTTGATTGAAACTTTTGTGATTTTCATTTTTATTCCGTTTCACGTGAATGAGTGAAGCGCAGTGTCAGGTTTATATAAAGTCGCACCCCAGCTATAGCCCTAAGCGCGGCTAAGCAAAACATCGAGCGCATCCGTGATACGACTGCCATCCTGGGCAATGGATTTCACGAACTCACCTAATTTTTCATTGGGGACGGAAACGATCTCCAACGGGTGCAAGACGACTTCGATGCGCTCGATCTTGAAGCTTGGGTTGAAGCGCTGGTCGCTAATGGTGCCGAGTGCGGATTTACGTACCAGGGGAACTACAACCCTGCGACGATAGCTGTCGAAAATTGCCGACTGCACCAGTACCACATAGGGGATGGCATTTCGATTTTTTCCGGTATTGCGGTGAACGTCGAATTGCGCCATCAGAGCGTCGAGTGCTCGTCCGCGAAGGACTCGACTTTATCGC
Source organism: Betaproteobacteria bacterium (assembly GCA_043783305.1). GTDB lineage: Bacteria > Pseudomonadota > Gammaproteobacteria > Burkholderiales > Thiobacteraceae > RBG-16-58-11. The sequence continues at coordinate 1,506 of JAYVZN010000110.1, forward strand.
CGAAGTCGTTCCATGTGGCGATGGTCTGGTCTAGCGCTTTGGCCTCGGCAAGACGTTGCTGGTTTTCGCGCGCTACAAAATCCTTAAGCAGTGATTCGACGACACCAGATAAGTTGTCCGTCATCGTGCGTGCTTGGAGCACCAAGTCTTCATTCAGCGTCAGATTGACTGGACGCTTGCGGGCTTGCTGGTCGTAGATGGATTTCATTTTGGTCTCCTATGCGCATCTTATGCGCATAATGCTGGAGTTGTTCGGGAAATGCAATACGTGGTGGGTAAACCCTAATATCCCAAAGCCCGCGCCGTCTGATAAAACACAAAACTCACGACCCAAGCTAAGCCCAACGACCAGGCCAAAGAGACCGCTACGAAGCGCAAACTCTTCGATTCATTCTTGAGCGTGGCGATGGTGGAGAGGCAGGGTGTATAAATTAGCGTGAACAGCATGAAGCTATAGGCTTGCACCCAATCCAGGCTACCGGCCATGTGTTGGGTGAGGGCTGCACCTTCCATGCCGTAGATGACGGCCAGCGAACCGATGACGATTTCTTTGGCAACGAAGCCGAAGATTAAGGCGATGGCGAGTTGGTTGTTGATGCCCACGGGGTCGAGGATCGGTGCCATCCAAGCGCCGAGTTGTCCGGCCCAGGTGGCGCTGCTGCCGGGTGCGACACCACTGGGGAAGTTGGTGAGCAGCCATACCAAGATCACACCAGCGATGATGAATTTGCTGGCGCGATTGAGGAAGTGCCGCACTTCGTGCCAGCCACGCAAGATCATTTGGCGCAGGGTGGGGAAGCGGTAGGGTGGTAATTCGAGTACAAAGGGTTCATGGCTAACCAAACGGCGTTTGAATAACATCGCGGTCAGAAATGCCGCAGCAAAGCTGAACAAATAAAGGCTGAACAATACCAAAGGCGCGGACTTGGTCGAGAATAGCGCGACGGTCATGAAGATAAACACTTGCAGGCGCGCCGAGCACAGCGAGAACGGGATGACCAGCATAGTGAGCAGTCGCAAGGCGCGCGAGCGCATCACGCGGGTGCCCATTAGGGCCGGGACATTACAACCGAAGCCCATGAGCAGCATGACGAAACTGCGCCCATCCAAGCCCATGCGCGCCATGAATGCATCCATCAAAAAAGCCGCGCGTGATAGGTAGCCGGTGTCCTCGACGATGGCCATGAACAGGAAAAATAGAATGATGATGGGCACAAAAGCGGCCACGGTGCCGACACCATTGTAGATACCGTCGATGAGTAGCCCGGAGACCCAGGTTGGCGCTGTCGCCAAGAGTGGCGTTAAAGCGATATCTTTGAAAGCGAGCAAGGCCCAGTTAATGCCGTCTTGCAGTGGTTTACCGAGTAGGAATATGGCTTGAAACAAGACGTACATTACGCCAAAGAAAATCGGCAGACCAAGCCACGGGTGCAGCATGATCCGGTCCAGTTTCAGGGTGAGATCGTCGGATAAACGCGGTGGGATGTTTACGGCGCTTTTTAGCACGGCTTCCATTTGCCGTTCCATGGCATCATCGGTGGCTAACACTTTGTGAAGCTGCTCGGGTTTGACGGGCTGGGTATGACGCAGGGCATTGGTGATGGCATCGAATGCGGGCTTATAGCCGGCACCGTATTTTGCGCTCATCATCATGACCGGGAGTGCAAGTTGTTGCGCCATTTTGGGCGCATCCACGGTGACACCAAAGCGTTTCGCTTCATCCGCCATGTTGAGTAGGAGCAGGCAAGGTAGATTGAGTTGCTTAAGTTGTAGTACGAGGCTTAATTGGCGGTCGAGTTGACAGCTATTCAGAATGATCAGCGCTAAATCGATCGTGTTGTTTTCGAGGAAGTGGCGCACGACTTGTTCGTCGTCGGAAAAACCGTGCAGGTCGTAGATGCCAGGGAGGTCGACCACTTCAACCATCTCGCCGCCCATCAGGACTTTAGCGCCCATCAAGTCGATGGTTACGCCGGGCCAGTTGCCGACGCGCGCCGATGCGCCGGTAATGCGATTGAAGAATGTAGATTTGCCGGTATTCGGCATGCCCAGGAGGGCGATGCGCTTCATGCGATTAACTACGCCGCGATTTCGATGTGCTGAGCCTCGTTGCGGCGCAGCATGATGTCGGTGGAGCCGACGCGTACATGTAAGGGCCCAGAAAAGCGAGCGCTTCGTACAACCTCAATGCGTTTGCCAATGCGAAATCCCATTGCAGCTAAACGGTAATAGAGAGCCTGTTCGGAGTGAATCGCTTGAATAACACCGGATTCGCCAGCTTGCATAGTTGCTAATGTGCTCATATTCGCCAGTGCTTATTTTCAGGTAAATGATAATAGTTCTTATTATCGCACAAAATTTAATTTCGGCAAATTATTTAAATGGACCGCGAGATGACGCTTTTACGCGGAAGAATCTTGAACAATGTTCGCCGAAAGAAGGGGCTTTTGCGGTATCATGTTTTCCCGTCTGTACTACTTCTATTCAAATGACCAAATTCGTATTCATCACAGGCGGTGTCGTATCTTCTTTAGGTAAGGGAATTGCTGCCGCCTCCCTTGCCGCCATCCTCGAGTCCCGTGGTATCAAAGTCACGCTGCTGAAGTTGGATCCGTATATCAACGTCGATCCCGGCACTATGAGTCCGTTTCAGCACGGTGAGGTCTTTGTGACCGAAGACGGTGCCGAAACCGATCTTGATTTGGGCCACTATGAGCGTTTTGTCAGCGTTAAAATGACGAAACGTAACAACTTCACTACCGGTCAAATCTACGACAGCGTGATCAAAAAAGAGCGCCGCGGTGACTATCTCGGCGGTACGGTGCAAGTGATTCCGCACATCACGGACGAGATTAAAAATTTCATTCGGCTCGGTGCCGGCGATGCCGAAGTGGCCGTAGTCGAGATTGGCGGCACCGTGGGTGATATTGAGTCCCTACCTTTTTTGGAAGCGATTCGGCAGATGGCAATCCAGGATGGGCGCGCCAATGCATGCTTCGTTCATCTAACGCTAGTGCCGTATATCGTCAGTGCGGGTGAGATTAAAACCAAACCAACCCAACATTCGGTTAAAGAATTACGCCAGATTGGTATTCAACCCGATGTGTTGCTATGCCGTGCTGATCGTCCTTTGCCTGCGGATGAACGGCGCAAGATTGCGCTTTTTACTAATGTAGCGGAAGAAGCGGTTATTTCCGCGATTGATGTCGATAGTATTTATAAAATCCCGCGTATTTTGTTCGACCAACATTTGGATGAAATCGTTTGCCGCAAGTTGGAGATCAACCCGCCGGCGGCTGATTTGTCGCAGTGGGATCAACTGATCTACGACAAAGAGCACCCTAAATATACGGCGGATATTGCCTTGGTCGGTAAGTATGTCGATCTAACGGAGTCTTACAAATCCTTATCGGAGGCTTTGATTCATGCCGGTATGCATACCAAGACCAAAGTCCAAATTCATTACATCGATTCCGAAACCCTAGAGAACGGCAATTTATCCGCGCTTGTCGGTATGGATGCGATTTTAGTGCCCGGGGGTTTTGGTAAACGCGGCGTGGAAGGCAAGATCAACGCTATCCGTTACGCGCGCGAAAATAAAATCCCTTATCTTGGTATTTGCCTTGGTATGCAATTGGCGGTAATTGAATATGCGCGGGATGTGGCGGGCATGCATGGCGCACACAGCACCGAATTCGATCCGGACACAGCTTTCCCGGTGGTCGCACTGATTACCGAATGGCTGGATCGTAGCGGTACGCTAGAACAACGTTCTACCGTATCTGATTTAGGCGGTACCATGCGCCTCGGCGGTCAGCCCTGCCAACTCTTGGCGGGCACCTTGGCGCGTAAGGTGTATGAGCAAGATACGGTTGTCGAGCGCCATCGTCATCGTTATGAGGTCAATAACACGTTACTGGAAAAATTAGAGCAGGCGGGATTGAAAGTGAGCGGACGATCCTTGGGCGTGGAGCATTTATGCGAGATGATCGAATTACCAAATCATCCTTGGTTTGTTGCCGTACAATTCCACCCGGAATTTACCTCGACACCGCGTTACGGCCACCCTTTATTTTCTGCATTCCTGCGTGCGGCCATTCAACGCCATGCGCAAGAACATCAAGGTGCGGGTGCGCCATCGGCCTCCGCAGTCGCGGCACCTAAGAAAGATTTTTCATGAAGCTTTGTGGTTTTCAAGTCGGTCTGGACCAACCGTTTTTTCTGATCGCGGGTCCTTGTGTTATTGAATCGAAGCAATTAGCGTTGGATACCGCCGGACAATTGAAAGAAATCTGTGCGGAATTAAACATCCCGTTTATTTATAAATCGTCATTTGACAAAGCGAACCGCAGCTCGGGTTCCTCGTTTCGCGGTTTAGGGATGAGTGAGGGGCTGAATATTCTTGCTGAAGTACAGCGCCAAATTGGCGTGCCGGTGTTGACTGACGTGCACACCGTGGACGAAATTGTAGATGTCGCTGCGGTGGTGGATGTACTGCAAACACCGGCTTTTTTGTGCCGCCAGACCGACTTTATTCAGGCTGTGGCGATGAGTGGTAAGCCAGCAAATATCAAGAAAGGTCAGTTTCTGGCACCTTGGGATATGAAGCACGTGGTGGATAAAGCCAAGGCGGCGAATGGTGGCGCGGATAGCATCATGGTATGCGAGCGTGGTGTCTCATTCGGCTATAACAATTTAGTATCGGATATGCGCTCCTTAGCGGTGATGCGCGATACCGGTTGTCCCGTGGTGTTCGATGCCACACACTCGGTACAATTACCGGGCGGGCAGGGAACGAAGAGCGGTGGCCAGCGTGAATTTATACCTGTGTTGGCGCGCGCTGCCGTCGCGACCGGTATCTCGGGCATCTTTATGGAAACACATCCCAACCCGGAAGCGGCCCTGTCGGATGGCCCAAATGCATGGCCCTTGCAGCGCATGAAGGCCTTGCTCAAAACTTTGAAATCGATTGATACGCTAGTGAAAAATGTCGGTTTTATCGAAACCGAATTAATGTCTTAAGTTAAAAGTCAGGATAAAAATAATGAGTTCAATCGTTGATGTGATCGCCAGAGAAATTCTGGATTCGCGCGGCAATCCCACTGTAGAAGCCGATGTATTGCTGGAGTCGGGTGTGATTGGCCGTGCCGCCGTGCCTTCCGGCGCATCCACCGGTAGCAAAGAAGCTATGGAACTGCGTGATGGCGACAAGCAGCGCTATAACGGCAAAGGCGTGTTGCGCGCCGTGGAAAATGTGAATACCGAAATCTGCGAAGCAATTATCGGTTTAGACGCCGAAGAACAGACCTTTATTGATCGCACCTTGATCGAGTTGGACGGTACCGAAAATAAAGAGCGTTTGGGCGCAAACGCAATTCTCGCTGTTTCGTTGGCGGTAGCGAAAGCCGCCGCTGAAGAATGTGGCTTACCGCTGTATCGCTATTTGGGTGGCGCAGGGCAGATGCAGTTGCCGGTACCCATGATGAATATTATCAATGGTGGCGCGCACGCGAATAACAGCATCGATATGCAAGAGTTCATGATTATTCCGGTCGGCGCTCAGAGTTTTCGCGAAGCTTTGCGTTACGGTGCTGAAGTATTCCACGCGCTGAAGAAAATTTTGGATGCTCAGGGACATGTCACGACAGTGGGAGATGAAGGCGGTTTCGCCCCGAATTTTGGAAGCAATGAGGAGGCGCTGAGTGTCATCATAGAGGCCATCAAGTCGGCGGGTTATACACCCGGTGCGGATATCGCCATCGGTATCGATTGCGCCAGTTCTGAATTCTACGCGGATGGACGCTACACCTTGGCCGCCGATAAGCGCTCTTTGACCTCCGCCGAGATGGTGGATTACTTTGCTGTGTGGTGTGACAAGTATCCGATCATTAGCATCGAAGATGGCATGAGTGAGCACGACTGGGCTGGCTGGAAATTATTAACCGAGCGCCTGGGTAAAAAAATTCAATTGGTGGGCGACGATTTGTTCGTAACGAATACCAAAATTCTGCGCGAAGGCATCCAGCAAGGTGTGGCCAACTCGATCTTGATTAAGATCAACCAAATCGGCACCCTAACCGAAACCTTTGCAGCGATTGAAATGGCGAAACGCGCCGGTTATACCTCCGTGATTTCACATCGCTCCGGCGAAACCGAAGACACCACCATCGCCGATATTGCGGTGGCGACAAATTCGCTGCAAATCAAAACCGGATCGCTGTCGCGTTCCGACCGCATCGCTAAATATAATCAGCTATTGCGCATTGAGGAAGAGTTGGGCGATTGTGCTTCTTACCCAGGTCGTGATGCGTTCTATAACATCACCTAGGTTTTAGGCCTATGCGCGTTCTCACGCTCATTCTGGCTTTACTTATTGTCGCGCTACAATATCCCTTGTGGCTCGGTAAAGGAAGCTGGCTCAAAGCGTGGGAAGTCGATCAAGCGTTGAACAAGCAAAATATCGAAAATACCTATCTTAAAGCACGTAACGCTTCGCTCGATGCGGAAGTACGCGACTTGAAGACCGGTTATGAAGCCATCGAAGAGCGCGCGCGCAGCGAGCTCGGCATGGTGAAGCGGGATGAAGTGTTTTTCCAGATTTTGGAGCAGAAGCCTGTGCCGGCATCAGCGCCAATTGCTGTTAATCCCATACTTACCCCGGTACCACCGACAAAAAATAAATGACGTTATAAAATGAATTTCCACGGTACAGGATTCCTATTCTGTCCACCGAAGACCTGTATTAGAAAAAAATAATACTCGCCAAACACCAATGCTTCACGTAACATGCGCCCTGTTGTGCATTGCAGCAGTGATGATTTGCCGGTTTTCTCCGGCAATACGTTCCGGGACTGTATTCACAGCCCCATCGTCCCCGACCTTGCTCTATATGAGCCGCATCTTAAAGAACCTCTTTCGGATGGTGTAACGGTATTCCGGTTGGCGCCGATGTCCGCGCGCCGCTTCAAGCCTTTTGGCCATGCGTCGTATTTGTCCGGCCTCGCTTTGCGAGCCGTAACCGATCGGCCTGTCTGTTTACGCCTGTCGATCAGAAGAGGATGTCTCATGACTTTCAGTAATTTAGGTTTAATTCCATCAATTCTCAAAGCAATCGAAACCAGCGGCTACCCCGCACCAACCCCAGTTCAATCCGCCTCCATTCCTGCCGCATTGGAAGGACATGATTTGTTGGTGTCGTCGCACACCGGTAGCGGTAAGACCGCTGCTTTCTTGCTGCCAAGCCTACAGCGCTTGGCAGAGCCTTCGAAATTACCGGGCAAAGGCCCGCGCATCCTGGTGTTGACACCGACGCGCGAATTGGCGCTGCAAGTCGAAAAAGCGGCCACCACCTATGGCCGTGGTATTAGTCGTCTGCGCACGGTATGCCTCGTCGGCGGTTCGCCGTATGCACAGCAATTGCGTGGCTTGCGCGATGCCGTGGATATCGTAGTGGCGACACCGGGCCGCTTGATGGATCACATGCAAAGCGGTCGTGTCGAATTTTCGCGTTTAGAAGTGTTGATCTTGGATGAAGCGGATCGCATGCTGGATATGGGTTTTATCGACGACATTCAAAGCATTGTGGATAAAACGCCGGCCACGCGTCAAACCTTGTTGTTCTCCGCAACGCTGGATGGCGTGGTCGGCAGCTTGGCGCGCAAATTGACGCGCAACCCTCAACGTATTGAAGTGGCAACGCCCACACAGCGCGAGGCCAGTATTGATCAGCGTTTGCTGTATGCCGATAATTTTAGCCACAAAAATAAATTGCTCGACGCTTTGTTGCGCGATACTGAATTGCAGCAAGCGCTGATTTTTACGGCGACCAAACGTGGCGCGGATGAATTGGCCGAAAGTTTATTTGCGCAAGGTTTTGCGGTGGATGCATTGCACGGTGACATGCAGCAAAGCAAACGTACACGCACTTTGCAACGGTTGCGCGATGGTCGTACCCGCATTTTGGTTGCGACCGACGTGGCGGCGCGCGGTATCGACGTTGCCGGCATTACGCACGTGATTAATTTCGATTTACCACGCCAAGCGGAGGACTACGTGCATCGCATTGGCCGTACAGGTCGTGCAGGCCGCACTGGTTTTGCCGTTACGCTGGTCAATCATAGCGAAAAGCATTTAGTGCGTAATATCGAGCGCTATACGGGTCAGAGCGTGCGCATTGATGTCATTGCTGGCTTAGAACCCTCGGCGCGTGCTGAAAAAACGGCGCGCCCACGTTTTAATAACAACGCTAAACCCGCCGGACGCTTCTCGGAAAACCGTACTCCGGCAGGGCGTGCCCCGGCAGGTCGTTCGAATGATCGCTTTGATGGTGCTCGCACAGCTAGCCCACGTGGCAATGGTGAACGTTCAGCGACCGCACCGGCACCGGCTTGGAACAGCGGCTTTCGCAGCGAAAATCGTCGGCCATCAGCGCCAACACGCCGTCGCACGGTTGACTAAGCTAACGACTCAGCAAGGATAAAACGGGGGGCGGAAACGCCCCCCGTTTTTTTCTGGAGTCTATTTTCGTAAAGGCGATTTATACGATTACCAAAAATCGATCTTAGTCTAGTTTTAACAATGAACAACGAATGGTGATGACGAATTCGTGGAACGCTGAAAAAATATTCAATCGGCTAGCACCAATTGATGTTCCTCTATTTCCTTAAATTTAAATTCTACGGGGCATCGAATACTTGGGATTAGGCCGGAGGTATTGTGTCGCTTTGCTCGTGTTTGATTTTCATTTCGGCATCAAGTCGTTGCATGGCTGAAAGCAATTGTGCGGTACGGCGCGCGACACGCGATTCGAGTTCTTCGTTAATATGCGCCAGTTCAGTCGTCCGCTCCGCAACACGCTGCTCCAAGTCATCGCGGGTTCGACGTAAATCTTGTTCAATGCGCTGGCGCTGCATAATTTCGTCTTCCAAATGCTTCATGGTGCGCGACAGGCGACGATTAAGCCGCAGGGTATAGAGATAGGCGCTCATGAGGATGAACAGGGCGAGCAGCGCAGCGGCAATACCGGGCCAGTATTGTTTGAGTAGATCAATAAAGCTCATTTGGCCCAGATTCAGATAAGGGCCGACACGTAAATCGATCATGAGTTGGTGGACGCTGTGATAATCCAAAGGAACCGTCCACTCAATATATCCACCCATTTTAGCGGCAGGGTCGCCCGCGCGCATTTTGAGTAGTGCAATCGCAACTTGTTGCGCAAGCTCGTCGGGCGTATTGCGTAACATGGCAAAGGCCCAATCCGGATACAGTGGCGTACTTAGCAGGTACGGGAAATTTTCAATATGCTGGGCATTTAATACACGAAATTCTTGGAGTTTAATCTTGCCTGCCAACGCCATGCTTTCGAGCAGATCGGTACGGATGGTACCTGCATCGACTTTACCATCGCGCACCGCGTAGACAATATTATCCTGTGGAAAACCGCTGAAACTGAGTTTTGAAAAATCTCGATAAGGGTTGATATGATGTTGTTCCAATTCGTGCCAAGCGACCCACCAACCGCCAAATGCATTTTCATGAACGGCCATGAAGCGTTTACCACGTAAATCAGTTAATGATTTTATATCGGTGCGATCGGAGCGGGTAAAAATGACCGCTCCCAACACACTGTAGGCCCCGAGTGGTGAATCGTTTTTGAGCGTGGCGATGCGCGTGATACCAAAACCGAACTCCAACTCGGCGTAAGAACCTGGATTGGTTAGTACAAATTCAAGCTCGTTGTATTCAACAGCAGGTCCGATATCGTCGTTGCTAAGCGGTACGATTACAAAATGATAGCCGGGAATTTGTTGCGAAAGATATTGAGCGGTTGCTCCCCACGACTTTAAGGCCTCCTCTTTGCCGCGATGCGCCAGCACACCAAGCCGCACCAAGTGATCGGAGGCTTGCGCAAACGGTCCCGAAAATGCCAGCAGTATGAATAAAAGCCGAAACATAAAGTGAGTCGGGAAACGATAAAAAAGTCGGGGTTTGAGTCTAGCATATTATGCGGAATTGCTCGGGTCGGTAGCGTTCAAGCCCTTGAAATTCCGTAAAAAGGGGCTAGTATTATTCTTTGGTATTGTTATAATCTCGCGGTCGGTCCGGGAACGCTTTGAAAAGATTGACCGAATTTTGTTTATTTATATGCTTGTCTGTTTATTGTTCTTGTCTAAAACTCGGAAAAGGGAAACTAAATGAAACACTCCGCTCTACTCGCTGCATTGATCGCTGCTCTGTCACTGGCTGCTTGTGGCAAAACCGAAGCTCCTGCCGAAGCTCCTAAGGCTGATGCTGCTGCTCCAGCCCCTGCTGCTCCAGCTCCTGCAATGCCTGCTGCCGATGCTCCAGCTCCTGCGATGCCTGCTGACGCAGCTAAAGATGCAATGCCTGCTGACGGTAAAGGCGCAATGCCTGCTGACGGTAAAGGTGCAATGCCTGCTGATGGTAAAGGTGCAATGCCTGCTGATGGCGGCGCCAAAAAGTAATTTTAGTAATACGGTAATGCTAAAAAGCCGGCTTAGTGCCGGCTTTTTAGTTTACGGACGCTTTTTGTGGGTAAGATTCATACAAAACAGCGCCAAGAGAATCCTTCAGCTTGTTCGGCAATACCAATGTAATCCTCAGCGCAGTTCAATGCGTCGGCCAATGCATATCGAGCCAATTCCGGGCGGTTATTTTTTTGGCTTAAATGCGCAGCAATAATATGCTGAATTTTGCGGGTATCCATATCGCGCAGCAAATCAGCGGCGGCATTATTATCCAAATGGCCGAAGCGTCCGGAAACGCGTTGCTTCAAACTCAATGGGTAGTGACCATTGGCGAGTAAATTCCGGTCGTGATTGCATTCGAGAACCAACCCGTCGCACCCTGAAAGCATTTTCGTAATATGCGGGGTGATCATTCCGGTGTCGGTCAACACGCCTAATCGGTATCGACCATCACCGAAGACAAACTGGATGGGTTCTCGCGCATCGTGCGGAACAGGGAAAGGTTCGATGAAAATATCGCCGACGGAAAAGGACGCATGGCAATCAATCACACGGGCATCCCGTGGCTCTTGGTTTAGATTCGAAAGATAAGCGAGACTTCCATACGTCAGCCACACAGGTAGATTGAATTTGTTGGCCAAGCGCGTGACACCGCCAATATGATCGGAGTGTTCATGGGTCACGACGATGCCTTGTAGATCCGCCGGTGTAAGCCCGAGGCGGCCTAAGCGCATGACGGTTTCTTTAGTACTGAATCCGCAGTCCAGTAGCACCCGTGTGCGCCCAACTTCAACGACGATGGCATTACCTTCGCTGCCGCTCCCTAAACAGGAAAAACGCATCGGTGTTTATTTCAATTGCTCGTAAAGTAAGCTCAAAATTTTGTTAGCTGTCTCTGACTTGTCAGCGGATCCATCCTTGGCAAGTAAGGAAACTTTGCTTTCTTCTCCCGCTTCAGCGACTTGAATTTGGTATTGTTCTTTATTTTTTTTATCGCCGTCACCGCTACGCCAAAAGGCAAGTTTGGAAAAAAATCCCGGTTTCGAGGTTTTGTTGATATCAACTTCCGGATCGATATACCGAACGTAGAAAATACCACGTGAACGGTCACGATCTTCCACGGTGAAACCGACCCGGTCCAGCGCCAGACCGGTACGACGCCAAGCGCGATCAAACGGATCATAGACAGCCAAGGTGCTGCCGCCATTGTTGGGAAGCTTGGTTAGTTTCGCACGCTCCGGGCTGGAGGCATCGGTGATGAGGGCTTGGCTACGCGATTCCTCGACCCCAAAGCGCACCATTAAGCGACGCAGGAATTCGGCTTCCAGCCCGGCATCGGCCGGGCGTGGTTCCCAGACTGTTTGAGAGCCTCCGTCGCCACCTTTAATCACTTCGTACATGCCGCGATGGCTGATATAAATTTCTGTAGTACCGGCAACTTTTCCCGGCTCGAGCCGGGTCCGAAATTTATCGCGCTCACTTGTTGAATAAAGTCCATCGAGCACTTTACCTAGTACGTTGCGGATGGCATCTTGGGGGATTTTGGCGCGATTTTCCGCCCAGTCTGTTTCCATGATCCCGGCTTCCGGCTTCTCAACATTAATGATGAAGCCATTTTCCTGCCAAAACTCACGCGCCACTGGCCATACTTGATCGGGTATCGCTTTAACCACTAACCAACGTTGGCTACCGGCTCGTTCAACATGGGCATTCGCCAATTCGGGCAATAGATTTTGCCCCTCGCGTTGCGGGTTGGTCGTCCGATCCTTGTTATAGGCGGAAAAGGTGGCGCTACCACGAGCACCGATGTCGGGTACGGCAAAGCGCTCATCGCTGCCGGCGCTTGTTAAATCTGGCGGTACCTCAAGGGTCGGCGCTTTGGTGGCCGATTTATAATCAATCTTTTTAGCTTCTGGAATAAGCGAGCAGGCTCCTAAGAAACTAATAGATAATATTATGAAAATGCTTGTTTTAATAGTTATACGCATAGCGCTCCATCTTTCTGCTTTCAGTTTAGTGACTTGCTGTTTGGTCAATCGTTAAGTCAAAACGTTCACATCCGCTTGCTGCATGGCCCGCTCCAAGTCGGCATGAAAGTTTGGTGCTAGCGCCGTCAGGGGGAGGCGAATGCCGGATTGAATAAGGCCCATGCGCTGTACACACCACTTTACCGGGATTGGGTTGGCCTCAACAAAGAGCTTTTCATGTAGGCCAAATAGCTTGGCGTTGGTTTTGCGTGCGGCATCCAGTTGCCCGCCAAAGGCTGCAACGCACATCGCATGCATGTGCTTAGGCGCGACATTGGCCGTCACCGAGATCGTTCCATGGCCACCGAGCAATAAAAACGGCAGCGCCGTGGCATCGTCGCCACTGTAAAGGGCGAAATCCTTAGGGGCGCGTAAAATTAAGTCCGTACCACGCTGCAAATTGCCGGTAGCGTCTTTAATGCCTACGATATTAGGAACTTGCGCTAAGCGCAGTGTTGTATCGTTGGCGATGTCGGCGACGGTACGGCCCGGCACGTTGTAAATAATTTGCGGGATATCCACAGCCTCGGCCACGGTTTTGTAGTGCAAATAGAGACCTTCCTGCCCGGGCTTATTGTAATACGGTGCAACTAGAAGGCAAGCATCAGCCCCCGCTTTTTGGGCGCTGGCGGTTAGCTCGACTGCTTCGCGCGTGGAATTAGCGCCGGTACCTGCAATGACCGGCAGGCGTCCATTAGCGGTTTGTACGGCGACTTCAATCAGTTTGCAATGTTCGTCAAAATCCACGGTCGGCGATTCGCCGGAAGTGCCGACCACGACCAAACCATCGGTCTGGTTGGCGATATGGAATTCGATCAATGCACGATAACGCTCCCAATCCAAGCTGCCGTCTTCATGCATGGGCGTTACGAGTGCAACTAGGCTACCCTTGATCATGCGCTGTTTACCCTAAAATTCGCATTTTACCTCAAGCGCGGCGAGGGTGGGATAGGCCGACTAGAAAAGAAAAACGGCGGGCGGCGGTCATTTAAACCGCAATGCCGGCCGTTTTTGGACTAATCATTCGGTGTGCGCTGAATAGCGCACACGAGTCAATCAATTTTTCAGCAATTAATCGATGTAATAATACATTTTCTCGATAAAATCGTTGACATCCACATCGGTCAGATCCGAGGGTATCGGATTCTCAGCCTGTGTAATTTCGTAATGGTCGACTTCGCGGTGTATTAAGTCGGCAATGGCTGGATTCCAACCGGAAGACAGCGCTTCTTCCTCGTATTCATTGATAGACTCGACTTCCTCCGAACTATAATCTTTCATCACTAGCATGGCACACCTCCCGCGGGGAACCAGTTTTCGCCGCCTGTGAATATCTTATCGGCGTTAACCTTCTCGGGTTTAGTCGAAGATGATCAATTAATGTATAGCTGGGTACGGTGCAGAAAGAGGTTTGAATTTCTAGGGGCGTATTGGTTTGCCGTGATTAAGTGAATAGATTTAACACGCCATCCAAACCGGAATAGTTAAGGGCATACAAAGCCTGTGCGCGTACTACCGGTTTAGCATGATAAGCAATGCTGATACCCGCTTCACCCAGCATTTTAAGGTCATTGGCACCATCTCCAATCGCGACTACCTGCGCGTGCTTTAAACCCAGTTGCTGGCGCAGGCGTTTTAGATGTTCGGCTTTGCTTTGTGCATCGACGATGGAGCCCAACACTTTGCCGGTAAGTTTATTATCGATGATTTCCAATGTATTGGAGGCACTGTAATCAATGTTTAGCCGTGACTTTAACCGGTCGGTAAAAAACGTAAAACCACCCGATACCAGCAAGGTTTTAATACGGTGTTGCTGTAACACGGCGAGGAAACGCTCGGCACCGGGCGAAAGCTGTAGGCGTTCGTCGTACACACGCTGTAGTCCGCTTTGCTCCAAGCCGGTGAGCAAAGCGACGCGCTGCGTCAGACTCTGCGCAAAATCAAGTTCGCCGCGCATGGCGGATTCGGTGATCGCCGCAACTTGCGGTTTTAATTGCAACATATCCGCGATTTCGTCGATGCATTCGATGGTGATCAGAGTCGAATCCATATCCATCACCACTAAGCCAATCTCCTGGAGCGTTTGGTTCTCCGGTACAAAAGCAAAATCAAGCTGAGCTTGAGCACAGAAGACTTCGATATCGGTATGCGGGTGGGCATCGGTCAGGCGGAATACATTGGGTTGTGTTTGTGTAATATCCCGCGCACGGGAGAGTTTGGCTAACTGCTTTAAATCATTGGTCTCGACGTTGGGGCCTTGGATAATTAGATGCATATTTTCTCTTTCCAAATTAAGCCGTGAGTTCACGAAAAATTTCTTGTATCAGTTGTACGCGGCGGAGCGCATCGGCGGAGCGCACAGCAATCTTAAGTTTGTCCGGCCCGGCCAATTGATAGTGGCGTTTTTGTTGTATCAATAGAATGATTCGAGCCGGATCAATCGGTGGATTCTTGATGAATTGCAGGGTCACCGAATCGCTATTGGCATCAATGCGCGCGATCCCCAGGGGCTTGGCTAAAAGGCGCAAACGGTGCGTGTCGAGCAGGGCTTTGGTTGGTTCCGGCGGCAACCCAAAGCGGTCGATGAGCTCCTCGTGCAATCCGTCGAGCGCTTCCAGGCCTTCGCAGTGAGCAAGGCGTTTATACAACACCAGGCGCTCATGCACATCGCCGCAGTAATCGCTGGGGAGTAAAGCCGGAACATGTAAATTAATTTCCGTTGTAGCGTGCAGCGGTTCAGACATATCCGGTTCTTTGCCGAGCTTTAAAGATTTTACGGCGTTATTCAACATTTCGGTATAGAGATTGAAGCCGATTTCATGCATTTCACCGCTTTGCGAATCCCCTAGCATTTCGCCCGCGCCGCGAATTTCCAAATCATGCATAGCGAGATGAAAGCCGACCCCTAAATCTTCCATGAGTTGAATTGCTTCCAAGCGCTTAGCGGCGGAAGGTGTCAGTTTACCGTCCGGTACGGTCAGCAGATACGCATAGGCTTGATGATGCGAACGCCCGACGCGACCACGTAATTGATGTAATTGCGCCAGACCGAAGCGATCTGCGCGATTCATGATAATGGTGTTCGCGCTGGGCACATCGATGCCGGTTTCGATAATAGTAGTGCACAGCAGTACGTTGAAACGCTGATGATAGAAATCGCGCATCACATGCTCCAGCTCGCGTTCATGCATTTGGCCGTGGGCTACAGCGATACGTGCTTCGGGTAAGATTTGTTGCAGTTTTTCCAGCATATTAAGGATTGTGTCCACTTCATTGTGCAGGAAATACACTTGGCCGCCGCGTTTTAATTCGCGCAGCACCGCTTCCCGAATCAGGCCTTCACTAAAGTGGTGAACGAAGGTTTTGATCGACAGACGCTTTTGCGGCGCGGTGGCGATAATGGAAAAATCACGCAGCCCTTCCATCGCCATCGACAGCGTACGCGGGATCGGCGTGGCTGTTAGAGTGAGTACGTCGACCTCCGCCCGCATCGATTTCAAGCGTTCTTTTTGACGCACACCGAAACGATGTTCTTCGTCGATAATGACTAAGCCTAAATTTTTAAACACCACATCTTTTTGGATTAAACGATGGGTGCCGATGATGATATCGATGGTGCCTGCGGCTAGTAATTTAATGGCTTCGGTTTGCTCTTTGGCTGAGCGGAAGCGTGAAATTTCAGCGATCTTTATCGGCCATTCGCTGAAGCGATCAGAGAACGTGTTGAAATGCTGCTCCGCCAGCAACGTGGTCGGTACCAGAATAGCCACTTGGCAGCCATCGGCTACCGCCAAAAAAGCCGCGCGCAGCGCGACTTCGGTTTTACCGAAACCGACATCGCCGCACACTAGGCGATCCATGGGCTTACCCTGGGTCATGTCTTGGATGACCGCCCCAATCGCCGCAGCTTGATCCGGCGTTTCTTCAAACGGGAAGCTCGCGCAGAAGGTTTCATAGTCTTGCGGCTTCAAGGTAAACGCGTGTCCTTGGCGCGCTGCGCGTTGGGCATAGAGGTTCAATAATTCTGCGGCGGTATCGCGTACTTGCTGCAGTGCCTTGCGCTTGGCCTTTTCCCATTGCCCACTACCGAGTTTATGCAATGGAGCCGATTCAGGTGCTGCGCCGCTATAGCGGCTTATCAGGTGCAGATTGGCCACGGGTACAAATAACTTATCGCCGCCGGCGTATTCCAGATTTAAGAACTCAGTCTCGCCTTCTCCCAAGTCCATGCCGATAAGTCCCAGGTAACGACCGATCCCATGATCTTCATGCACCACCGGGTCACCCACGCGCACCTCGGACAAGTCGCGCAGCATGTGCTCGCTAGTGGTTTTACGTGCCTCGCGCAGCCGCGTCTGACGTACCTGCTGCGCGTACAATTCACTTTCTGTTATCAGCGCAATTTTTTCGGCAGGTAGAATAAATCCCTGGTTGATCGGCAATACGGCCAATGTCAGCCGCTCGGTGCTGGCTTGGAAGGCGGCGTAGTTTTCGACCAATGTTGGTTGTAGACCATGCTCGGCAAAGAATTGCGCCATGGTCTCGCGCCGCCCCAAACTTTCGGCGGCGATCAAAACTCGGCCATCAAAATTGTTTAAAAAAGTTTGTAACTGATTTAAGGGTTTTTCGGCGCGACGATCCACATGAACGGAGGGTAGGGGGGTAGTCGCACAAGCCTGGACATGCGCGACTACTTCAGCGCCGGGGGCAAGCAGCTCCATGCGCGGATAAGGTTTTAGTGCTGCAAATATTTGCTCGCTGGACAAAAACAGTTGTTCCGGCGGTAGCAATGGTCGTTCGCGGTCGCCGCGCAGCAATTCGTAGCGCGAGCGCGTATCGCGCCAAAATTGATCGGCGGACTCCAACACGTTGTGGTGCAAGCACAGCAGCGTGCCTTGCGGCAAATAATCAATTAACGTTGCGGTTTCTTCAAAAAATAACGGGAAGTAATATTCGATGCCGGGCGGAGCGATGCCCTGGCTAATATCTTTATAGATACGCGATTTAGACGGGTCACCTTCAAATTCATCACGAAATTTCTGGCGGAAATTGGCGATACCGGTTTCGTTGAGCGGAAATTCGCGCGCCGGTAACAGGCGTACTTCATTCACCGGATAAATACTGCGTTGGGTATCGATATCGAAAGTGCGCAGTGTATCGATTTCATGATCAAACAAATCAATACGGTAAGGCACGGTGCTGCCCATCGGAAACAAATCGATCACCCCGCCACGCACGCTATATTCTCCCGGCGCTTGTACCTGTGCCACATGGGTATAAGAGGCCAAGGTCAGTTGCTGGCGCAGAGCATTCAAGTCCAGGCGTTCTCCCTGCTTCAAGAAAAATGTATGTGCAGCCAGAAAGCTGCGTGGCGGCAAGCGATACAACGCGGTCGTCACCGGTACGATGGCGATATCAAAAGCGTTATGGCTGATTTGGTTCAGCGTTGCTAGGCGCTCTGATACTAAATCTTGGTGCGGCGAGAATTTGTCATAAGGCAGGGTTTCCCAGTCCGGCAGTAGATGTACCGATAGTCCAGGAGCAAAACAAGGAATTTCATCGCGTAGACGCTGAGCATCAAGCGCCGAGGCGGTCAATACCAAGAGCGGACATTGGAAAGCTAGAGCGTATTGCGCGAGCGCCAATGCATCCGCAGCGCCCGCGAGGGCAGTATAACGGCGAGATTGGTCGGGAGTAGGGAGTGAGCCAGTCAGCAGCATAGCAGAGAAAAAGGCTGCATTATAAGCCAAAGCTAATGGGTGCGGAGTAAAGCTGCTGCAGCAATTGCACGTGGGTAATACGGTTGTTGAGCACGCTAATGTTATGTTGGCGTAACATAAAATTTATTTGTCTCTATGAAATAAATCACTATACTGTCCCCGTCTTGTACGAGCGGTTGTTCCGAAACTTTTTTCAGTCTCTCGACTTAAATAACCGCACTAGGAATGGCAAATGCGAATTCTCGTTAGCTTCAAACTTTCTGATTATCTAGCCGGTTTGCTTGTTGGGGACAATGTAGTCTATCGCCCGGATTTGGAGTCAAAGGCTGATCACGAGTTGGGGCGCGCGTTACGTGCAGCGATTCCCGATATTTTAATGACCCGCAAGATTCCAAATTCGGATCAGGTTAGAGCGTGGCGCGTTACGCACAGTAGTCGACCGCAAAGCATCGTACTAATCGGGCACAAAGATCATGAACGCGAGGTGGCGGTAACCATTTGCGGAGTTCGGGTCTGGCTTATTGATGAAGCTGATAGTAGTGTTTTGCCGGAAATTGCGGCATTCCGTCTAGCCGAAGAATTAAATGCAAATTGGCTGGGAGAGCAGGCTAATCAACTCGCGGCCTGTCATGTAGCAAAAAATACCAGTGCCTGCGATAGCAGGACTGTTGCAATGGTCGGGGCCGGTGTAGTGAATTTAATTACATCGTACTACCTGGTTCAAGCGGGTTATCGCGTATCTATTTTCGATGGAAGCCCGGAGCCGGGCAATGACGCTAACTGGTCGCGGTACGGATGTACTTACGGCGGCAACGACGCGCGTATGTTTTCAATGGCGGAAGCGCGACACCACCTTATTAAACCACACCGACCTTCCGAGCCAGCAGGGTGGGAATTTGATCGCTCAATTGTGGCACAAGGCTGGAGTTGCTGCGCAACGGATACGTTGACAACGAAAGATGCAGATTGGAAAGAAAACTATCAGTTGGTACCACCGTGGTTACCCGAATCACTTAACCACGAAATTATCGCGTTTAATCGGGAAAGCGCTCCTCTTTGGGAAGCACTTCGAGCAACCGAACCGGATCTATTTTCGGACGTAGGGTACACATCCCCCGTTATTCGGCTTTACGCCACACAGCAGCAACTGGAGCAAGGTATTTTGTTTGAACAGAGCATCGGATCCTACCAACGCATCCTTGATCGAAGTGAACTGGCGCAGGAGCAGCCGGCGCTTCAGGAGGCCATTAAACAAGGTGCGGTCGCTGGAGCAATTGAGGTCATCGGGTTCACATTGAATATCCATCGCTTCACGCGCAAACTCATTGGCCGATTGCTCGCGATGGGCGTAAATTTTTCCTGGGATACCCGGATTGAACGTGTGGCGCGCGATGAGGCGAATTTTGTTTGCGGGTTAATTGCCCACGAAAACATTTTTCGGGCACAACACTACGTGCTATCCCCTGGAGCCTATGGCAACGATTTACTCAAGGGAACGGAATCCGAGAACAAGATTGCGTCCGTTGTTGGTATGTGGCTGACAATTCCGGACGAGGACCGGTGCTTGAAAAGCTCCCTTAAAATTAGTCGGACAGGCTATGCCGCACCTGGGGCCGCCGAGGGCGCTAATGTGATCATTGGTCTGGATCAGGCGGGCCAACCGATTATCCACATTAGCACGGGTCACGGCTACATCGGTTCGAATCCAGGGAATCTTGATCGAGAGCATTTAAATGCGCTGTTTTACGCAGTGAAGCACACTGCTCTTACCTATTTTCCCAAGTCATATACGTTGGCGCAGGCAACGGGGATGATAGAACAGAGTTTTCGCTATTGTGTCCGTCCATGGACACCCTCGGGACTCGGGTTGTTTGAACGGATCCCCGCAGAAAATCAGGGACTGATGATTGTTGCTGCGGGACATACCACCGGCGGTTTTGCACAGTCTCCCAGTGTTGCTATTGCGGTACTGGCTGCTCTGGCCGGCGATGCGCACCCGATGCACCGCGCATACCACCCCGGACGGATCGAAAGCTTCATCGACAATCATTCCATGTTGGAACGACAAATTGCATTGGCCTAAAATTTTAGGGATTCATCAAAATGGTATGGGGTAATCTCCTGGGGCTGCAACTTTGGATTGTAGTACCCGTTACAGTGCTTGGTGGGTTGATGCGCGGTTTTGCCGGTTTCGGGTCAGGCATGTTGATGGCACCGATACTGTCAGTATTTTACGGCCCGGTGAACACGGTCGCAATCATTGTTCTGCTCGAAGCGATGGCAACAATACAGCTCATCCCGCAAATCCGATACCACGTGACTTGGAGCTTAGTGGCGCCGTTGGCATTGATCGCCATGATCGTTATGCCGTTAGGCGGTTGGTTGTTAGTGTCGCTGACACCGGTATTGATGACGCGCACTATTTCACTCGTTGCGCTAGCCTGCGTGGCACTCATCGCCTCAGGGTGGAAATATAGTGGCCGGCGTAGTCACATCGCGACGGTGGTAGTAGGCATGTTGTCGGGGATTATGATGGGCGCAACAAGCTTAGGCATGCCGCCCGTGATGGCCTATCTATTCTCAGGAAATGATGCCGTTTCCAACAGCCGTCGAAATATTACAGCGTATTTTGCGCTCATTCTGTCAGGGATGTTGGCGATTTTGATGATGAAGGGGCTATTGCAAAAAGATGCGCTGGCTCTCGTTATTCTACTTACCCCACTTTATATCGCGACAACTTGGATTGGAAATGTGTTGTTTCAAAAATTTACAGAGGTCGGGTATCGCCGAATCGTGCTCGGGTTATTGATGTTTTCCGGTCTTTACGGATTGCTGCGATAAACCCATCAACAAGTGTGGCTATGACGGAGTTATGCGAATGAAAAATATCAGTCTTTGTATTATCGGGCTCGGTCCTTGGGGGCTTTGCACACTAGAGCGAATCTTCTCGCGTGTACGGCAATTATCCGAATCGGATTCAACGTTCCATATTCATATGGTGGAGCCGTCTGATCCGGGCTCCGGTGTTCATACAAGAGATCTTCCCGACTACTTGCTGCTGAATACCAAGTGCGGGCATGTTTCTATGTTTGTTGAAGATCATTTTGCCGATATAGCAAACCCCATTAAAGGCCCTACATTGCTTGAATGGGCAAAGCTGGAGGGCTATTTTCTGGCAGAGGATGGGTTTACCTTAACGAAGACGGGGGGGCGTGAAATAACGGATGATGATTTCTTGCCGCGACGATTATTGGGTGATTATCTACATTGGTTTTACCAAGAACTGCTTAAAAATAAGCCTAAAAATATCGAATGTTTTGTGTACAGAAAACGGGCGGTCAATGTATACGAATTAGGCCCAGGGGAAACGGTGGAATTGGCGGATGGAACGAAGTTTTTTGCTAACTATGTGGTACTGACAACCGGACACACACCGAACGCAAGGGACGTTAGCCGCCCGCTATTTGCCGGTGCTAACGAGTCAGGGCGAGTCATTCATGTGGAGTATCCGATAGGCGAACATCTCGCACGAATCAAGCCGGGTGACACCGTCGGTATTTCAGGATTTGGACTTGTTGCAATCGACATTTTAGCGACACTGACGCTCGGTCGAGGGGGGCGATTTATTCGTGACCCAATTTCCGGACACCGAAAATATCTGTGCAGCGGAAGGGAGCCTCGTATTTTTATGTTCTCACGATCAGGCCTGCCTTACTTGGCCCGTCCGGGAAGCAGTAAGGCTTTTTCTTCACCACGTTATACACCGTCTTTTTTTACCACACACCTCGTGGAAGCCCTTCAAGCCAAAAGCCTGAAGGCAGGTGCTGATGGTCGACTCAATTTTGCCGAAGATATATTGCCGGTGATGTGGGAAGAAATGCAATTGGTGTACTACCAGACGCAGGCGCAACTAACCGCCGGTACGGCAAACGCAGAAGAAGTCGGCAATACGCTTCGGCGCGCTTGGCTCGATGGATCTTTTAAAGAAAATATCACCAAGCTGGCAAAACAGTACGGGAAATTTGACCCTGGGGAAATATTTTTTATGGATCTGCGCGACGGTTTGAAAGACAGCGCCGATTACGAAGAAAAGCTTAAAAGCATCATGAGCGACGATTTACAAGAGTCAGCTAACGGCGAAACCGGCAGCGCTCGGAAGGCCGCATTTGAGCTTTTCCGTGAATTGCGGGACACCATCCGCAAGGTCGTGGACTTTGGGGGGCTGACCGCCGTATCTCACCAACAATTTTCACAAGTGATTGCCCCATTGGTCAGTCGCGTTATTGTGGGGCCGCCCAAAAACCGATCTGAAGAAGTTTTAAATTTATTGGAATGTGGTGTTGTTCAGGCCCCCTTTGGACCTGCACCCGGTTTATCATTTGATACCGCTAAGGTGAAAATTGTGGTGCAGTCCACCCATTTGGAGAAACCTTATACCGCATCCTTAGATTGGGTATGTCTTGCGTTTCTGGATCAACCGGCGCTGAGCCGAACTTTCTCCCCTTTGTTGGAGAATTTATTTAAAAAGAAACGTCTTCAAGATTTCACCCACGGCAACACCTCGGGGAGCGTCCAGCTTAGTACCGATTTACATCCAATTAACGCGGCGGGTTTCGTTGAGCAAAGGCTGTGGGTGCTTGGCCCCTTAGCGGAGGGCATTAAGTATTTTAATAATTACATCCCGTCGCCGAAGAGTCGAATCAAGGCTTTTCAGGAAGCGGATTTATGTATTTTGGAAATCTTAAAACGGGAGGAAATAGGCCGTCATTCAAAGGATGGTACGGCGGGTCACATCGAGTCTATTCCTGTCGGAAGTTATGGATAGTCAGCCACAAAAAAACAACCGTAAATGTTGTGTAAAGTAACCGGAAAAATTGTAGCGCATTTGCGCGCAAGTGAAATTTCGGAGTTTGTTTCTTCCGAAGCAGTAGGCAGGACTGGTTTTACAGAAGCAATTCAAAAGAACGAATCCAATCAACATAAGGAAATATAGAATGCTAGCAACAAATAAATTTATGGCGGCACTGCTCATCGGCGGGATGCTGGTAGTGAATTTGGTTTACGCCGACGCATCCGATGAAAAAGCAGAGAAATTTGATCGTGGAGCTGTTTTTGTAATGACGAATGATGCGGTTAACAATGAAATTGCAATGTTTGGGCGCGCTAAAAATGGCCGATTATTTTTCTTTGGCAAAACGTCCACCAATGGCCGGGGTAGTTTGAATCAACCGATTGATCCTTTAGCTTCGCAAAGAAGTATTATTTTAACGGAAGATAATAAATTTTTATTAGCATCCAATCCCGGTTCCAATGAAATTTCAGTGTTTTCAGTGAATGGACATGAACTTAAGGTCGTGGATAAGGTTTCCTCCAACGGCATACATCCGGTGAGTATCACCGTCAACGAGGGCGTGGTGTATGTTTTAAATACGGGCGGAGACGGCACGGTTGCCGGTTTTAAATTGTCGGAAGAAGGTCGGCTGATTGCGATCCCTAATTCGGTAAGAAGTCTTGGATTGAATGGTACTGTTCCGCCACAGACGAACGATGTTAACCATCAAATATTGTTTAATCCTTCGGGGGATCGACTCATCGTTTCGGGCGGAACCAACACGAATCAGTTAAAGGTTTATAGCGTGGATGAAGAGGGGTTAATTGGCGCAGACAGCATTGACAGCGATTCGGCAGGTGCCAATCCATTTTCGCTATTGTTTAGTCGATATGGACATCTCGTGGTGGCTGAAGGAGAAGGCACGAATGCATTAAGCTCCTACAGCTTAAACGATAACAACACGCTGTCGGCGATTACGAAAACATTGCACAACGGTAAATTCTTTAGTTGTTGGGTTGTCAGCAGCGGTACGCGTTTTATCTACCTAATTAATACGCGCACGGATGATATTTCGCTTTATAAGACAGCGAAAAATGGCGTACTGACACTGGTTAACGCGGGCATAGTATCGCTAGGCTCGGGCGCACGCCAAACGGATTCAATTTTTTCCAAGGATGGTCAATATCTTTATACGCTAAACGGCGGATTGGGTACCGTGGGGGTCTTAGGTGTCAATAGCACAAATGGCAGCTTGACGCTGATCGAACAGGCCGGAGGATTACAGGATCGGGCGCGCTTGGGGCTGCAGGGTATTGCCGCTTATTAATAGAGTTAACGTGTAAATAGGAAAAGACAAAAGGCGTTTTTAACGCCTTTTGTCTTTGGTAAACGCCTATTTTTTAGATGACTTTCCCCGATTTAACCAAGCGCTGTACAAGGCCGGAATTAAAAATAGGGAGATCAGCGGCGCACTAATCATGCCGCCGACCAGTGGCGCGGCGATGCGCTTCATTACATCGGCACCGTCGCCCTGACTCCACATGATGGGCAGCAGACCCGCAACGATAACGGCGACGGTCATCATCTTAGGGCGGATGCGTGTCAGCGCACCTTCGACGATGGCAGCACGAATGATTTCTGCGGTGAGCACGGCCTGTGAGCGTGTGGCCAATGCTTGATCGATGTAGAGCAGCATCACCACGCCGAATTCGGCGGCTACTCCCGCCAACGCAATAAAGCCGACGACCACCGCGACGGAGAGTTGATAGCCGAGTAAAAAAGAAAGCCAAAAACCGCCGACCAACGCAAACGGCACGCAGGCGAGGGTGAGCAGCGCTTTGCGCCAGTCGCGGAAGTAGGCGAGAAGCAGACCCCACACCAACAGCAGTGTAGCGGGGATGACCCAACTTAAGCGCTCTTTGGCGCGTTGCAGGTCGGCATATTGTCCCGACCAACTATAGGCGTGACCCGGTGCGAGTTTAATTTTTTGGAGTACTTGATCGGCGCGATGTACATAACCGCCGATATCGCGTGTATTCAGGTCAATGAACACATAACCGACCAAACGCCCGTTTTCACTTTTAATCTCCGCCGGACCATCGTTGACACTGATCTTGGCAAGCGTGCTCAGGGGGACGTAAACGCCGTTCATTGCCAGCACACGACTGTCACCGAGCGTGGTGAGCGAATCGCGGAATGCGCGCGGGTAGCGCAGATTGACCGAGTAGCGCTCGCGCCCGTCAATCACGGTGGTGATGGTTTCGCCACCGATGGCACCTTCTACCATTCGTTTTACATCGAGCGGGTTAACACCGTAACGCGCCGCTTGGAAACGGTCGACATCAATGTCGATATAGCGCCCACTGGCAGCACGTTCGGCAAATACAGCACGGGTGCCGGGTACGTCGCGCAACGCGACTTCGATTTGGCGGGCGGCGATGCTGATACCTGCCAAATCAGTGCCGCTGACTTTCACACCGAGCACGGTACGGATGCCGGTAGAGAGCATATCGATGCGGGTACGAATCGGGTAGCCCCAGGCATTGGTTAAGCCAGGTAGATGTATGGCGGCATCCAATTTGCGAATCACTTCATCGATGGTGGTGCCTGCCGCCCATTGATTTCGTGGTTTGAGCAAGATGGTGGTTTCCAGCATGGAGAGTGGCGCGGGGTCGGTGGCGCTGTCGGCGCGACCGGATTTGCCGTACACACGCTCGACTTCGGGAATGGTTTTAATCAGACGATCCGTGATTTGTAATAAATTTGCCGCCTCATCGATAGAAATACCGGGTACCGTTGTCGGCATGTAGAGCAGGTCTCCCTCGTTGAGCGGCGGCATGAATTCGCTGCCCATACGGGTGAGTGGAATCACCGTGGAAGCCAGCAGGAACAAAGCAACTACGATGGTCGGCGCGCCGTGATTCAGCACCCACAGTAAAAGTGGCCGATAGGCTGCCTGCAACCAGCGGTTGAGCGGATTATCCAATTCGCGGCGCACACCTTTGCGGATCAGATAGCCCATGAGTATGGGGGTCAGGGTTACGGACAATCCCGCAGCGGCGGCCATCGCGTATGTCTTGGTAAAGGCCAGCGGCGCAAACAATTTGCCTTCTTGTCCGACGAGGGCAAACACGGGTAAAAAAGATACCGTGATAATCAGCAGTGTAAAAAACAGCGCCGGGCCAACTTCCACAGCCGCGTTACGAGTAACCTGCCAGTAATCGGGCGTGGGGCCCGCGTGCTCCAGATGTTTGTGTAAATTTTCGATCATTACAATCGTGGCATCGACCATCGCGCCAATGGCAATGGCGATGCCGCCGAGCGACATAAGATTGACCGTAATGCCTTGCGCCTGCATAAGAATGAACGCCGTTAAAATGCCCAGCGGTAGTGAAATGAGGGCGACCAAGGCGGAACGCCAATGCAGCAGGAACACTAAGCACACAAGGGCGACGGCCAGTGATTCTTCGACCAATTTTTCGCGCAGGTGGTCAATGGCGCGACGAATCAGTTTGGAGCGGTCGTAAGTCGTGATAATTTCAACTCCTTCGGGTAAACCCGACTGCAATTCTTTCAACCGCGCTTTAACGGCGGACACGGTATCGAGGGCGTTTTGCCCGTAGCGCATGACGATAATGCCGCCGACGGTCTCGCCTTTACCATCGAGATCGGCCACTCCGCGCCGGGCTTCCGGTCCCAAATGCACATCGGCAATTTGCGCTAGCTTCACCGGAAAATTTTTAACATCTTGTCCCACGACAACCTGGCGTAGGTCGTCAATATTTTGCAGATAGGCATTGGCGCGAACCATGTACTCGGTGCGCGCCATTTCGATCACGGAGCCGCCACCGCTTTGGTTCGCGGCCCGCACCGCCTCCGCCACACGCTCGAAACTTAAGCCGTAAGCCGCTAGCCGGTTCGGGTCGATCTCAATCTGAAACTGTTTGGCTGCACCGCCGATCGTGGCTACCTCGGCTACGCCGGGTACACTTTGCAATTCGTACTTGAGAAAAAAATCTTGCAACGCACGCAGTTCAAAAGTGTCTCGCTTGCCGCTGTGATCCACCAAGGTGTATTGGTACACCCAACCTACGCTCGAAGCGTCTGGGCCAAGTGTGGGGGTGATGCCGACCGGCAGGCGCGCCACAGATTGCGAGAGATATTCCAACACACGAGAACGCGCCCAGTATGGGTCGGTACCATCGCGGAATACAACATAAATGAACGATTCGCCGAACATCGAAAAACCGCGTACGGCGCGTGTTCCCGGTACCGAGAGCAAAACGGCCGTGAGTGGATAAGTGACTTGGTCTTCAACGATCTGCGGGGGTTGGCCGGGGAACGGTGTCTTAATAATTACTTGTACATCGGCTAGATCAGGAATGGCATCAAGCGCGGTGTGGCGAGCGGCAACCACACCCCAGATGGCCAAGATGGCGCAAGCGATGAGTACCACCAAACGGTGGCCCAGTGACCAGTCAATCAGGCGGGCGATCATGTTTTAGTCATTCGGGAGGCTTATTTCCCTTGGCCGCCGGTCGGCGTAAGGCGCTGCGCTGTGTCCGCAATCGAGGCGGCGGCATCGAGTAGGAATTGCCCGTTGACGACTACTTGATCGCCGCTATTGAGACCTTCGCGAATCGCAATACGTGCGTCTGTTTCGATACCGGTAACCACTTTGACCGGCATGAAATTACCTTCTCCCATTGCGCGCATAACAAAATTACCTTGACCCGTACGCAACACCGCGCCGACGGGAACGCTTAGAACTTCACGCGGCGTTGTTTCAATCGTAACTTCAGCGTAACTACCGAGCCGTATGTCGTCGGTCAGATGAATGGGGATGCGCACATGCAAGGTGTGTGTGGCGGGATCAAGAATAGGATTTAATCCACTGAGACGCCCGGTCATTTCGGTGTTGTTATCAAAGTGTGCGGTGAAGGAATCACCGGTGCGCGCCCAAGAAGCTTGATCGGGGTAGAGCACCACTTCCAGCCAGGCACGCGCGGCATCCACACAGCTTATAATTTCCGACATCGGACTCAGCATCATCCCCGGGCGGGCACTCACGTCCTTCACCACGCAGGTGCGTTGGGCATGCACCGGAATCACGCTCAAGGCGTGCTGCGTTTTGGTCAACGTGCGCAACATGGCTTCCGTAAAGCCGGCGTATCTTAAGCGCTCAACGAGGCGCTCACCATCGCGTTGGATCGGGATCAGCATGGTTGCTAATTGCTCCTGGCGCTCACGAACATCGAGTTCAGTTTGCTGGCGTGCAGCCACTGCTTGGCTAAGTGAATTTTGCAACTCTTTCTGATTTTGTATCCGCATTTGTGCTTCACTTTTGCGGTATTGGCTGAGGCGTTTCAGAAAATCCAAATACTCATTCTGATGCTGAAATAATCCTTCAGAATAGATTTCAAAGAGGACATCGCCGGTAGAAAATCGCTGGCCTGATCGAGAGGCATTTAATTTGATTAAGATGCCGTCCATCGTCGGTGTTACACGATACAGTGTGCTGTCATCAATCATGATGATGGCGTGTGTGCGAATGGTTTGCGCTAACCGCGATTTTTTTACAGTTTCAAGCCGAACGCCGAGCTGTTGCTGTGTCGAAGTATCGACTTGGATTTGGGTTGAATTAATGTCATGGCTTGCGCCGTTGGATACCAGATCCATCCCGCATATTGGGCATTTTCCGGGATGATCTTGCGCAATATGCGAGTGCATCGGACAAACATAAATTTGTCGGGCAGTTAAAACCTTGTCCGGTTGGGAGAGGGGAGTTTGTCGTGCCCACCAATATCCCGCGCCGAAAACACTTAAAATAACCAATGAAAATACAAGAATACGTTTCATAAGCGGAAATGCACCGGGCCGTGCTGCAACGTGTGCCGATAGGATCGAAAAATGCGAGAGTATCTTAAATGCAATTTAGAAGCCTAAGCACTTAAGGAGCGCGGTGCTGCATCGCAGCGGGACTAATGCCTGCGCCGGATCCATTCTGGGCACCTGCGTGCTGCAGGATGGCCAGCACGGCTTGCGCATCGTTAACGATGTCGGCTTTGGGCGCGTCGTGTACCATGCTAAAGCCGACGTGCTGGCTGGATGCCGCCGAATTATGCGGCATGGCGGGCCCGATACCAGGTAAATCCTGCGCTTGCATCAAGCGCCGCTGGGCAATGTCGAGCGGTGTCATGCCATCGGCGCGTACGGTATTGGTATTCGCTCCCGCATCAACGAGTGCCTTCACCATGACGGGGTTACCTTGTACAACGGCATAGGTTAACGCGGTATTGTTCCAGGTGCCTTTTGCTTCTAATTTAGGCAATAAATTTAGAACTTCTTTTACATTTTCAGCCTCTCGGCTATGTACGGCGCGCATCAATACCGTAACCCCTTCGCGGTCGGCTGCGTTTACATCGGCACCTTTCCCCAGCAGGTAACGCACCATCTCACGACTAACGTCGGGTGCAATTAAGAGTGGTGTTAATCCCCAGGGAGGGTGTTTTGCATTGATGTTGGCTCCTTGGGTAAGTAGTTTATTGACGGCATTTTTATTACCGGATCCTACGGCTTCGAACAAGGCTTTATCGAGTGGAAGCGGTGCTGCCGGATCGGCTGCCTCCGCATACAGCAAGGGCGATAGTAACAGCGCGCAAACGCCCAACAGCCTGCTGAGGCTACGCATGAATGTGTTTCCCTTAAACAAGTTGCGGAAAGAAAAGGCCGTGTATTGCACGGCCTTTTCCCCTTTAGGCTACATTAACCACAGAACCAATACTGCCGATCTGCGCTAACTGGCCGTTCGCCGCACGGTAGTTATAAAACACAACGTCAATCGGATATATGCCGCTGGTTAGAGGCGTAAACATAAACTCGTAACGCTCCGCTGCCGTCATCAATACAGATGAGCCGGCAGCCAAGGTCACCGGGGTTGCATAAGGGCGCCCATCTTCAGCGATGATATCAATCGGCCCCAAACCCGGATCAAACGTCACTTGCTGAGGTACATACGCCGCCGCAATATAACGTAGCAGGGTAGTTTGGCCTGCCGTCATGTTAATGGCAACACTCGGATCCGTTTGCGTTAAATTAGCGCCGATTCCATTAATGCAGAATAGCGTGGGATTAAAATTATTAAATCCCGCGTCACCGCCGCACAAAGCTGCGTCCCACGGTTTGCAATGCCAGCTTAGGTCGATATCGTCCACCGCCCAGATAGCTTCAACGTTGTAAGCGGGCCCCCCGGCAAAAGCTGTTCCCGGGCCGGTAGGTGGATCAACGATCAACGCGCCATACATCCCCATCTCCACATGCAGCACGGTGTTGACGTGGCAGTGATAAAAATAAGTGCCCGCTTGGGATGCTTTCCACTGATAGGTATATTGTCCTTGCACATCGAACGAATAGTGGCCGACGCCATCGTTAAATGTGGTCGGTTCGATACCGTGATGATGAACCGTATGGATACCCATCATGACATTGAGCACGGTGTGCACAATGTCGCCCTGATTAACGCGTATCAAGGGTGCCGGAAAACGCTGAACACCCATGCCACCGCCGCCGCCACCCATTCCACCATCTGCAAAGCCGAATATCCTAACGTTTATACCATTGATAACTTGATTACCGCCCATAAAGGTCATGCGGTTAAAAGTCTTGTTGGCGGCCGCTAAGCCTGGTGTTGCCGGAGCAGCCGGATTAAGGCCGCAATTTCCTTGGACGCCCGCTGGGCAATTCCCCATTCCCATCATAATGATTCTCCTAATTCAGTAAATGTTTAAGTGCCGTATGTTCAGGTGGCAGCGTCTTAAGGCAGTAATGCCACGGCTTGCTGTAGATCCGACTCGACGACGGGTGCGGCACCGTATGTGATGGCCGTGTGCAGTCCATGTGGATACAGCCCGCCGCCGGCCGTCTGCGACATTTCGGAGTGGCAGTGCATGGGATAAACCTGCGTGCCGCTGGCGACGGGATAAGCGTCAGGCGGGGTCTTAAACGGAAACAGGACATCTTTTACATCTAACGGGAGCATGGAAACGACATCTTTAATTCTCCCGCTGGCGGTGTCGGTGCCGTTGGATGAAATAATATTGACGTGATTGGCGTGAAAGTGCGGTGAATGCACCATCCCGCCGGCGTTTAAAATGCGCACCAAGCAGGCCTCGTTGTAGTTACCCGCGAGAGCGGTATTGGCCACTTCTGTATTTTGGAAGCTGCTACCGTTTAATAAGAAATAACGCGGCATAAACGTGGTTGAAACGATGCTGGAAACATAGGCATCGCCGTTGGTTTTAACCAAACTAGCCCAGGCCGTATCGACATTGCTGATGACCCATCGATACTGACGCGTGAAGGTAGGTGCGCCCGCGAACGATTGATTTTTAATACTGGTGGGCATCACCACTAAGGCACCATGCAACCCCATGATGCGGTTAACACCGCTATTCTGGTCGTCGTAGTAGAGATAGGTGCCAGGGGCTGGAGCGCTGAAAGACAGCGATTGAGTTTGCCCCGCACCAACCGTCAAGGTGATGCTGGTGCGTCCGACCACAAATTTTACCGGTGTTGTAAGCGTGTTTTTGAGTAGCAACTGAACAGTGTCGCCAACTTGGCACACAATCAATGGCCCCGGCACCATCGGTGAGGTGGTGGAACTATAAGAAAATAATTGCGTTGTGGTACCGTCGATTAACGCGATATTGCCTTTTACGGCTGTTAAGTTAATTGATATAGTCCCCGCCTCGGATCGTGTAGCCCAGGTCAGCATGCCCGAACCCGCAACGGCGCTCGCTAGGCCTGCCCCACCTACTTTAAGAAAATCGCGTCTTTCCATTTAAAGCCTCCTCCACTCAGTTGAATTACAGGATGGGAGTGTTATCCCCCACGTTCAAACAATTAAGCGCGGTGTAAGTGTCAAATTTGCGCTTAAATTTTCGACTACCGGAGAAGCGTCGGAGACGGCATCCCGATGAGAAAATTAAACTAACCCGCCTAACAACCGGCTGGATTGTATCAACTCTTAATACACAAGAATACAAAACTTATTTTTAGTGAATTAGGGTAAGTGTATAGCATGAATTTTGGTATTCTTTAATATAAAGATAATTTAATACGGGCGCAGCAATATCGCGCTATGACCCTAGTAAATATACTAGTTTTGATGCTGTCTTTAACTTATGCGATACCCGTTTTTGTAACAAATAGTGCATATAATATTTGTGTCGTTAGAACTGTAAACAAAGACCATTCAATTTGTGTATAGCGATATCCGGTCTGCATGTCGGTTGGCGGCGGCAGATGCCGCAGCGTCGATTGCAGCGCGTTTACGCGGTCGGGGTCGAACAAATCAGCCTTTAGTATGGCTTCGCGCGACAAGTAAGGGGCTAGCTCGCCTTCCCGATCCGGGGTAAAAAACCAGGCGCTGATCGGAGTGTAAAACCCGCGCTTTTTAAAGGCATGTGAAACCTGAGGCAGGCATGGGAGCATGCACTGCTTCAATACATGCTTTTCGTTCATGCCGTTGAGCTTCAGGTGCGGCGGCATGCGTGCGCACAACTCGACTAGGGGGTGATCTAAAAACGGCACGCGGGCTTCGACACCGTGCGCCATGCTTAAGCGGTCGCTTTTCCATAAAATCCAGCCCGGCAAGCGCGTCTTCATTTCAAAGTATAAAGACTGATTCAGCGCATCGCGCCCGGCAATTTGCGGCTGCATTGTGGCGACGAGTGCATCCATTTGTGCTTCACTATCAATGGCAGGATCATCGCGCATAATGCCGCTTCGATGGCCGCGCGTGATTTGCCAGAAATCGTGCCACGCCGGATAGAAGCCGAAACGTTCAATGGTCTTGCGTTGCGCGCGGCGCGAGTGCAAACCCAACAGCATTTGCATTTGATCACGCGGAAAATGTTGGGTGTACTGATGCAGATAGCGCCAGCGGCGCAATGCGCTTTTAAACCATCCATTGGACCACAAGCGCATATTATCCTGGCGGAAACAATCATAGCCGGCCAGAATTTCGTCCGCGCCGTCGCCGGTGTAGACAACCTTAAAATTATGTTCACGTACCAAACCGGACAGCAGGTAATGCGGAACATCTACCGCCATGCGCTGTGGTTGCTCAAGGTGATAGATGCAGCGTACCAAGTCATCCAAATAACCTTGCGGCCGGCTATCACTCAAACGCAATTCGGTATTGGCTACACCCATTTGTTGGGCCAGCGCACGATACTGTGCGGATTCGTCGTAGTCCGCATTTTCAAATCCGATAGAAAAGGTTTGTACTGATGCTGAGCTATCTGCTACGAGGCGGGTAATGCTGGCAGAATCGATCCCCCCCGACAAATAACTACCGATGGGTACCTCGCCGATAGCATGGCTGGAAACTGCGTCCTGCAGTGCGTCATGGAATTGCCCGGTCCAATGCGCCTCATCGAAACTCTCGTACTCGCCCGCAGATGGAAAAGCAATATCCCAATACGCCTGTATCCGTGGTTTCGCACCGGGCCGGAGCGTTAGATGATGCCCCGGCGGTAATTCGTAAATATGGGTAAACGGCGTGTTCGGCGCAATGGAAAATTGATAGGAAAAATAATTTTTGATGGAAGCGCGATTCAGTTCAGCCTGTACCAAACCGCTGGCAAATATCGCTTTGATTTCAGATGCAGCGACAAACACCTGTCCGTCGCTGTAATAGTAAAGTGGTTTGATGCCTAATCGGTCGCGCGCTAAAAATAATTCGCCGGTAAGGCGATCATGGAGTGCAAAGGCAAACATGCCGCGCAATCGTTGTAGTGCCTCTCGACCGAATTCACGATAGGCCAGTAAAAGCACTTCGGTATCGGAATCGGTGCGGAGCAGAACGCCGCGTGCGCGCAGTAGTTGTTGCAGGCTACGGTAATTGTATATTTCGCCGTTGTACGTGAGGGCTAGGGCCGCATCCTCCGTTTGCATGGGCTGCGCGCCATGCGCCCGATCAACAATACTCAAGCGGGCATGCGCCAACGCCACTCCGGGTGGGCGTTGCAAAACTCCCGCCGCGTCCGGCCCACGGTGGGTCAGCGCGGTTTGCATCGCCTGAATACGGCTAGCCTCCGGGGATTGACCGTTGTGATGCAAGATAACCGCGATACCACACATGTAATTTTTATTTCCTGGCTGCTGAAAACTGCCCGGTTAAACAGCAACGGCACCCGGAGGTGCCGTTGGGAGTTGCACAATGTGCAGGTATGTGGGAGCGCTTTACGACACGCCCCCGGACGACTTACATGCCGCCGCCCATACCACCCATACCGCCCATACCACCCATACCACCCATATCTCCACCCATAATAATCTCCTTCAAAAAAGTTTAAGAAAATAGTCACCTGCAAATTTTGCAGGTGAGGCTAAGTTACCCCAATTTATTTAGCATGACAATGAAAAAATGCAAATAAAATATTAAATAATTGTATGCTTAGGGAATGCGTACTAGATTCGATACATTCAGCCCTGATATCGACGGCATGCCAGAGGGTTGGTGCATAAAAATATACGCTAATAATAGGTTATTAACAAATATTGGAGGGATTGCCACGCCGATTTTGACGGGCGTTATCTGCGTTATTTAAGTCATAAAAAAATATTTAATTCTTCAAAAAAAATTAATGATAAGTTCATTTTAATAAAAGTAGGTGGGGGCATCATGATCGTCTATTTTGCGTCTGTTTTCTTGGTGTTATCTGGGATCGCTAGCTTAACGTATCAAGTTACCTGGGTGCGATTGCTGGGACTGAGTATGGGTTCTACCAGCACTGCAATCAGTACCGTTTTGGCTGCATTTTTTCTAGGCATGGCGCTCGGCAGTTATGCGGCACCGCGGATCACGCGCCATCGCACGCAAAATTTAAAAGCCTATATCGTTTTAGAACTACTCATTGGATTCACGGGCTTGGCATTGCTGCCCATCTTGTTACATTTGGATGGTCTTTTGGCGTTTTCCCCCGCAGTGGGTACGACGCTTAGTTTCAAATTCATCGTCGCGTTGGCGTTGCTCTCGATTCCCACGCTATGCATGGGTGCTACCTTTCCTGTTATGGCATCGATATTAATTCGCCGGCAGAATGAAATCGGCTTGCGCATGAGTCAGTTATACAGCCTTAACACGGTCGGTGCCGTCGCGGGTGCCGCACTATCCGGGTTTGTCTTCATTCCCTATTGGGGTTTGGATGGCGCAATTTACATTGCATTCGCACTCAACATGACCATCGTACTAATCGCATACATTGTAGATACGCGCTGGACATTGCCTCCAATCGAATCCGCACCGGCATTAACATCACCCCAAGCACTCCTCGAACATGCTGCCGCTCCCTTTCGCAATCGCGCATTGATCGTACTGTTTGCTACGGGCTGGGTGTCAATTGCAACACAAGTGGGTTGGACCAAGTACCTGGCAATTTTTACAGGTACTACGATTTATGGATTTGCCGCTATCTTGACCGTTTTTCTCGGTGGCATCGCGAGCGGTTCATGGGCGATCAGAAAATATTTGGAGAATATCCGTTCGCCGCAAATTTGGATGGCGACGGGCTTGCTGCTGCTGGGGAGCGCGTTGATTGCGACGCGGGCGGGTTTGAGTGCATTGCCCTTACTCTATGAGACCATCAATCACTGGAACGCGGCACCCGCGCTCCAACACCTGGCGAAATACGGTATCGTATTCGTGCTGCTGTTCGTTCCGACTTTTTTATTCGGGGCGTTGTTTCCGCTTAATCTTAAACTCTACTGCGGTACGCTGGCCACCGTCCGTGCGCGCATCGGTAAAGCCTATGCGCTCAATACGCTCGCGAGTATCGGGGGTGCGCTGTTTGCCGGGTTTTGGTTTATTCCGCAATACGGAACAGATTATTTATTGACGACGATGGCTCTCGTCGTTTTACTACTGGCGTTTCTTTTTTTAGGAACATTTAAGCGCGGGCAGCAGCGCGTGGTGCTGGCTGTTTTGGTGCTTACCGCCATAGTCGCGAGCTGGCATGCGCCGCATCTAAGTTATCAAGCGCTCATTTCATCGGTGGATTACCAGTGGGATAGTGATGCCCAGCAGGGTAAAAAACCCAAATTTTTGTTTCTAAAAGAAGGCAAGGCCGGTGTGATTAGCCTCGTAACTTACGATAATACGAGCGCTAAGCTGCAAAACAATGGTTTAAATGAGTCAGTCATCCATATGCGCGATCCTGATCGCATGCTGTTAACCGAAACTTTGTTGGGTCTTCTACCGTATATGCTGCACACGCAGCCTCGCTCCGCATTTGTTGTGGGGTTTGGCGGCGGCATCACCACACGCGCTTTGACTTTAACGGATCTCCAATCGATTCGCGTGGTTGAACTTGAACCGGCCGTGGTCGATGCGGGCCGCAGCCTGTTTAACGGCGGTGAAATCCCCGCGCTGCGTGATCCGCGGGTGCGCCTGAACTTCAACGATGCACGCAATACGCTGCTGGTTGAAACCCAAACCTACGATCTCATCGCGGCTCAACCTTCGCATCCGTGGTTAGCGGGCGCGGCGAATGTGTTCACGCGCCAATTTTGGAGCATCGTCAAATCGCGTTTAAACGAGGAGGGTATTTTTGCGCAATGGGTCAACTTGTTTAAAATGGATGCGACCACGTTGCAGTCGATTTTTCAAGCGTTTTACCAAGTGTTTCCCGACGGAGTGAGCTTTGTCAATATCGATACGGGCGATCTCATTTTGATTGGCTCAAAACATCCGCTCCGCTTTGACTACGCGCGTATCGACAGTGTGCTTAAGCAGCCCAAAATTCGCGCCATCCTTAGTGCACATGGAGTCTATACTACGCAGGATTTACTCGGATATTTCGCGCTATCGCGTACAGAAGCGGTGCGGGCCGCCGGCAATGCGCGTCCAAATACCGATACCAATATTTTGTCTGAAGTCCGTTTGTCCACTCTGGCGGTGCAACCGACCGGCGCAGAAGATCCATACAATTTTTTACGAACAAACTTTCACCTTGATCTCGCGCCTTATGTCGGGCAGGGGGTGGCGGATCGTTTGTATCAGCAGGCCAATTATTCTTTCGCGTGGGGCAATTTATTCACAGCCGAGGTAGCCGCTCAGCAGTTGGCTAAAATTGATCCGGTACGAGCCCGCGGCATCGAGTACGAGCGCGCTTGGCGCGTATTTGATTTTGCGTTCGCACAGCAATTGTATGCGCGTTATGAGAACTGGCCCGACCGCACGTATAAGCAGCAGGCTTTGCTGCTTGTGCAGCAGGGTCAAATACAAGCTGCGCAAAAAATGTTAACGAACATTCGCGATCCAATCGAACACGAGGCCGCCTATGCCCACGTGCTGTACCAAATGAAGGATTGGATTCCGCTCGCAATGCTGCATGCGCAAAGCGATGAGGCGCGCAAATGGCAATTGCTTGGAACCGCACGAACCGATCTGAATTCGGCGGGCAAAGCGCTGAATAAACTAAATATACAAGGTGCCGATAATATTTTACAAATGCGTGTTTTGCTGCGCCACTATGCAGCGGCGGGCGATTGGGAGAGTGAAAAAATTAATAGAGAGCATTTCGATGCGACGATTAAAAAAGAAACGCAACGTTTGCAGAGTGTGTTGGAAAGAGCGGTGAGAAATAAAGAAACGCAGCGCATAGCGTATTTAACTCAAGCGATTCAAGAAATAACGCAATAAAGAAAAACGTACTTTAAACCCGTACCGGGAGGATTAATGTCGCGATGGTTATTCTAGTAACGCCGTTTACACTTGCTGGTGTGCGAGTGCCTCGCGGTAACCGCTGTGCTGTTCCAGGAGTTGTAAATGCGTACCGATCTGAACACTGCCGTCGCCATTTAAGTACACAATACGATCCGCGCCTTGTACTGTGGCGTAGCGGTGTGCGATGACAATGGTCGTACGTCCGCGCCGCGCCACCGCCAGCGCTTCTTGCAAAGCCCGTTCGGATTGCGCGTCCAATGCGGAGGTGGCTTCATCAAAAATCAGCAAGGAGGATTTTTTAAGAAGCACTTGCGCAATCGCCAAACGCTGTTTTTGCCCGCTGGATAAGCGTGCGCCCTGCGCTCCCAGCAGGGTATCGTAGCCCTGCGGCAGTTTGAGGATAAATGTGTGGGCTTGTGCCGCGCGCGCGGCGGCGATCAGCGCTGTTTCGTCGGCACTTTGGTCTGCCAAGAGTAAATTAGCCCGTATCGTATCGTCCAGTAAAAAGGGCTCTTGCCAGACCACAGCCAAGTGCGCGCGTAATGAAGCGAGGCGTAAATCTTTTAGATCGTGCTCGTCCAAATAAATGGTACCCGCAGTGGGATCGTAAAACCGCAACAGCAAGCGTGCGAGCGTGGATTTTCCGGCACCGCTCGGACCCACTAGAGCAATAAATTCACCGGGTTGAATATCCAAATTAAAGTCTTGTAAAACCGGCGTTGAATCCGCATAAGAAAAGCTAACGTCAGCAAAGCGCACTCGGCCCGTAACCGTGTTCAGTGTCTGTGCGGACGCACGCTCCGGTACCGTAGGAAGTGTGTCCAAAATGGCTGCCACGCGCGCCGCCGCGGCGGCGCGAATTTGTGACTCAACAGGAATATTCGCCATTCCTTGCAAGGGTGCCGCAAGATAACCGGCATAGAGTAAAAAATTCACCAAGCTACCAATCGTTAATTCACCGCGGCCGATGGCCTGTGAACCGAATGACACCAATGCAATGGCACACAAGGCCGCCAACAAGCCGAAACTAACCACGAAGGCGTTGTTGAGTAATAAATTACGCATCGCCGCACGTCGAAAGCTGCCAAATAAATGATCGAAGCGGGTCAGCATCAAGGGTTCTGCATTGAACGAATTAATGCCTTGAATGTTAGCGAGCGAGGCCTCCTCAAACGCACTCATTTTGCCTTGATAATCCAAAAAAGTGCTTGCGGTGTGACGCGTACGCGCGGCAAAGTAACGCTGATGCAGCCAAAATAAAGGCAACAGCGCGAGTACCGCCAGCGTTAAGTGCAGGTCGATTTGGAACAGCGCCAAAGTGTAAATCACGAAGGTTAAGCTATAGGAAAATAGGTTGCCCGGAACCAGCACCAATAATTGCGAGATGCGGCTGACATCTTGTGCCAACCGAGTTAATAAATCGCCTACCGCGTAATGGGTTTTGAACGGAGTGGATAACAGCAATAGGTGCGCGTACAGCTCGCGCCGAATTGCAAAAATAACGCGCTGCTCCATCCACTCGTATAAATAGAAGTTTGCGTAGCGCAAGGCCTGTATCCCCACGACCAATACTACGGCTTTTAAAAAGTAACTGGGTAAGGTAGCAAAGCGACCCGCATGTAAAAGATCGAAACCGCGACCAACCATCCAAATAAGCGCGGCTGTTCCAAGCGTGACTCCAAAAATAATGACGGCATTCAATCCCATGCGCCATAAATCAGGTTTCAAATGTGGCGCGAAACGGCGTATCAGCCGTATTAAATTTGAATTGAAATCCACGTTACATCGCTCGTGATCGGCAGCATCTCTAGTGTGATGGTTAATTTGTGATATAAACGAGACTACTCTTCTTTGGTCATAATACCGTACATCCCCGATTATTTTGTGTACCGATTTGAAATTGATTGTCCCAACTGGTTATGGGTGAACGCTCTAATCAAAACGCTGCCCATGCTCACGTGTGGCGTGGAAAGTGATCTTTGGCCACTTTTCCATCACGATATTTAAATTGTAGCGGTTGGTGGCGAGGTAGACTGGATTGCCGTCAACATCTTTGGAAACCCGTGCGTATTGTTCTTTTTCAAAATTACGCCGCGTGTTTTCATCCGGGAAGGTGAGCCAACGCGCGGTATATATATCGGCTGGATCGTAGATCGCATCGACTTTATATTCGGCGGTTAAGCGCGAAGCAACGACTTCAAATTGCAGTTGCCCTACGGCACCTAATAAGGTGTCGCCGCCGGTTGAGGTTTCGAACACTTGAATCGCGCCTTCTTCTCCCAATTCGCGCAAACCTTTTTGTAGCTGTTTGGCCTTGAAGGGATCGCGCGGGCGCGCTGTACGAAACATTTCCGGCGAAAAATAAGGGATGCCCTTGAATCCGAGTATTTCGCCTTCGGTCAAAGTGTCGCCGATTTGCAGCTGGCCGTGATTGTGAATGCCGATGATGTCGCCCGCGACACCGTCTTCCATGTGTACGCGCTCATTGGCCATAAAGGTCAGCGCATTGGCCAACTTCATTTCCCGATTTAAGCGCATGTGCTGCACTTTCATACCGGAGCTGTAGCGCCCGGAGCAGATGCGGAAAAAAGCGATGCGGTCGCGATGTTTCGGGTCCATATTAGCCTGAATCTTGAATACAAAGCCGGTGAAGGGTTTCTCTGCCGGTTGCACCGAGCGTGTGCCGCCATCGCGCGGTTGCGGCGGCGGGGCCCATTCCACGAGCGCTTGCAAAATTTCCTGCACGCCAAAGTTGTTAATGCCGGAGCCGAAGAACACGGGCGATTGCTGGCCGGCAAGAAAACGTTGCAGGTCGAAGGGTGTGCTGGCCCCTTGGATCAATTCGACATCTTCGCGCAGGTGCGCCACTTCGTCCGGAAACAATTGATCGAGCAGCGGGTTGTCGATCCCATCAATGAGCGCTTGCACCGCGCTGATTTTTTCTTCGCCGGGAGAGAAACGCAGCAAGCGTTGCGTCAGCAAGTGATACACGCCCTGAAAGCGCTTACCCATGCCGATCGGCCAAGTGATCGGCGCGCAGTCGATCTTGAGTACGGATTCGATTTCTTGCAGGAGTTCAATCGGCTCACGGACTTCACGATCCATTTTATTGACGAAGGTAATGATCGGCGTGTTGCGCAGGCGGCAGACGTTCAAGAGTTTAATGGTCTGCGTTTCCACGCCTTTGGCGGCGTCGATCACCATCACAGCCGCATCCACGGCGGTGAGTACGCGATAAGTGTCTTCGGAAAAATCTTCATGGCCGGGCGTGTCGAGCAGATTGATGGTGTTACCGGCATAGTCGAACTGCATCACCGAACTGGTGACCGAAATACCGCGCTGCTTCTCGACTTCCATCCAATCGGAGGTCGCATGGCGTGCGCTTTTACGGGCCTTGACCGTTCCCGCCATTTGAATGGCACCACCAAACAGCAAGAGTTTTTCGGTCAGCGTGGTCTTACCAGCATCCGGATGGGAAATAATGGCGAAGGTGCGACGCCGGGATACATCACGCAATAATTCAGGGGAAAAAATAGGGTCGGTCATGGCTTATTCGGCATGTAAAACGCGGGTAATAAACGCGTTTGCAAAAAAACAAAACCGCCAACCAAGCGATGGCGGGCGGTGTATAAAAGCGTAATGATACCAAAAAACGTGCTATTCCGGATTTTTCGCCGGTTTACCCCAGGCACCGATGATTCTGTCGAGCTAGCGTATTTAGCCTAAGCCATCTAGTATTTAGATTCGATTCTCAGGAGGTTAAATCATGCGTACTGCTATCGTAATAACCCTAAGCATGACATTGGCCGGTTGCGGCGCGGAAATGCTCGGTAGCGCGGCAACCGGTGCGACCAGTAAAGCCGAAGAAATTAAGCAAGGTCAAAAAACGCAAGAACAGGTAAAACAGCGCTTGGATGCCGCCAACCTAGCCGCTCAGCAGCACCTGCAGGACGCAGAAAAGGCCGCCAATCCCTAAAGTGTTTGTTAGCGCAATCGGCGATTGCCGCGTACGCGAGTAAAACTTGCGTTACAGTGCGTTTAAGCAGTTGCATCGTGATCTTAAATACCCCGCCGGTAGATTCGCGGTTTCCAACATTGTATCGAAACATTTTAGGGGAAATTATGGCTAGCCTATTAGAGCAACTAAAATCCATGACGACCATTGTGGCCGATACGGGCGATATTGATGCGATACGCACACGTAAACCCGTTGATGCCACTACGAATCCATCTTTATTGTTCAAGGCGGTTTCCTTACCGCAGTATGTGCCGTTGATTGCCGATGCAATTAGCTGGGCTAAATCCAAAAGTAGTGATGCCGAGCAGTGGGTGGTTGATGCTTCAGACAAGCTGGCGGTCAACGTAGGCGTGAAAATTTTAAAATCCATACCGGGGCGTGTTTCTACCGAGGTGGATGCTCGTTTGTCTTTCGATAAAGAGGCAAGCCTAAACAAGGCGCGCAAGCTGATTAAGCTCTACAACGAAGCCGGTGTCAGCAATGACCATGTGCTGATTAAAATGGCCTCAACGTGGGAGGGCATCCGCGCCGCCGAAATTCTCGAAGGCGAAGGGATTAACTGCAACCTCACACTGCTGTTTGGTTTTGGCCAGGCGCGCGCTTGTGCGGAAGCGGGGGTTTTTCTGATTTCGCCATTCGTCGGACGCATTATGGATTGGTATAAAGCCAAGCACGGCAAGGAATATACGGCAGAAGAAGATCCCGGCGTATTGTCTGTGCGTAAGGTTTACGCTTTTTATAAAGATCATGGATTTAAAACGATTGTGATGGGCGCTTCTTTCCGCAATGTGGGTGAAATTTTGGCGCTGGCGGGTTGCGACCGTCTAACGATTGCTCCCAATTTGCTGGAAGAGTTGGAGGCTATGCAAGGCGATTTACCCCGCCGATTAAATGGCGCGACTAACAAGCTGACTGCACCACCGCGCATGACCGAAGCACAATTTCGTTTTGAATTAAATGAAGACGCGATGGCCACGGAGAAGCTTGCAGAAGGTATCCGAGGTTTTGTGGTCGATCAAATCAAGCTGGAAAAAGTCTTGATGGAAAAGTGCTAAAGTAGTTTGTACAAGCGGTTAAGTACAGCCGCTGCAAACAATCCTAGTATTCGGCGCAAGTCGATTTAGGATTTTTTATGCACACCATTTTAATTTAAGCCGTAACCCCAGGCTTTGCGCCAGTCGTAGGGGGGCAGCGTGTGCAGCGTGTCGAGCGCGTAGCTGCGGATGGTGCAGTCGTTCGAGCGAATCAGGCGGGGGCGCGGTGTTTCGTAGGCTTGTCCGTGGGTATCGAACACGGCTAATACTTGGCGCGGCGGCGCGAGTGAAGTAGCCGGACGGCGTGTGACAACTGCCAATTCGCTATTGCTCAGACGCACCAAGCTGCCCGGTGGGAATTGGCTGAGCACGCTGATTAAGCGGTGGGTTAACGGTAGATCCAATCGCGCGAGATCAGCACCAAAAACATGCTGCACCAAATGCCGGGTACCCTGTGCGTGGCGTAGATTCCAGTGGCGCGGCGGTCGCATTTTTCGTCCTGTCAGGCGGGCGGCCAAGGTGTCGGCGACGCGCACGATGCGTGCGGAGAGCGGGATGTTGGATCCCTTGAGTCGCTCGGGGTAACCGCTCCCATCGACGTTTTCATGGTGTGCGCCGACGGCTTCTATCCAATGTTGATGGAAGCGTCCGATTTGCATCAAGCAACGCACACCGTGCATCGGATGCAAATGAATTTCTTCGCGCTTGGCAGCGTTGGGCGCACCGCTTAAGTTGAACATTTCATCGTGCAGCGTCAGCGTAGATAGATTCATCGTGAGGGATGCGCCGATAATGCTTTTCGTGTGCTCCGGATCCAAGCCGTGCGCCGCCGCTAACTCGGCGGCGATAAAGGCGACATGGAGCGCGTGCCAAACACTCGGTTGGCCGTGTTGTGATAAACGCGCCAAGCCCAAGCAGGCATCGGCATCCAGCGACCATAATTCAAATACAGCTTGCGCAAGTGATAAAAGCTCGCTTGATGAGACATGCTCGCTGTGACAAAGGCGCGTGGAGAGTCGTGATAATTGTTGACCAACTTGCTGCATTTGAGTTGCCGGATCGGTATTGGAGAGTTGTTGCGCATGCTGGGCATCGCAAAATAAACGCATGGGCCAGAGCGGTGTATGGATGAGCGGCGGAATCGTTGCGCCGGCTTTGATCAGCAACACGCCGCGCGCGTTAAATAGGTCGCAAGGCGCGCGCTGGCCTAGAAGTTCGCGCGGCAACTCAATCGGGCGATGAATAGCCCGACTCGCAACCAACTTTAAGTTGGATGTCGATAAGGCAGCGGGTGATTTGGAATCCGGCATGTCGCCCTGGATGGATCGTTTCATAGCGCACGATGCGCGTTAGCAGTCTATTGCATCGCACGACAAATTTCAAAACTTACCTAGCCTGGCTGTGGCTGGAATTTTTAGCCTATATCATGCGTATCGGTGAATCTCGATCGTTACGTGGCCGATTTCCGTATGCTGCGCGAGTTGTTGACGAAGTTGTTGGGGGGTTAGTGTCACGTCGTGTGTAACAACACTTACGGCGCAGGAGTAAGTCTGTTTGCCAATGCGCCAAACATGTAGATCGGTGACGCGAATATTTCCCGCTTCCGCTCCGGTCTCGAGTGCCTCACGAATTTCACTGACAACGGGATGGTCCATTTCTCGGTCGAGCAACACCTTACCAGTTTCGACGATCAGGCTTTTGGCCCAGATTGCCACCAATACGGCCCCGACAATTCCCATCACAGGATCCAGCCACGACCAGCCG
This sequence comes from Betaproteobacteria bacterium, assembly GCA_043783305.1. GTDB lineage: Bacteria > Pseudomonadota > Gammaproteobacteria > Burkholderiales > Thiobacteraceae > RBG-16-58-11. The sequence continues at coordinate 46,118 of JAYVZN010000110.1, forward strand.
TAGATTAAGCCGCCGAGTAGAGCGATGATGGCGAAGACGGAAGTCGCGGCATCTGCGATCACATGCACGTAAGCCGATTTTAGATTGAGGTCATGATGATGCGTGTGGCTGTGTGCGTGGTCGGCAGCGTGATCGTCATGATGGTGGTGCGCGCCGCCTAAGATAACCGCACACACGATGTTCACAACAAGGCCGATGATGGCCACGATAATAGCTTCTTGATAGCGGATTGGCTGTGGTGAAAAAATACGCTCGACAGAGCTAAACACCATTATTCCCGCAATACCGAGTAAGAAAATTGCACTGGTAAAACCCGCCAGCACTTCGATCTTCCAAGTGCCGAAGGCGAAGCGCGGGTCACGTGCATAACGCCGCGCCGCCACATAAGCGAAGGAGGTCAGGCCAATCGCCAAAGCATGTGAGCTCATATGCCAGCCGTCGGCCAGTAAGGCCATGGAATTGAAGCGCCAACCGGCCACAATTTCGATCACCATCATGACGGCGGTAATCCATAAGACAGCGCGTGTGCTACGCTCTGCCGCTTGATTGCCGGCATCGAAAATATGGTCATGGGTCCAAGGGGAAAGGTCATGTGTGGGCATCGTTTTATGTACCAGTATTCGTGCGGCTTAAGTGAGAAAGTTTCAAAGTACTTGAGTGACTTAGTATACTATACCCTAGTATATTACATAGCCTTATCTTGGACGGTGAAATGGCGCATATCATCAAAAGTAAGAAGCAACTACTGACCCGAGTACGGCGTATCAAAGGGCAAACGGAAGCCCTAGAAAGAGCGTTAAATCAAGAGGTGGAATGTACGGCAGTCTTGCAGCAGATCGCGGCGATTCGTGGTGCCATTAATGGTTTAATGGCAAAAGTCTTAGAAGATCATTGGCGCGAACATCTTGGCCCGGACAGCGGCGATGCAAAAAGCCGGAGCAAAGACATCGAACAATTTGCTGGCATTTTGCGGTCGTATTTGAAATAACGCGCATCGCGCGCTTTGATCTGTCGCAGGGGAATGGCAAGCAAAAGTGATAGTAGATACTACCGCTAGAATCTAAATAATAGAATGGTTCTGGCAAAAGGAATTGACCCCTCGACCTTCTGATTAAAACCAGCTATCAAATGAATTAAAAACAATTAGATAGCTCAAAACCCGTGCACTATTACCGGATTGCGACCCCGCGCCAGTCCTGGCTTCCAGGGGCATTGTGAACCGATTCCCACGCGTTTAGTTGGTATCTGGCTAAGCCCGGTGCCAGAATTGTGGTAAGTTACCACAACCGCAAAGGGGCTGATTATGAGCGTTTCAATTCGCATCGACGATGAGATTTATGATGAGGCCAAGAAGGTTGCCAAGGCCGAGTTTCGTTCGCCTCCGCAGCAAATCGAATTTTGGGCGCGGGTGGGAAAGTGTGCGCTGGATAATCCCGAACTGCCCATAGAATTCGTTCGTGACTTGCTTATCAGCAAGAACATGGACAAATCGTTGGCCGAGCCATTCAAGTTCAAGGGTGTCGATGCCTGATGTAGAAGTCAGGCAAATGCCAGCCTTCAAGAGGGCTTACAAAAAGTTGCACAAAAGCGAAAAGGCCGAGGTGGATTCGGCGATTCGCGAGATCATCGCAAACTCGGAAATAGGCGAGCCGAAAAAAGGCGATCTTACCGGGGTCTACGTCCACGAGTTTAAGATCAACAAGCAGGAAATGTTGCTGGCCTACGAATGGGATGCAAGGCTGCGTTTGCTGCTGGGTTCTCATGAGAATTTCTATCGGGATTTGAAGCGCTAGACGCACGAAGCCGAACTAAAGCCAGTTTGTTTTCCATGGCATGTGTGGGGCATAATGGGCTTTATGGGCGCTGCCCGCTTTCAAGCTGAAATCACTTAAATTACAAGGTTCCGACAGGGCGAATGTAAGTCGAAATCACCCTGTGCGACAGTGAAAAACACTCATGGTAGAGAAGAAAAAAACCGGTCAAAGTGGCAAACACTTAACCCAAGCTCGGGCTGGTGGGGGCTCTGCGAAGACCAAAAGCGATGCTCTAGCAAAGGAAGTTGGGCGCGGATTCTTGAGGCGCGCGAGTGTAAGAAATTTGTGTAAGCGGCCATTCCAACAGGCGGAACCGACTGCCTTTTCATCAAACCCCCACGGTACGGGTCCGATAAGCCCGACTTTTAGACAATCAAAGTTTCCAGAGCCAATTCCCTTGTCTCACTCCTAGGTTACCCGGTACTGTCACGGTTGTAAGTTGCCGCAGCATAGTAGGCCATTAAGTGCAAAACATGGCCGGTAAATTTGTGGTGATTTAACCTACTTCCGGCAGTTGACACGCTAAAATCATCCGCTAAAGTGCGTAGCTATTGAAGAAGAGGCTAACTAAGGGAGTCACCCAATGGGTGAAGCTAAA
>JAYVZN010000111.1:0-18412 GCA_043783305.1 Betaproteobacteria bacterium
GTTCTAGGCGCGGTATCCACCGCGCCTATTTTTTTGCCTTTGCTAGCCCGCGCCGCGGGCTTGTTCGTTGATAAAGGAACAAATTTTGAGCCTCGTAAAAAAAACCTTCACCTACGGCAAACACCAAGTCACCCTCGAAACCGGCGAAATCGCCCGTCAAGCTAGCGGTGCTGTGATTGTGAATATGGATGACACTTGTGTCTTAGTTAGCGTTGTTGGTGCTAAAGATGTTAAAGCGGGCCAAGATTTTTTCCCGTTAACCGTGGATTACCAAGAGCGCACTTATGCGGCGGGTAAAATCCCAGGCGGTTTTTTCCGTCGCGAAAGTCGCCCTTCGGAAAAAGAAACACTCACCTCGCGCTTAATTGATCGCCCGATTCGTCCTTTGTTTCCCGATAGTTTTTACAATGAAATGCAGATTGTAGCGACCGTTATGTCCTCTAATTCTGAAGTGGATGCGGATATTGCCGCTTTGATTGGCGCATCCGCTGCCTTATCGATTTCGGGTGTTCCGTTCAATGGCCCGCTGGGTGCTGCGCGCGTGGGTTACGCGAATGGCGAGTATTTACTAAACCCGACCAAAACCGAACTTGAAACATCGGCTTTGAATTTAGTGATCGCCGGTACGGAGCAAGCGGTGTTGATGGTTGAATCCGAAGCGCAGGAGTTGTCGGAAAGCATCATGCTGGGTGCAGTGGTATTTGGCCATGAACAAATGCAAGTAGTGATTAAAGCGATTAACGAATTGGCCGAAGAGGCCGGTAAAGATCCTTGGGATTGGACACCGGTACAGCATGACCCGGTATTAGTCGAACGCGTTGCGCAACTCGCAGATACGGCGCTGCAAGAAGCGTATCGTATTACACAAAAACAAGCGCGTACGACGCAAGTGGATGCCGTTCGTGAGCGCGTTTTCAGTGAATTGATTACGCCCGATATGGATACCGTCCGACAAAATGCCGTGAAAGATTTATTCCACGCGAGTGAAGCAAAAGTGGTTCGTAGCCGCATTCTGGCTGGCGAGCCGCGCATTGATGGCCGCGACACGCGCACTGTGCGCCCGATCACCATACGCAACGGTGTTTTACCGCGCACACATGGTTCCTCACTATTCACCCGTGGCGAAACGCAGGCGCTGGTTGTCGCAACGCTAGGTACCGCGCGCGACGCACAAAAAATTGACGCACTGCAAGGGGATTTTTCGGATCCTTTTATGCTGCACTACAACATGCCGCCGTATGCGACGGGTGAAACCGGGCGCGTCGGTACGCCGAAGCGCCGCGAAATCGGCCACGGTCGCTTGGCTAAGCGTGCGTTGCTAGCGGTGTTGCCGGGCCCTGCTGATTTCAGCTACGCTATTCGCTTGGTTTCGGAGATTACGGAATCCAATGGTTCAAGTTCGATGGCCTCAGTCTGTGGTGGCTGCTTAGCGTTGATGGACGCGGGTGTTCCGGTTAAATCGCATGTGGCTGGTATTGCCATGGGGTTGATTAAGGAAGGCAACCGCTTTGCCGTGCTGACGGATATTTTAGGCGACGAAGATCACTTAGGTGATATGGACTTTAAAGTGGCCGGTACCGAGCAGGGTATCACCGCTTTGCAAATGGATATCAAAATCACCGGTATTACCAAGGAAATCATGCAGGCAGCCTTGGTGCAAGCACAAGAAGGCCGTATGCATATTCTGGGTATCATGAAGCAGGCGGTTCCAGCGGTACGTCAAGATCTGTCCGATTTTGCGCCGCGCATGATTACCCTAAAAATTAATCCAGAGAAGATTCGCGATGTAATCGGTAAGGGCGGCGCGGTGATTCGCGCGTTAACTGAAGAAACCGGTACCACGATTGATATTGGCGAAGATGGTACCGTAACCATCGCCTGCATGAGCACGGAAGCCGGAGATTTAGCTAAGAAACGTATCGAAGAAATCACCGCCGAAGTCGAGGTGGGTCGGGTATACGAAGGCACCGTGTTGAAACTGCTCGACTTTGGTGCGATTGTCAGCGTGTTACCGGGTCGTGATGGTTTATTGCATATCTCGCAGATCGCACATGAGCGCGTCAACACGGTAGGCGAACACCTTAAAGAAGGCCAAAGCGTACGCGTGAAAGTGTTGGAAGCCGATGAGAAAGGCCGCTTACGCCTCTCTATGAAAGCGCTGCTGGATCCTCCAGCGGTTGCGGCTGAGAAAAAACCGGAACAAGTTTAAACAGGTTATAAGCAAATTAAAAAAGGCGGCTTCGGCTGCCTTTTTTGTTATTCCGGGCAGCTCGAATTTTAGCGTAATGAAGCCAGAAAATTTTTCCACCAACGTTGACGACCTTGCGGCAATACTTTGGTCGTGAGCAAGGTGGGTGGTATTTGGCTCATGACCCAGCCGGGTAAAGTCGGTGTTTTGGAAGACCCGCAGGAAGAACCCAAATGGTTCGGGTCATAGATTTTAATAAAGCGCGGGTGCTCCAGATCATCGGCATAAACGATGCCGCAATAGTCTTCCTGGTGTTCTAAATGCAAAAGTGCGTCAATTTTACTTATAAACTGCGTGACATGCTCGGCATCGGCGCTTTCGGTAGGCGCTGCTTCACCGACCGCATATAAGTACCAAGGCGCTTGCGGATCAACGCGCGTCCAAAAAATCTCCAGTTGATCCCAGCGCATGATGCCGTAGAGAACGCCATTCAGCGCACGACTAAAGGCATCGGACGTTTGCGGAATAGCGGCGTTTAGTACCATGCGTGCGAACTGGCGAAGGTTTTACTTAGCGACTTGCCGCTCACGCATTTCGTCCAGGGTTTTGCAGTCGATGCAAAGCGTGGCGGTGGGGCGTGCTTCTAAACGCTTTAAACCAATTTCAACGCCGCAACTTTCACAGTAACCGTAATCACCGCTTTCAATTTTAGCAACCGTCTCGTCAATTTTCTTGATGAGCTTACGTTCGCGATCACGATTGCGCAGTTCTAGCGCAATGTCGGATTCTTGGCTTGCGCGATCATTCGGGTCAGCGAAAACCGTGGCCTCATCCTGCATGGTGTGTACGGTACGGTCAATGTCATGCGACAGTTCAGCTTTCCAATCCGAAAGGAGTTTGCGAAAATGCGTCTGCTGACGCGCGTTCATATAAGCCTCGCCCTTTTTTGGTACGTAAGGTGCTAACGTCTTGCGTGGTTCCCCGGACATCGTCTGTTTACCCAGTGTAAAAGAAGATTAAATACCAGTTTTTCAATTTTATCGCAAGCTTTCTGACCGCTTGACAAGGAGTAAGACGTGTTTTTAGAGGCTTTAATTTTTGATGTCGACGGGACGCTTGCCGATACCGAGCGCGATGGGCATCGTTTGGCCTTTAATGAGGCCTTCCGTGAGTTTGGGGTAGGGTGGGTATGGGATGCCGCTACCTACGGTAAATTATTGGCTGTAACGGGCGGTAAAGAGCGCATAAGGCACTATGTGGATATTTGGCACCCGGATTTTGTTAAACCGAAAGATTTTGACGATTTAATCGTACAAATGCATGCGGCTAAAACCCGCTACTACACGGAACTGCTCGCACAGGGCGGAATCCCGTTGCGGCCCGGTGTTAAACGGCTGCTGGCGGAAGCGCGTGATCAAAACCTGCGCTTGGCGATAGCAACCACCACGACACCGGCGAATGTAAGCGCCTTGCTGACCCACAGCTTGGCGCTAGGTTCCGAAACTTGGTTCGAGCAAATCGGTGCCGGTGATATCGTACCGATAAAAAAACCTGGGCCTGATATTTATAACTGGGTGCTGCAACGGATGAAACTAAAACCGGCGCAGTGCTTAGCCTTCGAGGACTCCGAAAACGGCATCCGATCAAGCCAGGGCGCGGGCTTGAAAACGATTGTAACGATTAACGACTACACGGCGGATCACGATTTTACGGGCGCTTTGGCAGTCTTGAGCGATTTAGGAACTCCGGAGTCGCCGATGCAAGTGCTAAGGGGTACCGCGCACGGCAAAGCTTGCGTTGATCTCGAATTGCTCCGAACTTGGCATGCGAGTACTTAAGTCGTATGCAGTTTATTGGCGTGCAGCGTGTTTTGGAGCAGTGTAGCGATAGTCATCGGCCCGACACCGCCCGGTACGGGTGTAATCCAACTGGCGTGCTGTGCGGCTGATTCGAAATCCACATCGCCGCAAAGACCGCCATCGGCTAAGCGATTGATGCCGACATCGATCACGATTGCTCCCGGCTTAATCCATTCGCCTTGCACCATATGTGGTTTACCGACCGCGACCACTAAAATTTCCGCGTTCCGGACATGACCGGCAAGGTTGCGCGTAGCGCTATGTGTGATGGTGACCGTACATCCGGCCAGCAAAAGCTCCAGCGCCATTGGACGCCCGACAATATTGGAAGCGCCCACAACCACCGCATTTAAACCACGCAGCTCAATGCCGGTTGATTTTAGTAAGGTCATCACGCCATACGGCGTGCAGGGACGTAATACCGGATTGCGCTGCGCCAAACGCCCGATGTTAAAAGGATGGAACCCATCCACATCTTTATCGGGCTGAATGCGCTCAATCACCGCCGATTCAGCAATGTGTTCCGGCAATGGCAATTGCACCAGAATACCATCCAGGCGGGCATCCGCATTGAGTTGATCGATTAACGTTAACAACGCATCTTGTGTGGTAGAAGCGGGAAGGTCGTAAGCAATAGAATGTATTCCGGTATGCGCACAAGCCTTGCGTTTATTCCGCACGTAAATTGCGGAAGCGGGGTTTTCGCCGAGGAGAATTACCGCCAGTCCTGGCGCGCGTTGGCCTTTGGACATTCGTTGAGCTACTTCTGCGCGCACTTTTTCAAGGAGTTTTTCTGCAATAATCTTGCCGTTTATGGTTTTTGCTGTCATCAAGACTTCATCTCAAATAGCGCCATCATCGCATTTCCCGTGGCCCAAGCTCAAGCGACTGCTTGCATTGATTTTTTTGTCAGTCACAGTTATAGTTCGTTTGCCCTGAATTTTGTCAGTATTTTTCATTCGTGGTGTTTCAGAAACGGGGTGTAGCGTAGCCTGGTAGCGCGCCTGCTTTGGGAGCAGGATGTCGGGAGTTCAAATCTCTCCACCCCGACCAAACAAAAATTAATCCATACTCAGCCTTTCAATCGGCTTCGGTGCGCGGTGGCCTCACTTCACGCCAGGAACAGAGGGCACACGTTTAAACTGTGCCGTCTTCCCGCGATTTGTGTAGCGCTAAATGACTAAAATTTTTGGCAGTACATCAGCAAATACAAAGCCGTCACGCTGCACAATCTCGCCGACCACGACTTCTATGGGTGCCTTAAACATCGGGCCATCAAAAACAAAACTGTGGAATTCTCCATTTTCGCCACAAGGGTCTATGTTTTCGGGCAGCGCACTTAAAAAGTGTGCATCGAATTCTCGACCCGCGAATTCTTTGGGCATTTGCTTCGGGTCGATGCAGGTGATAACGGCTCTTAGGCCGCTGCTTAGCATTTGCCTTGCCAGCGGTTTGGTGGGGATGCCCCAGATCGGAAAAATAGGTTTAATACCGGAGTTTTTTAATTTTTCCTCGCGGTAGCGTCGTACGTCTTCAAGAAATAAATCACCAAACGCAAAATATTCAATCGCGTCTATTTTTGCCGATGCAACAAATTGGCCCATTATTTCTTCGTAGTCGGCATTGCTGCATGGATAGGGTATTGCAATTATTTCCAGCGGCAGACCAACGCGCTCCGCCTGTTGCTGTAAAAGTTCGATTCTTACGCCGTGCATGGCTACACGATTAAATGCTTTATTTACGGTGCAAAAAAGTCCGACTAAATCAATCGTCGGATCCTGCTGTAATTGATAGAGCGCCCAGGCGCTGTCTTTCCCGCTACTCCACGACATCAATGTTTTGCTTTTCATATTTACAGAATCCAATAGCCTCAAATAGTGCAATGGCTTCGATTTTAATTTCCGGATGCTCGATTAGGAGAATAAACTTTTCATTTGAAGTGGACAAATAAATGAAAGCGGGCGAATTTACTGGGTAATACTTTTTACGTTATTCAAATAACAGATGCTTTGATACGATGGACTTTCCAGTGGCATCGCTAAAAATAAAGAACAACCAAATAACAGGAGCCAACATGAACCTCGGATTTATCGGCTTGGGCATCATGGGCCGCCCCATGATGTGGAATTTGCAACGTGCGGGTCATCACCTTTTTGTGTATGGACGACACCCGGAATCCATAACATCGCTGCAACAAGAGAATTGCAGTATTTGCACCAATGCGGCGCAGGTGGCGACGCAGGCGGATATTGTTTTTATCATGGTATCCGACACGCCGGATGTGGAACAGGTGTTGTTCGGCGCAGAGGGTGTCGCACAGGGGGCAAAGTCAGGTTCGGTCGTCGTGGATATGAGCACGATTTCACCCGGCGCAACACGACGTTTCGCCGAAGATTTGGGTGCGCGGGGTATCGACATGCTGGATGCGCCGGTCTCCGGCGGCGACGTGGGAGCAATCAATGGCACGTTGTCGATTATGGTTGGTGGTAAGCCGGAAGTGTTTGAACGTGTGTTGCCGCTGTTTGCCGCGCTGGGGAAAAACATCGTGCATATCGGTACTCATGGCGCCGGACAAGTGGCCAAAGCCTGCAATCAAATCGTGGTGGCGCTGAGTATCGAAGGCGTGGCGGAAGCACTGATTTTTGCGCAGCAAAATGCAGTCGATCCGGTTAAAGTGCGCGAAGCTCTGATGGGTGGTTTCGCCGCGAGCCGTATTCTCGAAGTGCATGGACAGCGTATGCTGGACAACAACTATACGCCCGGCTTTAAAAGCAAATTGCACCAGAAAGATTTGAGCATTGTGATGCAAACTGCACATGCGCTAAACTTAGCGCTACCCGGCACAGCGCTGCTGCTGCAGCACTTAAACACACTGGTGGATGCGGGGGAGGGTGAGCTTGATTCTGCGGCGATCGTAAAAGTGGTGCAGCGTATCTCCGGAATTTAAATTGGAGCTTCATAAGTTAAATAGCCTAGTCGCTGCCGGTACCTTCAGAAATGTGCCTCCGTTGCACACCATGCGCAGATTCAACTTTTACCAATGGCTCATGCAGACGAAGGCGCGTTGAGCAAAATAGCGTGTTCGGATAAAAACGATGACCAAGCCAAGGAGAGACTATGCCTCGTTATGTAGCGTTCCTTCGTGGTGTAAGCCCAATGAATGCAAAGATGGCCGAGATAAAGTGCTGCTTCGAAGGCGCTGGCTTCACCGACGTTAAGACGGTGCTGTCGAGCGGCAATGTGGTGTTCAACGCGCGTGCCGTATCGGAAGCCGCGCTCGAACGCAAAGCCGAGGCCACGATGGCGAAGCAACTTGGCCGCACATTTTATACCATCGTGCGCCCGGCAAGTGTCCTGCGTGAGCTGCTTGAACTTGACCCCTACGCGGTCTATTGTCTGCCGGCGAACGCGAAGAAAGTCGTTACTTTTCTGCGCGAACCGCACACCGTGAAGTTCGCACTCCCCATCGAGGTCGATGGGGTACGTATTCTCACCATAAACGGTCGCGAGATATTCACCGCCTACGTTCCGAATCCACGTGGCCCCGTATTCATGACGCTGATTGAAAGGACATTCGGCAGCAACGTAACTACTCGCACCTTGGATACCATCAAAAAATGTTCTACGGCTTAAACTAAACTGAATCGACCCAGCAACGTTTTCAGCAGATGCGTCAAAAACGGCGCAGTACTTTTGACGAGGGTTGGGCCTCACGCACGAGTTTTTATACGCCCTCGTTATGGTTTAAACATGGCAAGATCCGGGTCGCAGAAGAGTGCATGAATCCCTATACTTTACTCGTACTGGAACAAATTTTTGTCGGTACGAAAATTAAACTATGTGAGGAATGGTAATGCATATAAATAGCGAACCTCCGATTCTGTACTTTGGAACACCTGTTGTTCTAATCAGCACCCTAAACGAAGATGGGACATACAATCTTGCGCCAATGTCCTCGGTATTTTGGCTTGGGTGGCGCTGCATGCTCGGTTTGGCTGCGGGCTCAAAAACTCCACAGAACATGATCCGTACGGGTGAGTGCGTCCTCAACCTGCCATCTGTTGAGGAGGTTGCCGCAGTGAATCATCTCGCACGCACAACCGGTTCTAACCCTGTTCCCGAAGGAAAGGTACATAAGGGGTACAGGTTTGAACCTAACAAGTTTGGAGTTGCAGGATTGACACCAGTGGCATCGGAAACAGTCGCTGCACCACGTGTGCGGGAATGTCCTGTGCAACTCGAAGCAATCGTTGAAGCCACACATCGCGTAGCTGAGGACGACTTGGCGCAACGTGGGTATATTGTTTGTATTGAGGTGCGCATTCAGCGTGTGCATCTGGAAGAATCGATATTGATGAGCGGGGAATCTAACCGGATTGATCCGGATAAGTGGCGGCCACTCATTATGAGTTTCCAGCAATTCTATGGACTTGGACCACAACTACATGCTTCGACGTTAGGGCAAATTCCAGAGTCCATGTATCGAAGCGCGGACGTAGACCGAGCCCGTATCGCGGGAGGATAATCAAGCTTAGGTTTGACCAGTGCCGCCTGGCTGTTTTCAGCCACGCTACGCATGGCAAAAGTGTTCTTGGCGATATCTTCCCGATGGTGATAATGCGTATGCCCCGCCTTCAATCCGGCACATTCGATGCCGTGCGGGGTGGGCGAATCCATTTCATTCGTTAGGTGTAAATAAGGGCGAAGTCATTACCAATGAATAAATTACTGGCGGCATTCGCGCTCTTGATAGCGGCAAGTACGGCTTTGGGAGACGGTCAATCATTTGTTGCCGATACTCAACGATTTGGAGTCCGTCTATTTTTAGTGCCTAGCGCGGATGCATTTGTAGCGATGTGGTCAAAGCCTGAAACACCCAAGTTGACCACTTTGCATAAAATTGATGTAAATGCAAAATTTGCAGGTGTCATACTCTATTGGGGTGGTGGTGCAGATGCCAATGGGTACTGCAATATTCAATTACAAACGCAGGTAATCAAAAGTGGCTCCATCTTGGCTCAGGGGACAGAGATACCAATGTGTTCAAACCACTAACCTCCCCCGTCTGGGGTGCTAGCGCTTTCTGACACTATTATCGACTTTGTTGCTTCCGGCGAGCCTTCAGGGCTGATCGTTCGGGTAACAGTTACTGACAAAATCAATAACGAAACTCTGTCTGTTGATGCGCCTATCGAGGTACTGGCACGGTGAATGCGCCTAACCAATAACAAAAAACTTTGGTGTTGGCATGCTTTGAGCTGATTGTTGCGTCTTACTTGGCTTCGATAGTGTATCGCGGTGTCCAACAAGGCGCTTTGGCCGATGGCTCTGCTTGATCGTTTAAGCGGTAGAAAAACGCAACCTTAAAAAATGAGTTGCCTCATGCAACAAAATCGACCGCTTAAAATGCGCTGCACAGGCATAATGGCAGGGTAATGTTACCGAAAAAGGAGAAAAAATATGGTCGTTAAACCCATACCTGTTGGCTACCACACCTTAACCCCTTACATTAATATTAAAGGCGCGGTAGAGGCGATTGAATTTTATAAAAAGGCGTTTGGGGCTAAAGAAATTGGTCGTATTACCATGCCCGGCGGAGCTATTGGACACGCTGAAATTCAAATCGGCGATTCAAAAATTATGCTTGCCGAAGAGTCGGAGCAATGGGGTAACAAAAGCCCGATGACGCTGGAAGGCTCTCCCGTCTGTTTATGTTTATACGTTGAAGATGTGGATGCGGTGTTTGCAAATGCGATAGCCGCCGGTGCGAAGGTTACAGGTGAGATGGTGGTGAAGGATCAGTTCTACGGCGATAGAACAGGCAGTCTGACCGATCCGTTCGGCCACAAGTGGAGCATCATGACGCATAAAGAAGATGTTTCATTCGATGAGATGCAAACACGATTCAATGCGCTGTTTGGGTCGGCAAGCTAACACGCTGCTCAATTCTCACGGCATTATGCCGGTGCTGCTCTTAATCCGGCATGATCGGGGCGGCTGGGAGCGTGTATGGATGAAACCGATCTGAAATACGGTGGTTGCTATAGCAATGGAATTTACGGCAATAAGTGGGCCGTGTACCAAATCACGTGTGAGCATGCCGACGGCCGCGTAACTTTTAAAATTGTAGCGGGTGCCGGGCGCCGCAAAAGCGCTACTTTGCAGCGCGAAGAATTTGCGCGCTGGGCAAAATATGAAGTGGCGTTGAATGAAAACGAGTGGGTTAAACGAACGCCGGATCGTTTCCGCGAACCGGAATAGGATAACCGATGATGAATACCGCAGGACTAAGGCGTTTTTTTTGCTTTACGCAATAGACGTAGCTGTTGCGTTAATGGCTCAAACAGAGGTTGCAGTTTAGTGCATAGCAACGCATTCACTGCCGTGGTTCGACTTAAAATAGCGTCGGCTAAATTCGAATTCGTGCGTGCCAGCATGAGCATGGCACCGATATCGTCGCGGTGTTCCGGTATAGCCGTCAATAGTTCGATTAATAGTACCGGCGGTTCTGATTGGCCGGTGGCGAGTTGCGCGCCTTCCGACTGCCACGTATCCACTGTGGATGTGGGCGTTAGAAATTCACTCAGTGTCGCACCGTGGTGACCGATCGTATTCAGCAAGGGGTTGACCACCTCATGCGTACCGGGGCGTTGCATGGCATCTTCGCAACCGGAAAGAAAACCTTGGCCCGACGCGGATAATAAGCGCAGCAGTTGATGCGCAAAGGGATTGCGGACGGCGGTCAGTGGCGCTAAGCGCGCGCTGATTCGTGCGTAATCGGCTCGCGCTGCAACTTGCCGGGGTAAACAATCTGGGTGTATTTCCAAAAAGCCGATGTAATAGGCACCATGTTCGCGGCCACGATTCCATAGAGTGGTTCGCGCGGATTCATTGACCAAGTCGAAATGCAGCAACCAGCGCACCGTATCCATGATGGCCGCCGGATTTTCTTCGAACGGCAGATGTTCGACTAGAAAATCCGCCAGCACCTGGCCCATAGCACCGCGTGCGACGGTTTCTTTTTCCAGCATGCGCCGTGCGTTCTCTAAGGTGGGCATGGCCCACCAAGCGCGGCGCGCAATTTCGTCGGTAAGTCCCGGTGCATGTACTACGGCCACTACGGCTTCTTCTTCACCGGTCAGCAGCAGACGCGCTAAATTGTCATCGCGCAATTGCCCCATGCGCGTCCAGCGCCGCAAGTACACGGGATAACCCTCAGGCGAATCTAAGGCGTGTTCGGCTAGCGATTGCCGCACCAATTTTAGATATTGCGCGTGACGGCAAGTCGGGTGCAATTGAACAGCGGCTTCGCCTTTTTCGGTCAGGCCGTAAATGGTCATGCTGGAGGTGTCGATACGAATGGCTTGTACACCTGCAGCGAGCATAACGTTAAGGCAAAAAGAGTCTTCGGAGCTGAGTTCCATAAGGGATGGTTTACACGATGCGTAAAGTGAAATTGCGCTGTAACCTTCAGAGCACAATGGAAACGGTGCTTTATTATCCTAGAATTTTGGAGGATGCCATAGCAAATATAAAAGGCTCGACAAAATGTAGGGCGATTAAATTTATTTGATTGGCCCAATGAGTGCAAAAACCGCACTTAGCGCCGGGGCTTTATGTGCGGCAGCACGGTGCGTCTGCTAAACTTCATCATTTGCAAAAGGAGAAAGACATGACGATCAAAGTAGGTGACAAGTTGCCAAACGGAACGCTGTACGAAATGGGCGAAGACGGGCCTAAGCCCCTTTCGGTAGCCGATTTAACACAAGGAAAACGCATTGTGTTTTTTGGTTTACCCGGTGCATTTACCCCAACGTGTTCCGCATTGCATGTGCCGGGTTATGTGGCGCACGCCGAGAAAATTAAAGCCAAGGGGATTGACCAAATCGTGTGTTTGTCCGTGAATGATGCCTTTGTGATGGGCGCATGGGGCAAAGACCAAAAAGTGGGTGACAAGGTGAGCATGTTGGGTGACGGCAGCGCTCTTTGGAGCAAAAGTTTGGGTTTAGAATTGGATTTAATCGAGAAAGGGTTGGGCGTGCGTTGCCAGCGTTTTTCGATGTTGGTAGAGGACGGCGTGGTGAAGTCATTGGATGTAGAGGCCCCAGGCAAGTTCGAAGTCAGTGATGCACAAAGTATGTTGAATCGTTTATAGGAAGGTGTACGTCGGCAGCGAATCATAGCGATGGATGGTCAGGTTGCTAATAGTGCGTTGATTCGTGTGCCGAACCTCTAGCGCATGCGGTTGCTTGTTTTTAAGACTAAACAGTGAGGTTTTTATGCAGCATGGTCTACTCGTCCTTTTGCTGTGTTTTTTCAGCCGAAACATTTTTGCGCAGGCACCGGTAGAAGAGCGCTCACTGCAACTGCCGGCGTATCGTCATGCCCAAATCAAGGCGGATTTTGCGCGTCAACAAAAAGAAAAAGCATCCGACCAGGTACAGCACGCCGAGTCCGAGCTACTGGAAGCGCAGCAGGCGCAACAAGCCGCTGAGAAGCGTTTGCAGACCGCGCAAGAACACGTTTCTGAAGCGCAAAAAAAATTAACGCAGGCCCGGGCGCGGCTCCAACAAGCCGCGGCGACGGCTGAAAAAATGCAATCCGAGGTCGAGCAGAGTTGGCGGAAATGACTTGAGTTCAGTGCCTTAATTTTTAAGTATTAAGCATAAAATATATTTTATTTTGCCGTTAATCCTTAAATCCTTCGCCCTGCCCCCTGTATCTGAATACAGAATGTGTCAGTCCTGTGTAAAATGGCTAGAAACGTGCGCTATTGCGGTGGTGGTATTAATCTAGTCTCCCGTTTTGCGCCAATTAAGGCCGTTGAATCGTCAAGTTTTATAGGTTAGGGCCGTTACATATAGACCCATTTCTAAATTTAAGCTTGAAACATAAGACCATTAAGCCACGAAACGGAATGACACCAGAAGAAAATCAACCTGTGGCGGTACCATCGGACGAATGGAACATCGCCCCGTCCCTGCGCCGAAATTTTGACCCCTTACTGGAATGCCTGTTGGTAGTGGCCCGCCATTACGAGCGGCCTTGCACACAAGATGCGCTTGTGGCCGGTCTACCGTTGGAAAACCATGTTCTAACACCATCCGTATTTGCGCGTGCGGCCAGCCGAGCCGGTCTGACCAGTAAAATTGTGAATCGTCCGCTAGATCAATTTGACGATTCTTTTCTGCCGCTGGTGTTGCTATTGCACGAGCGTCAAGCCTGTTTGCTGACGGCTTGGAATACGGCGCGCGACAAAGTTACGGTCGTCATGCCGGAATTGGGTGAAGCCGTGGTGGAAATGTCGCTGGATGCTTTGGCGCAGCGCTATACCGGGGTGGCGATTCTTATCCGACCGCGTTTCCGGTTTGACCGCCGTGCACCCGAAGTGGGGCAAGTCAAAAATCGCCACTGGTTTTGGGGGGCAATGGCGGCCAATTTGCCGGTATACCGGGATGTTTTGCTCGCGGCCGGGTTGATCAATATCTTTGCGATTGCGTTGCCCTTGTTCACCATGAATGTGTACGACCGTGTCGTGCCGAATCGGGCGATGGAAACGCTGTGGATGCTGGCAATAGGCATGGGCTTAGTGCTGGTGGCGGATTTGCTGCTGCGCACAGTGCGCGGTTATTTTATTGATTTGGCCAGCAGTCGCGTGGACATGGATCTTTCCTCCCGCATCATGGAGCAGGTACTCGGAACACGTCTTGAGTTTCGCCCGGCCTCGGCGGGTTCCTTCGCCGCTAATTTACGTTCGTTTGAAACGATTCGCGATTTTATCGCATCGGCGACAGTCACCGCAATTATCGATTTACCGTTCGCGCTGCTGTTTTTAATCGTGATAGCTTGGATCGACTGGCCCATGTTATTTCCGGGTTTGGTGGGCATGACATTGGTGGTGGTGTATGCGTTGGTGGTGCAGAGCAAGATGCATGAATTGGCGGAGACGACCTATCGTGCCGGTGCGATGCGCAATGCTAGTTTGGTCGAGGCCTTGGTGGGTTTGGAGACCTTAAAAGCACTGGGTGGGGAGGGCGCGATGCAGCGTAAGTGGGAACGCAGCGCAGCGCATCTATCCCGCGTGTCTACACAATTACGTTTGCTCGCCGCTTCCACGGTGAATAGCACGCTTTGGACGCAGCAAATCGTAACAATTTCTTTGATCGTACTGGGTGCCTACCGGATCGGCATGGGTGAACTCACCTTAGGCGGCTTAATCGCATGCTCCATGTTACTGTCCCGCGCTTTGGGGCCATTCGCCCAAGTGGCCAGCCTGATGACCAACTACCACAATGCCATTACGGCCATGACTTCATTGGATAAGATTATGAAGCAAGAAGTGGAGCGTCCAGTGGAAGCGAACTTCGTCAGTCGTTCGCATTTTAGCGGCGAGATTGAATTTAAAGATGTGTGCTTCTCTTATCCCGGCGGGGAGGATCTAACGCTCAAGAATGTTTCATTCCATATTCAACCCGGCGAACATGTTGCGATTTTGGGCCGGATCGGTTCCGGTAAAACGACTTTGCAAAAATTGATTCTGGGTCTGTATCGGCCTAGTTCCGGTTCGATTTTGATTGACGGCGTGGATAACCGTCAACTCGATCCCGCAGAATTGCGTCGTAATATTGGATATGTACCGCAAGATCTAACTTTGTTTTATGGCAGTTTACGTGAAAATATCGCAATGGCGGCACCGTATGTGGACGATACCGCGTTGCTCGCTGCGGCGGAAATCAGTGGCATTCAAGAGTTTGTCGATGCCCATCCACGGGGCTTTGACATGCTGGTCGGAGAGCGCGGCGAATCGCTCTCCGGCGGCCAGCGCCAGGGTGTGGCGATTGCCCGAGCGGTGGTGAACGATCCACCGATATTATTATTCGACGAACCGACCGGTTCGATGGATTTCTCCAGCGAAGAAAATATCAAAATTAAATTACGCACCTTCGCCGCACACAAAACGATGCTGGCGATTACGCACCGCACTTCTTTGTTTGACATCGTTGAACGCATCATCGTGATGGACAAAGGGAAAGTGGTCGCCGACGGTGCCAAAGCGCAAGTGATTGAAGCGCTGCGTCAAGGGCGCATTGAGAAAGCCAAATGAGCCGGGACGAGAAACGGGAGTTTCACCAGCATCCGGTACTGGCGCCGGGCTTGAGCCGCTATGGCAAACGCGGGCTGGATCGTTTATTGGCTTATTGGATTCCACCCCTGCGCCCCGATGCCGAAGTTGATTGGGTGCAGGATGCCGATTGGGCGCGCTTAAAACAAGAGCCGCTACGGGCGCGATTTTTATTACGTTGGCTAGGTGTGTTGTTGGTGCTGTTCATCATTTGGGCGAGCATCGCGCAGGTGGACGAAGTTACGCGTGGCAGCGGTAAGGTGACTCCATCGCGTCAAGTGCAACTGATCCAAGCGGTGGACGGCGGCATTGTGGCAGAAATTTTGGTGCGCGAAGGACAGGAGGTCGAAATAGGGCAATTGTTATTTCGCATCGACGCGACACGTTTTGTCTCTTCCGTGCGCGAAAATCGCGTGCAGTATTTAGCGTTACTCACCAAAGCCGCCAGACTCAAAGCCTTGGCTGAGGGCAGTAGTTTTGAAGCGCCGCCGGAGGCCGTGAAAGAAGATCCGGCGTTGCTCGAACAAGAACGTAGTTTGTATCAAGCCAAGCGCAATGAACTGGATGCGCAAATTGGTATCGTGCGCCAACAATTGGCGCAACGTCAGCAAGAATTAGTAGAAATCCGCTCACGTCGCGATCAAGCGGCTCAAGGCTATGAACTAACCTCCAAAGAACTGGCTTTGAATAAGCCTTTATTGGCTTCGGGAGCGGTGTCCGAAGTTGATCTGTTGCGGCTGGAACGCGAAGTCGGGCGGTTTCGTGGCGAGCGCGATCAGGCGGCAGCACAAATCGTTCGCGTGCAATCGGCTATATCCGAGGCTTCGCGGAAAGTGCAAGAAACAGAGATCACCTTTCGTAACGTCGCCCGGAATGAAATGGCCGAGACGTTGGCCAAGCTAAATGGTTTATCCGAGGGCAGTACAGCGCTCAGCGATCGCGTAACGCGGGCGGAAGTAAAATCGCCGGTCAAAGGCACCATCAAACGCTTACTCGTCAATACCGTGGGCGGCGTGTTGCAGCCCGGTAAAGAAATCGCGGAAATTGTGCCTGCGGACGATGCGTTGTTGTTGGAAGCACGCATTGCACCCAAGGATATCGCTTTTTTGCGCCCCGGACAGAAAGCCCTCGTGCGTTTCACGGCCTATGACTATGCAATTTATGGCGGCTTGGATGCCGTGGTCGAGCATATCGGTGCGGATACGATTCTCGACGAAGATGGCAAAACTTCGTATTACTTGGTTCGCGTGCGCACACTGAAATCCAGTTTGGGGAAAAACTTACCCATTATTCCCGGCATGGTCGCAGAAGTGGATGTGCTGACTGGTAAAAAGAGCGTGCTGTCCTATCTTTTAAAACCAATATTACGGGCAAAATCGCATGCCTTAACTGAGCGCTAGTACCGTGAAGCAGATTTTCCTCAGCTATCGCGCCGAAGCGCTCCCCCGTTGGCGCGAGGCATTTGTTCACGCCGATATACATTGCAATTACAACTCCGGCACGATATTTGCAAGATTAGCACGCAATAGCGCCGTGGTTTGGCTACACGTGCTACCGGGAGCCACGGATTTGGCTCAGCAAATTGGAGGCGTAAAAAACATGGCGCCAAGTTGCCCTGTCGTGATTCTCAGCAATACGCCCAACGAGATTGAGGGCTTGAGTGCTTTTTCTGCCGGTGCCGCAGGGTATTGCAATGCCTTGGCCGTGCCGGAATTGCTGCATCAAGTAGCACTTGTGGTGGAACAAGGCGGATTGTGGATCGGCCAAGATTTGATCAAACGATTATTCGGCGCAATAAGTGCACGGGCAGACTTGGCGGATACAGCCAACATTTTGATCCATTTGAGCCCGCGTGAGGCGCAAGTGGCGCAAGCCGTCGCCCGCGGGTCAACCAACAAAGAAATAGCGCAGGCGCTGGGCATTACAGAGCGAACCGTAAAAGCACATCTTTCAGTTGTTTTCGAGAAATTAGACGTGCGTGATCGGTTGCAGCTTTCCTTGGTCGTCAATGGTGTCGAGCCATCAACGCCGAGCAAGCGCTAAATTTTCGTTTAATTGTACTTTAGTCCAATACGCGGCGCGTGGACAGTGCCGATATGACGTATAGCAAAATTTGGTTTCTACCGAGTTGAACCGACGATAACCAGGTAAAAATGATGGACACACAAGTCACAGTCAGGCAAGCCATAGCAACCGTTATAGCCGTTGAAGGTCAAGCTTTTGCACGCAATGCCGCCGGTGAAATGCGGCCCTTGCACGAGGGTGACAGCCTACTCCAGGACGACACCATCGTTACGCTGCTTGACGCGCAAGTTCAGCTAGCCTTCACCGATGGACATACCTTGCTGGTACTGCCCAATGAGACGTACCACTTCGGTACAGAAGTTGCGCTGGCTACACGGCCTGAAATTTCGGAAGCCGCACTGGCGGCTTCCGATATAGATCGTGTGATCAGCATTCTTGATCGGGGTGGCGACCTTAATGCCGAGCTGGATGACCCGGGAGCGGGTTTAAATGGCGGTGCAACCAACAATACAGGCAGCTCATTCGTACGGTTGATGCGCATTGCGGAAGAGGGAGATCTGTCGGTCTTACCAGCGACGCAAGCTCAAAACATCGATACGGGAAACGAAGTTAGTACCCTACAACCAGCAATTTTACTCGTTGCGCCAACGAGTGCTGTCGGGGGTTCCACTTCCGGCGCGAACGATGCCCCGGTGGCGGTGGCGGACGTGGCCGCCGTACAAGAAGACGTAACCCCCAGCACCAGCGGCAACGTCCTTAGCAACGACAGCGACATCGACGGCGACAGCTTAAGCGTCAGCGCCGTGAACGGCAGCGCGGGCAACGTCGGCGCAAGCCTTGCTGGCATCTACGGCAGCCTCACGCTGAGCAGCAACGGCGGCTACAGCTACAGCCTGAACAACAGCGCGGCCAACGTGCAAAGCCTCAAAGCCGGGCAAGTGGTCAGCGACAACTTCGACTACAGCGCGAGCGACGGCAACGGTGGCACCGCAAACAGCACCTTAAGCATCACCCTCCACGGCGCGAACGATGCCCCGGTGGCGGTGGCGGACGTGGCCGATGCGACCGAAGCGGGCGGTATCAACAACAGCAGCGCCGGTGTCAACCCCACGGGCAACGTCCTTGGCAACGACACCGACGTGGACGCGGGCGACACCAAAACCGTCAGCGCCGTGCGCTTTGGGGCCACCGCCGGCACCCTGGGCAGCGCGCTCAACG
>JAYVZN010000112.1:0-3046 GCA_043783305.1 Betaproteobacteria bacterium
TGTTTCAAAACCCGCGCTAGATGCCAGGCAAACGGCAATGATTGCGGCGATGTACCGGGGAACGCCGCTTGAGCAGCGCGTTGGCGAGGGTTTTACTATTCGTGATGAAGTGATGCGTGAATTGACGGCTGAAATGGACGGGGCGAGCCGCAATGCGATTTCAGCAAAAGGTTTTGAGCTGGAAGCGCGCCGCATCGCCAAGCTGATGAAGGACAAGCACAACATTGGATTTGTCGATGTCGGCGGTTGGGATACCCACGTTGCCCAAGGTAACGCTACTGGGTATCTGGCTGGCCGTTTTGATGAGCTTGGTCGCGGACTTGCCGCATTTGCCAACGAAATGGGTAACGAATGGCGCAACACGGTGGTCGTGGTGGTCAGCGAATTCGGCCGCACTTTTCGTGAGAACGGTAACCGTGGTACGGATCATGGGCATGGCAGCGTCTATTGGGTGCTGGGCGGATCGATTAAGGGTGGGCAAATTGCTGGCGAAAATGTCGCCGTCGAACAGAAATCTTTGTTCCAGAATCGTGATTATCCGGTGCTAAACGAATATCGCGCGGTATTCGGTGGCTTGTTTCAGCGTATGTACGGATTAAGCAATACGCAGCTAACAAAAATCTTCGTCGGTGCCCAGCCAAAAGACATTGGATTAATTTGAATTGGGGTATGCAGAGCGGAAGCTGCGCTGTTGCGTAGGTCATTTATATCGTTGGTAATGGTGCAGACGATCAGCCGCAAGATTCGCTAAAATCGGCTAAAGTGCGGGCGCTTTGGCTAACCGATGCGCTTGTGCATCCCCTGCAACGAGCCCAAGCGAGGAAAAAGTTATTGACTCGCGACCGAAATGAACACAAAGTCACCGTTGTAAAGCGCGGAATAGAGCGTGACGAGCGACGGGAACAAATCAAAGCGCCGACGGCGTTAGTGGCTGCCAGGATACTAGGCGAAGGCGAGCATGGCCGCTTCATATCGGATAGTGAAATGAGACCCTTTCAGCTTGCTCGGGAGGGTGAGGCTTACCAGGTCCTTGAGATGCTTATAGACGATATGGTTTGCTTGTTGGATGCCGCGACATCAAAGTCCAGTCATCATCCGGGGTTTGTAGTACACGACTGCCCGCTCGAAGCCGATATGAGCGGCCGGCTTTACAGTGAATATTTGCTGCTTGCGGGAGAGGCAGAAAGCCAGCTGTCCAATAGTGGCGGCGTTCCGTTTCAGTAAATTGTGACGACGACATCGGCACCGCCAGAATCGATGCAACAGAAAGACGTGCTACTGCTGGAGCGCAAAGCTAACGACGAAAACGACCTGGCTTTTCGGCGGCGACTGGCAACAAGCCTGCCTAGGATGGAGGACAGTTAGCGACACCGCTCCAAAAAACTCGGTTTGAGAAGGCCGCGCCGGACAGTGGATTTGAGCTAACGGCGGTCCGGGTTGAGGCGGGATTAGTGCTCAGATCAGCGCAATTTTCCGAATCGGTGACCGTGTTTCTGAGTGGGGATGGCTTCCGTTTCCAGGCTTCTGCGGTCGGGTTGTTCCCTCCAGCCAGTCCAGCATCGACCAGCTTATCAGAGGTATCAGCATGCGTAGTGCACTCAATTTGGCTAGGAAGAAGCGTTGACAGCTGAGAATGCTAACCCAACTCGCCACTCCGTCTCGCAGCGTAAAATAAAATGGAATTGTGGTTTGATGTGAGGCTATTTTTTATAAAATTTACTGCTCAACTGGGCTCAAATTTCACTGCAATTCAACGCACCGACCAATCCATCGCTACAAAATAGACTGGGCTCGGATATCTCAGCGCTCTATACCCGAAGCCAGTAACTGCGTTCTTTTGCAGAATCGCCGCTCACACTTTGGTTTCGGCTTGATTTTCTAGAAACGCGACAACCAAAGTTGGCCAAGACTAAACCTTTGCCCCATCGAGGAAACGAACGCACGTCGGCAATATACCCTTTGACTGGGTGGACACGCTGGCCAAGGCGCATGCAAATACGATTACCATTGCTTGCCCAACGCAATTCACCGTCCGGCCATGAACACCAAATTTCTAGTCAATAGTTAGTGTGTGTTGCAATTTTTGACATCAAAATTGTTTCTCTTTCGTAGATGTAAAGCAAATAGTTGACAAGCGAGTTACCCCAAGTCGGTTGGATTGGCGGCTGGTACTTGATCAACTTTCATGGCTTTTTTAACTCGCGATTCCGGATCCTCGAATCTGCCTAAGGCTTTCCGGTACTGGATTTATGGCTAGTGCTGTTGCCGCCGAAACCAAATTGACCCACTTGCCGACATTTTATTGACCCAGCAGAAGCCCTCGCGAACCGTTGCCTATTCAGGGGTTTCGCCAATTTGCGGTGGGTCAGTCAAAATCGGTAGCTCAGGTCAAACGCGCATTGGCGCCAACAAGCTATGGCATGACGGGAAAATACGCGGTGAAATTATTGAGCATTTGAGTCTTACCAGTTTCCAAATTTTGCCGGTTTTTCGCTTTAACTCGGCACCTTCAATTTTCATGCGTGGCCATTTGCTGGCCATTAAATGGGCAAAACGCGCAACACATTGAGTTACAATAAATTTTGAAATTCCGTAGGTAACTATTGGAATTAAAACCAATTTTTCTCGATAAATTTTGGAATCGTGCGTATAGAAAATCGCCTTTCAACCGCTTTGTAAGCGGTAGGTCGTCTGTTCAATCCAGACTGTGGGCACCACCCTTCTTGAGCGCATACTCTCTCACCGGTTGTCCATGGGTCAATATCTGCATTCCGTTCACATCTGTACGGCAAGCCCTTTCGTATTTAAAATCATCTTCGGAATGCGCACGCCCGCATTTTTTATTCTCCGCCAGCCGTAGCGAAGGTCATGTGCGGCATTTTTTACGCAACTATTGAATGTTCCATGCCTAAACTCATAACGCATTTTTTCTCAATCTTGCTGGCCACAATATTTATTTTCATCGGCACACAGGCCGACGCCATGGCAGGTGCTGCAGTCGTTAAAACGCCGCATGTTGAGGCCGAGCTAATTGCGCGTCATACGG
>JAYVZN010000113.1:0-47709 GCA_043783305.1 Betaproteobacteria bacterium
TCGCGGAAGTTTTTCTCTAACGCGGCGCGGTCGCGGATGTCTTCGCGATATTCGTACTTGAGGCTTTGGAGTTTGCCGATGAAGCCGTATTCGATGGTGTCCTCCCGGACAACGAAACGCGGGGTATCAGAGGGGCGACTGTAGGTGTCTTTTGAATTAGGCATGATTAGCAATGGAAAGATGTCATTGGATTCGTGCTGCGCGACAAAAACGACCACCACCATTGGCGCGTAGGTCGGGAAAGAGATCGCGGCCCTTGAGCATGGAGTACTCCACGTTGTTATCCCCTTCCATCGCAATACCCTTGGTTTTTTTGATTATCCGGTGAATCGTACCACAGGCCGCGAATGAGGTTGAGCGCTGGCTTTGCTTGTCCCCAAGCGCGGGTTTGGTCTATCGTGCTGGCCATGAGCCAATTCCACCAAGACGCAGTCAACGCCGCCCTCGCCGGCGACTGGCAGGGCGCGCATAACATCGTGAAGGATTACGACGATCCCTTCGCCTGCTGGATTCACGCGGTGTTGCACAAGATCGAGGGCGATGCCGGTAATAGCCGCTATTGGTATGCGCAGACGTCGCATGACTATGCCGATTTTGCTGATGCGCGGGTGGAGTTGGCGGCGATTAAACAAGCGTTGGAGGAAGGTTAATGCGGCCGTTGATTCAGCGTCACCACTTGGTCGCGCGCATGCGCGCTAATCTAGAGCGGCAGGGCTTTCCGCGTTTGCAGATGATGTTGTTGGTGAGCCTGACGGGGGCGGTGGGTTTTCTGGCGTCTTATACGCTGCTGGGGATGGGGCTGTGGCAGATGTGGCTGCGCTATCTGCTGGCGTTTGGTTTTGCGTATTTAGCATTTTTGGGTTTGCTGTGGTTGTGGCTGCGCACGCGGGGCGATGACTATTGCGATGTCTCCGATGTGAGCGATGCGTTTACGCCGCGCGGCGGCGGGCATGATTGCGGTAGTTTTCAGGGCGCTGGTGGTTCGGGTGGTGGCGGTGGTGCGAGCGGTAGTTTCGATGCGCCGTCGCTGCAGCCAGCTGCTGTCGATATGGCGGACGATGGCGTGAGCGATGCGCTCGGCGCGGTGGGCGATGCAGCGAGTGGCGCGGATGAGTTGGCGCTGCCTTTGATCGTGATTTTGTTTGTGGCGGCCTTGCTGTTGTCCTCAGTGTGGGTGGTGTATAGCGCGCCGGTGTTGTTTGCCGAGCTGCTGGTGGATGGCGTGCTCGCGGCCAGTTTGTATCGCCGCTTGCGCGGCCTGGAATCGCAACACTGGCTGGAGACGGCGCTCAAGCGCACGGCTTGGCCGTTTTTGATGACGTGTTTGTTGTTGGTTGCGATGGGCTGGGGTATGCAGGTGTATGCGCCTGAGGCGCATTCGATTGGTGAGGTGATGCGGCATGTGGGGGCAGAGGTTAAGTGATGTGAGTTTACCCTCTCCCGCAAGCGGGACATCTGACGGCATCTGACGGGGTCAGAGTCGAATTAATCAGCCGATAAAAAACTTTCCCCAACCCGCTGCTGGCGGGTTGCTGCTAAAGAGAAGGGCCGCTGACGCGGTCCTTTGTTCGTTTACCGATTCGCGGCGGCGTGTTGTAAGCGTCCAACCACCCCACCTACCCACTTTGCGTAACGGGGTCGTGCTTTGGTCATTGTGTTATTGCTTAGAGGAATAAAAAAATCTCACCCAACGCTCGCTATCGCGGGCGTTGCTGTTTTAGCCGCTGGCGGCTGAGCGTTACGCCAACTGCAGCTGTGGTGCCGGCGCACCACGAAGCAGCCCTTCGGTGCTTAAATCCTCATCGACATCCGGCCAATGAATACCATAACCGCCGCCGCACACCTGCCAATGCGCGCGCTGTTCGGCGGTCGCGGTAGAGAGGCGCGGATACCACGCCAGCGGCACCGTGATCGTGCGTCCGTCGATCAAATCCACGGACAGCGTTTCTTCCGTGACGCGTACATCCTTCACGCGCTCATCCGCGCTGAGTGCCAAAATACCCATGCCACGCCTCCCATAAAGTTGATTGTTCCTCTCGTACGATGCGCTGAATCTCGTTCAGTTCCTGCGCGTTGAACCCAACATTCCGCCAACGCCACCGGTTGCAACCAAAACTTCGCCGACCGGTTATCCCGATCCACATGAATGTGCGGCGGCTCGTTCGGCTCGTGGCTGTAAAAATACAAGCGGTACGGTCCACGCCGCATAACATTTGGCATGCTGTTTAAGCCGCCTGCTTATTTTGCACTTTGCGCTTCAACTGCCCGCGCTCGATCTGCTGCAAGCGCCGTTCCAGCCGCGTATCCCTCGACTTGGCGATGCGTTTCACTGGTGCCTGCCCCAATAGCTCATCCGTGGTAATACGTAATGCCGTGGCAATCGCTGGCAGCAAGGTTGTGGGCGGATGCGCCGTTTGCCCTTCGTAGTAGGCAATCATCCGGCGCGAGGTGCCGACCTCGTTGGCCAGCTCCTGCTGCGTGAATCCGGCTGCCTTGCGTAACGCCGCTAGGCGCGCTCCAAAGCTCATGGTTTCTTCCTTCGTCTTCATCGGCATCGCGTACTTCCTGCTTAAACGATGCCGACGATTTTAAGGCCGGTTTTTAAGGGGCCTGGGTTACGCTTGACTCGACGAGTACTAAAGAATGTACATTGCGTTGCACCAAAGATCAACCCAAAAAAATACCGCAGGGTACTTGACAGCTTTTTTACTCTCGCCACGATCAATCTGTGCGTTTCCTTTGCAATCGTGGCCTACCAGAAGCTCATGCGATTTTTCTCAGCCTGCCTGGCAGATTGCGTCGCGGATAACCTCAGTGGTATTGCCGTAGAAGCCGTTGGCGACTTTGTGTTTGATGTAGCCCTCCATTTCGAAGATGCGTTCACGTGGCTATCGGCTCAATGCTTCGTGTTTTGATGAACGAGATACCGGTGGACTTGTTCGCGCTGTCGGGGAAAGTGTGTTTGCCGGATGTTTGCTGAGGAAGGTGTCGCCCATTTAACGAGGTAGGCGCAGGCAATGTTATGATGGCTGAGAAATATATACGTAACAGTAGAATTTTGGAGTAATGCATGCAAGCTATTTTCGATGCGCTCGGACGTGCTTTCAAAAGCTTAATTCATCCGAAGATGTTGGTGCTGACGTTGTGGCCGATGTTGCTGGTTTTAGTGTTCTGGGGCGGCTTGTTTTGGTGGTTTTGGGATGCCTGGGCGGGTGATCTGACGCGCCTATCGCAGGGCTATGGCATCGAAGACCGTTTGGTGAATTGGGGCTTCGCCTGGGCTGCGCATTGGTTGGTAACGCTGCTGCTGTTTTCAATGCTGCTGCCAGCGATTTATGTAAGCTCATTGCTGTTTACGGCGATTTTTATTATGCCGATTCTGTTGAATTTTGTTGCAGAGCGCGATTATCCCGATCTGGAAAAAAAATATTTCGGCAGCGTGTTGGGTAGTGTGTGGAGCGCGCTTGTTGCGGTGGGAGTATTTTTATTTCTGTGGCTGCTGACGCTGCCGCTGTGGTTGATTCCGTTTGGCGTGTTTATCGTGCCGACATTGCTTTCGGCCTACCTCAACCAGCGTTTGTTTATCTACGACGCGCTGGCGGATCACGCGGATCGCAAAGAATTTGAAAGTATCAAAGAGCAGTCGCAAGGGCAGCAGTTCGGGATGGGTGCCTTGCTGGGCTTTGTGCATTACATTCCGGTGATGAATTTTTTTACGCCGATTTATATCGGCTTAGCGTTCATACATTTCAATTTAACGGAGTTACGCCGCATGCGTGTGCCGGAAATTAAGGCACCGAATCTGGATGAAGAGGCTTTTTTTACGCCTTAAAATTGCTCATGCTTTAACGGCTTTCTTTTTCTTCGTGCTTGCTGTCAATCCCCAGTTCTTGAATTTTACGCGTGAGGGTGTTGCGGCCTAGGCCGAGTAAATTGGCCGCTTCAATGCGGCGTCCTCCCGTGTGTGCTAGCGCTTTGACGATGCAGGTTTTTTCAAAGTCAGCGACCAAGGTATCCATGATGGAGCGATCACCGTGATTGAGGCGGGTATCGAGTTCTTTGCCCAAGGCGCTGAGCCAATCTTCACTCAAGTGCGTAGAAGGATCGCTTTTTAACTCCGGCGGTAAATCGGCGACATCGACATTTTGTCCCGGTGCCATGACGGTTAGCCAGTGGCAGACATTTTCCAGTTGGCGCACGTTGCCCGTCCATTCCAGCGACTGTAAATATTTCAGCGCGGTTTCGGATAATTTTTTACCCTCGACACCAAGCTCTTGTGCGCTCTTGACGAGAAAGTGTTTGGTGAGGAGCGGGATGTCTTCGCGCCGTTCGCGCAAGGAGGGCAGACGCAGGCGAATCACATTCAGGCGATGAAATAAGTCTTCGCGAAACAGACCTTGTTTAACACGATCCTCCAAATTTTGGTGCGTTGCCGCGATCACGCGCACATTGGCTTTGATGGGCTGATGGCCGCCGACGCGATAGAATTGGCCGTCGGATAACACACGCAGTAAGCGCGTTTGCAAATCCGGCGGCATGTCGCCGATTTCATCCAGAAACAAAGTACCGCCGTCGGCTTGTTCAAAGCGTCCCCGGCGCATGGCTTGCGCGCCGGTAAATGCGCCACGCTCGTGGCCGAATAATTCCGATTCCAGCAAATCTTTAGGAATGGCAGCGGTATTGATGGCGATAAAGGGTTTATCGCGGCGCGGGCTGTGGCGATGCAGTGCGTGTGCCACTAGTTCTTTGCCGGTACCAGATTCGCCGTTGATCAGCACGGTGGCATGCGATTGGGCCAAGCGTCCGATGGCGCGAAATACTTCTTGCATCGATGGCGCTTGGCCAAGAATTTCTTGTGCGTCTTCTACGGTTTCGTTCGCCTCTTGCCCGCGTCGACTTTCATCCAAGGCGCGACGGATAAGTTCCACAGCGTGATCCACATCAAAGGGTTTTGCCAGATACTCAAAAGCACCGCCCTGAAAAGCCGCGACAGCGGAGTCTAAATCGGAATACGCGGTCATGATGATGACGGGAATGGTCGGGAAACGCTGTTTCATGTTTTGTAGTAAATCGAGCCCGGAGCCACCCGGCATGCGAATATCACTGACCACGACTTGCGGTGCGCTATGTTCCAATTCAGCGAGCGCTTCTTTCGCGGAGATGAAGGATTTAAATTCCAAGTTCTCACGTGCCAACGCTTTTTCAAATACCCAACGAATGGAACGGTCGTCGTCGATAATCCAAACTGCTTGTGTGTTGGTCATAATGTTTTCTTAGTGAGGCGCTAAATGGTTATAGGGGAGCAGTACCGTAAAGACGGTACGCCCTACCTGGCTTTCGCAATCGATACTGCCGCCGTGGTGTACCACATAGGTTTGGGCGATGGTGAGGCCAAGCCCGGTACCCTCTTCTTTGCTGGTGATTAACGGATAA
The DNA here is from genome assembly GCA_043783305.1 of Betaproteobacteria bacterium. Taxonomy (GTDB): domain Bacteria; phylum Pseudomonadota; class Gammaproteobacteria; order Burkholderiales; family Thiobacteraceae; genus RBG-16-58-11. The sequence continues at coordinate 5,434 of JAYVZN010000113.1, forward strand.
AAAATTTGCTCGCGTATGTCCTCCGGAATTCCCGGGCCGTTATCGATAATTTTAAGTTCGAAGGCGAGGCGGTGATTTTTTTTGGCTAAGGTAACTTGCCGCGCAACGCGGGTACGCAAGGAAATTTCACCTTGCCCCTGCATGGCCTGTACGGCATTACGCACGATATTGAGCACGATTTGAATCAGTTGTTCGTGATCCGCCATGAGCTCCGGCAAGCTGGTGTCGTAGTCACGGCGTAAATTTATTCCTTCCGGATGTTCCGCTAGAATTAGGCGGCGTACGCGCTCCAACACTTCGTGTAAATTGACCGGCGCCAGTTTGGTCATGCGATTCGGTGCCAGCAATCGATCCATAAGCGATTGCAGCCGATCCGCTTCTTTGATGATGACTTGGGTGTATTCGCGTAAACCTGGTTTGGGTAACTCGTGCTCTAACAGTTGCGCCGCGCCGCGGATACCACCGAGAGGGTTTTTGATTTCATGCGCTAAATTACGCAGTAGTTCGCGGTTGTATTGCTGCTGTAAATGCATGCGCTCTTCACGCGCAATTTTGAGGTGTTTGTCAATTTGATGAAATTCAAGCAGTAATTGTTGGCTACCCTCGAACACGGGGCTGACGGTTAGGCTGACATGGTAGGTATGGGCTGTTGTGGCCAGAGTCATTTCATGTTCGGTAAAGCTGGCGCCACTGGCAAACGCGGCTTCGGTGGCGGTGATGAGTCCACCGGTTTCCGCAAAGAGTTGACTAATGGGGCTGCCGGAAATCGATTTACGGCTGAACTCGAATAAATTCTCCGCCGCTGGATTGGCGTAGCACACGAGAAAATTCCGATCCAGCACCAAGATGGCGGTGGATAGATGTTCCAATCCGAGCGGAGGTAGAGATTTCATACAAATGCAATCCGGTCGCCTTTCCCACATGGCCTGCGTCAGGCGGTGCGCAGTACAGCATCTTTGGGTGACCTAAACAATTTAGCAATAAGCGGGCCAATACCATAGGGCTGAAGCAACCGCATACGAAAATTATTTTAAGTCGCCCAATTCTTTTTTTAGCGCAACAATATTTTTCTCATGCAAGGACACATTATCTTGGAGTTTTTTTAAGCGGGCGAGGTATTTCAGGTTGTTGTGCGCTTCGTCACCTATGCGCGTTGTTGCACCATCCTTGAGCGCCGTTTGTGCTTCAGCATAAGCTTTTTCTTCGTTGGCTAGTTCGTCCTGGAGGATTTTCCGGCGTAAGTCATCGCGTTTTTTTTGTGTTTGATTATCGACTCTGGGAAAGTCCGTTGGCCCGGTGCTTTTGCGGGTCTTGGCGGCTGAAATTGGATCTAAATCGAGCTTCTTGGCACCTCTTTTAGGGATATTGGTATAAGTGATGCGCCCGCTTTCATCGACATATTTGTAAATTTCGGCAGCAATGGGGGTGCAGTACAGGAGGGTCAGCGGTATCAGAATCGTGCTTAATTTCACGGCGTATCGCCCAGAATTTGCAGGTCAGCTTTGAGGGCAGCCAGTTTTTTTTCGTGCGCTGTAATGTCCGCGTTGAGTCGTTTCATTTTTTCTTCGTAGGCACCTGGATTGTCACGAATTTCGGTAATGGTGGTGGGCTTGCCATTTTTTCCAATGACGGTTTTGCGGCTGCGCGTCAGTTCGGGAATGTCTTCTTCTTTGGCTTTAAGCTGCGCTTTTTTTAGCGCTTGCTCTTCATTCGCAATGCTTTCCTGCAGTTGCTTTTTGTGTTGCGCCTTGTCCACTTCCGCAGCGGGATCGGGCGCTGTTTTCGGCGGCGCTTTGAGAGCGGCAGGTTTGGGTAAGGTGACGGTGGAAATGGGCGGTAAATTTACTTTTTTACCGCCTTTGATCGGTTCGTTCGAGTAGGTTACTTTGCCTTGTGCATCGATGTATTTGTAGATGGGCTGAGCGCTCAGCGGGGCGCTGATCAGCAACGCCATCCATGCAGCTATTAAAGAAGATCGGTTCATCGTGCAATCGAGTGTATGATACGGCTAACGGCTTGGCAATGTGCGCGTTGAATGTTTAACCGAAAATTCATGTGTTTTGCGCATAAAAAAGGGCGGCTGAAAGCCGCCCTTTTTACTTGGCAAGCGCCGGTATTACAGGCTGTAATACAGGTCGAATTCGACCGGGTGCGTAGTCATGCGTAAGCGCGTGACATCAGCCATCTTCAATTCGATGTAGGCATCGATGAAGTCATTGCTGAACACTCCCCCGCGGGTTAAGAACTCGCGGTCTTTGTCTAATGCTTCCAACGCCATATCCAGACTGTGGCAAACTTTTGGGATCTTCGCTTCTTCTTCGGGTGGTAGATCATACAAGTTTTTGTCCGCCGCATCGCCGGGATGAATCTTGTTTTGAATACCGTCCAAGCCCGCCATCATCAGCGCTGCAAACGCTAAGTAGGGGTTAGCGGAAGGATCCGGGAAGCGCACTTCAATGCGGCGACCTTTCGGGTTGGCGACATGCGGAATGCGGATGGACGCAGAACGGTTTTTAGCGGAATACGCCAGCATTACCGGTGCTTCAAAGCCGGGCACCAGACGTTTGTAGGAGTTGGTGCCGGGGTTGGTGATGGCGTTCAGTGCTTTGGCGTGCTTGATGACACCGCCGATGTAGAACAGCGCCATTTCGGACAGACCGGCATAGCCGTTACCGGCGAACAAATTCTGCCCGCCTTTCCAGATGGATTGATGCACGTGCATGCCGGAGCCGTTATCGCCGACGATGGGTTTGGGCATAAAGGTTGCGGTCTTGCCGTATTGGTGCGAGACGTTATGCACCACGTATTTTAAAATTTGGGTCCAGTCGGCGCGCTGCACCAGGGTGCTAAACTTGGTGCCGATTTCGCACTGGCCGGCGGTCGCAACTTCGTGGTGATGTACTTCGACCGGTACGCCCATTTCTTCCAGCGCCAGACACATGGCGGAGCGCACATCCTGCAAGGAATCGACCGGAGGAACTGGGAAATAACCACCTTTGACCTTAGGGCGGTGGCCCGTGTTGCCAGCTTCGGTTTGCTCGCCCGAGGACCAAGCGGCTTCTTCAGCGTTAATTTTCACCGCGCAGCCAGACATGTCGTCGTGCCAAGTCACAGAATCAAAAATGAAAAACTCCGGCTCTGGGCCGAAGTAAGCGGTATCGCCGATGCCCGTGGACTTCAGGTAGGCCTCGGCGCGTTTACCGATGGAGCGCGGGTCGCGGTCATAGCCTTTCATGTCGGTCGGCTCGATCACATCGCAGGACAAAATTAAGGTCGGCTCTTCCATGAACGGGTCCATGTTGGCGGTGTCGGGATCCGGCATCAGAATCATGTCAGAAGCTTGAATGCCCTTCCAGCCGGCGATAGAGGAACCGTCGAAGGGATGACCGCCTTCGAATTTGTCTTCGTCGAACGCGCTCACCGGCACGGATACGTGTTGCTCCTTACCGATGGTGTCGGTGAAGCGGAAGTCAACGAAGCGCACTTCGTTGTCCTTGATCATTTTCATTACGTCGGCGACCGCCATTTAAATTCTCCTCATTTTAGTACGCAAAGATTATTGATAAATTCTTGATAAACCCAGACTCAGATAGGCTAAGAGCAGAATACATGCCACGCAGAAAGTGGGGGAAAGGCATTATGCCACAAGCCCTTTTGGGCGGGTAGACGCGACGCAGGCACTATTGCGGTGCCATTAAGATTTAAACTGCACCAGTATGGTGCGTAACTTGATGCAGGCGGATTTCGCTAAAAAGGCTGTCGCTCTGCAAAAATAATTTTAATCGGTTCTGCAAGTGGGCCACTTGCTGGGCTTGGTTCCAAAAATCGTCGGATAAGTACAACTCAGCCTCGATGCGCCCATTAAGGTAATGCAGCACAATACGTTCCGGGGGCGGGAGCGCGTCTTGCAGGGCGGATTGCAACTGCACAATCAATTCGGGGCGACTGGGCAAATGGATGGAGGGCTTCGCTTTAAGATCGTCTTCCGGATCGATGTGGACCAATACATCCACTACCTCGTGCTGTTCCAAGACGCGTTTGCGGGCGCGCTCGGCGATGTGGTGGCCTTCCGAAACGCTGAGACGCGGATCCACTAAAATATGCGCGTCCACCAAACCCGAGTCGCCCATTTTGCGCGTGCGCAACTCATGCAGGCCGCGCACTCCCGGCGTGGCTTTGATCGTGGCGCGAATTTCGTTGACCGCTTCTTCGTCAAGGGCGGTATCGATCAACTCCGACAGCGCTTGAAAAGCCATCTTCCAACCCATGCGCGCGATCATGAAGGCAACCAATAGTGCGGCAATTAAGTCGAGAAAATACAGGCCGAGGAGGTTGCCCCCGATCCCGATGAGTACGACAAAGGACGAAGCCGCATCGGATCGCGCATGCCAAGCATTGGCCACCAGCATTTGCGAGCGCAAACGTTTTGCAATGGCCATCATGTAGCGGAACAATAACTCTTTGCCGACCAGCGTGAGGAGCGCAATATAAAACGTGGCGGCGTGCACCGCCTTCATCGCATTGGGGTCTTGTAGTTTGATCCCGGCATTCCATAATAAGCCCAGACCGAGCGCGACCAGCATCACACCGAGTAAAAAAGTCGCGGCGGTTTCGATGCGGGCATGGCCGTAGGGGTGGGTGACATCCGCACTGCGATGGCTTTTTTGATTGGCGAAGAGGACTAAGAAATCAGCGATTAAATCAGAGAGCGAGTGCAGACCGTCGGCCATTAAGGCTTGCGATCGGCCAAAATAACCGACCACGATTTGCAGCACAGTGAGCACCAGATTGACCCACACACTGACCCAAGTCGATTTCTTGGTGTCTTGGTAGCGCTGGCTGTCGTGATGGCTATGCCCGGATGTCAAATTGAACTCAATGTGTAAATACTGTCTATACTGAACATTCTATCAGGCGCGCGAAGGAATATTTAAAGATGGGTTCAATTAGTGAGATTTTAGCGCGCGGACAAGAGCGCGCAAAGCAAGCCAAGCTGCCGTATCACGGTGCCCTGACACCGCAGGAAGCGCACCTTATTCTAACGCTGGCACCACAAGCGAAGTTAGTGGATGTGCGAGCACATGCCGAATGGGATTTAGTCGGCGTGATTCCGGGTGCGGTACAAGTGGAATGGTTTAGCTACCCCGGCTGGCACCCCAACCCGAACTTTGTCCAACAACTGACACAGTTAGTGGATCGCGAGGCGCTGACCTTGTTTATGTGCCGCAATGGCGCACGTTCGCACAAAGCCGCGGAGGCCGCTGCCCAATTGGGCTTTTTAGAATGCTACAACGTATTGGAAGGCTTTGAGGGCGATCGCGATAAAGTAGCACAGCAACGCAACCTGAATGGTTGGAAAAATGCCGGGCTGCCGTGGGTACAGAGTTGAGTGAGTACGAATAAAAATATTCAAATGGGCACCACGGAATAACAATGCCCCGTTCAGATTTTAAACCGTACCACCATGCCGCGTAAGCTGGCGGCAAGACCCTCTAACTCCTGAGCATGGTTCGAGGTGTTTTTAATGGCGTGGCTGTTTTGCTCCGCCATTTGTGCAATACGTTCCATGTGGCGCGAAATTTCCGAAGAGCCGAGTGTGTGTTCTTTCACCGCGCGAGTGATGTTGTCGACACCGTCGTTCGCCTGTGACACGGCTTGCCCCACTTTGCCAAACAACTCGGCCACGTTGCCCAGCATATTTTCGCCGGTTTCCAACGAACCCAAGCCGCGTTGGATGCTGCGTTCGACTTCAACCGATTGCTGTCCCAGTGAACGTGTTACGGAATCGATCTCGGTGGCCGATTGCGCCGATTTTTCGGCCAGTTTGCGTACCTCATCCGCAACCACGGCAAAGCCACGACCCTGCTCGCCGGCGCGCGCCGCCTCGATGGCCGCATTCAGCGCCAGCAGATTGGTTTGGTCGGCAATATCTTTGACTTGTTTGGTCATACTGGTAATGGCATTGGTGTGTTTCATAAACTCGGTGACGGCGCTGGCAATATCATTGACCGCCAGCCGCGCTACGCCGATTTCTCCGACCAGTTTACCGAGTGATTCATTCCCGTGCTGCGTACGCTCAAAACCGTCTTGCGATAACTGGCTGACGTGCTCGGCGGATTCTGCAACATTGCTGACGCTAACGGTCATTTCTTCGACGGCGGAAGCCGCAGAGGCCGCCGCATCGCTTTGAGTGTGTGAGGCTTGTGAAACTTCGTTGGCGGATTGCGACAGCTTGGCGGCTGCGTTTGCAACAGCGTCAGCATTGACGCGCATCTGGCCGATCATTTGTTGTAGACCGACCATGAACTCATTAAACGCGCTGCCCGTACGACCGACTTCATCGGCACTTTCCACGGGCATCCGCTTGGTGAGATCGCCTTCGCCGCCGGCGAGTTCGGTCATGGAGATACGCACGGCATCCAGTGAACGACGCACACTTTCTGAGACGGCGATCACCATTAGGCCGCCTAAAAAAATCGCGGCGGCACCCAGAGCTAAACTGATCGTCCAAGCTTGTTTCACGCTACTGGTAATTTCTTGACGTGTGGCTAGTACGGCCTCACGTTGTGTTTCAATGAGTTTTAATAAATCCGCGCGTACAGCGCGCCACAGCGGGGTTTCTTCTTTGTTTAAAACAACGATGGCTTCGGTCGGATTGAGTTTAGCCAAGCTGCGAATTTTGTCTTTGGCGGTTTGGTCGGCACTCCACGTTTCCCTGATTTTATCCAGTACGGAGGTTTCGACTTTATTACCGATAGCCAGTTTGCTTGCATTTTCCAAGGCCTTGTTGAAGGCGGTTGTGCAAACACCTAAATTTACATAGGCTGTTTCATTTCCCGGATTAAGTACGATATTGCGTAAGGCTTGACCACCTTGAAGTCCCTGTGCGTACATCTCAGAATACGCTTGCAATTTGGCTTGATCGATTTGTAAAAATGTCTGGAAATCTGCGCCGATGCGGTGCATATAGAACAGGGAAACTCCGAGGGCGCACGCAACGAGTAGGCTCGCGGTACCAACAGCGAGCAACATTTTGGTGCGGAGACTACGGATGGACTTAAACATGACTACTCCTAAGAGGCGAATTGCATTTCGATATAAATTTACACTCGAGGAGTATTTCGGCACATGGCCGAAAAAGTTGAGGGGTGCCGATTATTTTCCCTTCTTAAGAAAAAATGAGACTGATTTTGCGTACATAATTTTGCATAGCCAAATTATCACGATAGAATCCTTCCACACTTCCAACAAGGTTTTTTGCAATGCTCGAGTGTTATGCCGTTTTTGGGAATCCCATTGCACACAGTAAATCACCTTCGATTCATACGGCGTTTGCACGTCAAATGGCCGTCAATATCCAGTACGAGGCGCAATTAGCCCCTCTTGATGGATTTGCCGGCAGCGTGGACGCGTTTCGTGCGTCGGGCGGTTTAGGAGCGAATGTGACTGTGCCCTTTAAACAAGAGGCCTATCGTTATGCAACAACACTCACCGCGCGTGCCCAGCTTGCGCAAGCGGTGAACACGTTGAAATTCGATGATAAGCATGTATTGGGCGATAACACGGACGGTGCTGGGCTCGTACAGGATATTCAGCATAATTTAGGTTTTTTGATTGCGGGTAAGCGAGTGCTGCTCATGGGGGCGGGGGGGGCTGCGCGCGGTGTCCTGCATCCGCTGTTGGCTTGCGGCCCGCAATCATTAACGATTGTCAATCGAACACTCCACAAAGCCCGTGAGTTGGCGCAGCATTTTGCGAAGTACGGCACCGTGACGGCGATCGATTATGCGTGTTTTGATGGGACACGCTACGATCTCGTGATCAATGCAACCTCCAGTAGTCTTAACGCGGAATTGCCGCCTTTACCACCAGGGCTTTTTGCGCCCGGCGCGCTGGCCTATGACCTGATGTATGGTCAAGGTTTGACACCGTTTTTAGCTTTCGCGGAAGGCCAGCAGGCGCAGACCTTGGCGGATGGTTTAGGCATGTTGGTGGAGCAAGCCGCCGAAGCATTTTATGTGTGGCGTGGCATACGCCCCGAAACGCGAGCAGTTATTCATCAGTTTCGAAAAACGTAACAAATCCAAAATAAACGCGAATACAAACAAGATGCGAACGACAGCGGCGAGTTTTAAAAAACGCTTTCATGGGCGTTCGCGCGGGGTTCCGGCATGCTGAAAAAATTAGGACGATGGGTGTGGCGCGGCATTGCATTAGTATTGATTTTGGCGCTTTCCTATGAATTGTGGATATTCGCGCATGTGGGGTGGTACGTCGACCACAACCCCAGCACAACGGCATTTATGGAACGCCGATTGGTACTGCTGCAAGATAAAATGGGTGAAGACGCGGCGTTAAAGCATCGCTGGGTGTCCTACGATAAAATTTCAATTCATTTAAAGCGTGCGCTGATTGCGGCGGAGGATGCCAAGTTTTTTGTACACGAAGGTTTTGATATCGAGGGTATCGAAAAAGCGCTTAAGAAAAATGAGAAGAAGGGCCGGGTCGTCGCCGGTGGTTCGACCATCAGCCAGCAATTGGCTAAAAATTTATTTTTATCCGGTGAGCGCTCTTATTGGCGTAAAGGACAAGAAGCTCTCATCACGCTCATGTTGGAGAAAATGATGCCCAAGCGCCGTATTTTGGAAATCTATTTGAATGTGATCGAGTGGGGGGATGGGGTATACGGTGCAGAGGCAGCGGCGCGCCATTATTACCGTAGTAGCGCGGCAAATCTTGGCCCGGCACAGGCCGCGCGTTTGGCGGTGATGGTGCCGCGCCCGCGGTACTTTGAAAAACACCCGAATTCACCTTATCTTGCGCGCCAGGCCGCGCGTATCGAGGCGCGCATGGCGCAGGTCAGCGTTCCCAAATAATACTCGGCGATTAAGTGGGATGTCGTGGCAAAAATGAAAGGGCGAGGGCGCGGTAGAGCGGCGTTGGGCAAATCAGCTTTGACACGCCGTGCGCCACTAGCGCGGTCACTCTCAGAGGAATAATCATGTTGTGATTGCCGGTCATCTCCATCACGATTACAAAGGTCGTGATGGGCGCTTGCACCACGCCGGCAAAGTACGCCACCATCGTCGTCAAGCCGATACTATCGGCTGATACCATTGGAAATAAAACGCTGAGATCATGACCGAAACCCGCGCCCACCGCCCAGGAGGGTGCGAAAATTCCACCGGGTATACCGCTCGCGTAAGAGAGGATGGTGGCGAGCATTTTGAGTAAACCGTACGTTGCCGAGGACTTACCTCGGCCTTCCAGTATGGATTTAGCCTCGTGGTACCCGGTGCCGTAAACGGTGCTGCCGGAGGCGATGCCGATGATGGCGAGTAGCAAGCCGCAGACAGCCGCCGTCCGGTAGGGGTGTGTACGCATTAGAGTGCCCAATCGACCCGGCCAGCCGCGCGCAAGTAGGATGAGAATCCGGCTGAAGATACCGCCGAGTGCGCCGCCCACTAGGCCGCAGACCAGTGGGGCCAGCCAGCCGGTGGACAGAGAGAACGCGGCATTTGTTTGACCAAAATAGGTGTAGTTGCCTAGCATGGCCAGCGAGATAATGCCGGAAATGATGACCGCCGTTAGGACGGTACCGCTCACCCGTTGCCCTAGGGAACGCCCCATTTCTTCAATGGCAAAGACCGCCCCCGCGAGTGGCGTGTTAAAAGCCGCCACCACTCCCGCTGCGCCGCCGGCGATAAGTTAGAGCGCGCTCGGCCTCGAGCCGTGAAAATTTCCCCAAAATACTGACCGTGTGCAAGATGGAAGCTCGGGATCTGCACGGTCGGCCCTTCACGACCCACGGAAGCGCCGCACAATAAGCCGAACAGCGTGAGAAAAACTTTACCGACGGCAACGCGTAGGGAGAGTAGTTTGTAGCGAATTGCAGGATCTTTAATTTGCAGGGCGGCCAGGGTTTGCGGGATGCCGGTTCCTTGCGCAACGGGGAAAAATCGCTGCGTGACGGTAATCGCGACAAAGCCCAAGGGAGTCACTAACAACGGCAACCAGGGGGAAATAAAAATTAAATAGCGGAAACCATCGTGGGCTTTTTCACTGCCCGTGGCAAATAGGATGGCGATTAAACCAATAAACCAATGGCTAGCGCACCGCTCCAAAACACTAGGCGCTTGCGCCAGAGTGCGGGTGATAACCAGGCATATCGGGTGCGGCGGAAAAATCGTTTCGGCATCGTAAATTGAGGTATTTGAGTTGGTTATTTATCAGGAAGACATTTTTTAATGCTGTGCGTCGTATACCGCCATGATGTCTTGCAGTTGTTGTAGGATTTGGGCGCGTTCCGAGGGACTCGCGCTTTTTGTTTCCGTGGTGGAGCCGCCCGCTTGTAGTTCGGTAATAACCGCGCGCACACGGGTGCAACCGAGTTCGCAAATCAACGTGATGCATTCTTCGACGGGTTGGTGATCCATCTTCGGCGTGTCTCGTTAATGGTGCGGCAGCGCGCGCGCCACAACCCAGGCATCAACTTGCGCCGCGCCCGCGCGTTTTAAAGTTTTTGCCAGCGCATTGAGTGTCGAACCGCTGGTCATGACATCGTCGACCAAGGCGATACGCTGACCTTGAAGAGGGGTGTCGCAAGCAAACGCATCCTGCATGTTTTTCTGGCGTGCGTCCCATTCTAACGTGGCTTGTGAGAGGGTATTGACGCGGCGACGAGCCGTGTTCGTCGCGAGTGGCCGATGCAACGCCTGAGCGATGAATTTGGCAATTTCGAGTGCTTGGTTGAAGCCGCGTTCGCGCAGGCGCGTCGGATGTAACGGCATGGGTAGGATAATATCCGGGCGCGGTTGCGCGCGAACCGCTTGGCTCAGTAGAGTGCCGAATAGACGTGCGAGTGCTAATTGCTGCTGGTACTTATAGGCTTGAATTAATTTGTCTACAGGAAACGTGTAGTTGAGGGCGGCTTGGGTGTGATCAAAAGACGGAGGGTGCTTTAGGCATTCGCCGCAGATCTCACCGCTACCCGGAGCAGCGCACACGGGGCAAGCCATAGCGGGCCGCGGAAGAGCTTCATGGCAGACAGCGCACAGCGGCTGCGCGCCACTTAAGGTGCCGCACAGTAGACAGTCTTGGGTAAGCCAAGACTGTATAAAATTTGTGCAATTGTTCAGAATAGACTGCATTGATCTTGACTATCCTATGAAAATCATTGATTATTCAAAGATATATTAAACAGCATGGTTGAGTGCTAGAGCGCGTTCTGACCATTATCGCACCCAGGAATCTGCCATGAATCAAATGATTTTACCAGGATCGGTACCTGTACCCACGCAAGCCGCCTGGAGCCTAGCCCAAGTTGAAGCATTGTTGGCATTGCCTTTCAATGATTTGATGTACCGTGCGCAGACCGTTCATCGCGCGCATTTCGATCCTAACGTGGTGCAGTTGTCTACGTTGTTGTCGATCAAGACCGGCGGTTGCCCGGAAGACTGTGGTTATTGTCCGCAGTCGGCGCGGTATCATACGGGTGTCGAAAACCAAGATATGTTGCCGTTAGATGAGGTGATCGCCGCCGCCGCCGCCGCGAAAAAAACCGGTGCCACACGGTTCTGCATGGGTGCCGCTTGGCGTAGCCCCAAGGATCGGGAGTTGGAACCCGTATTCAATATGGTCAAAGCCGTTAAGGCGCTGGGCATGGAAACTTGTCTGACCGCGGGTATGTTACGCGAGGGGCAGGCGCAAAAATTACAAGCGGCTGGCCTCGATTACTACAATCACAATCTCGATACTGCGCCAGAATTTTACGGTGAAATTATTAGCACACGCGATTACCAGGATCGCTTAGATACCCTGAGCCGTGTGCGCGATGCCGGCATGCATGTGTGTTGCGGCGGTATTGTCGGTATGGGCGAGTCGCGTCATCAACGCGCAGGACTGATTGCGCAGTTGGCGAGCCTTGATCCGCAACCGGAGTCTGTGCCGATCAATATGCTGGTGCAAGTCGAAGGCACCCCGCTGTATGGCACGCAAGCGCTGGATTCGCTGGAATTTGTGCGCACCATTGCCGTTGCACGCATTACATTGCCCAAAAGTTTTGTGCGGCTTTCGGCCGGGCGTCAAGCGATGGGAGAAGCGATCCAGGCGCTGTGTTTTCTAGCGGGAGCGAATTCAATTTTCTACGGCGATAAGTTATTAACCACCGGCAACCCGGAAGCCGTGCTTGATAGGGCGTTACTGCAAAAGTTGGGTATGCGTCCGATGGATGCGGATGGGCCTTACCAACGGGCTTAAAACGGAAAAAATAATGGCGTTTCGTCCACGAAAATCCACGCCGTAAATCGATAGGAATGAATGTGTTTTATGCGGCTTTGTGTCCTACGCGGACTAGCGGTTTGTGAATCTAAAGAGCGTGTTATTTCCCGACCTCAGCGATGAACTGCAAGCACTGGACGCGCAGGGGTTGCGGCGACAGCGGCGGGTCTTGGAGAGTGCGCAAGGCGCGCATGTCAAGATCGACGGTCAAGAGTATTTATCCTTTTGCAGCAACGATTACTTAGGTCTTGCGGCCCATCCGCGCTTAATCGAAGCCGCTTGCTGCGGTGCGCAACAATACGGTGTGGGCGCAGGCGCCTCGCATCTGATCGTTGGGCATAGCGCGGTCCATCACCAACTGGAACTCGCCTTGGCCAGCTTTCTCAATGTACCGCAGGCACTATTATTTTCCACGGGCTATATGGCTAATCTCGGAATCGTGTCGGCACTGTTGGGACGCAATGATGTGGTGTTGGCGGATAAACTCAATCATGCCTCCTTGAACGATGCGGCTTTGTTATCGCGCGCTAAATTTTTGCGTTACAGTCATTTGGATCTGTCGCATTTAGAGCAATTGTTGGAGCGTGCTAAAGGTCGGCGCAAGTTGGTGGTGAGCGATGCAGTTTTTAGTATGGACGGCGATCTTGCACCCGTGCCGGAAATGTTAGCATTGTGCGAACGTTACGATGCGTATTTGTTGCTGGATGATGCACACGGTTTTGGTGTATTGGGTGCGCAAGGGCGCGGCATTCTTGAGCATTTTAAGGTGGTGTCACCGCGCATTATCTACATGGCGACCCTCGGCAAGGCGGCGGGGGTCTTCGGTGCCTTCGTCGCGGGTAACGAAGCATTCATCCAAACACTGATTCAGCGTGCGCGCCCTTATATCTATACGACGGCCTTGCCCCCGCTACTAGCCATGTCCTTGTTGGTCAGTCTGGATTTGTTTCGAGAAGAGGCTTGGCGGCGGCAGCAGTTGCGTACATTAATCACCGAGCTTAAAGCGCAGATCCATACCGAGCGTTGGCAACTACTGCCTTCAGATACGCCGATCCAAGCGCTGGTCATCGGCGGTAACCAATCGGTGCTGGCGGTGGCGGAAACATTACGCACCGAAGGTATTCTGGTGCCGGCCATCCGTCCGCCGACGGTGCCCAAGGGCCAAGCGCGGCTGCGTATTTCGCTGTCGGCGGCGCATACGAAACAAGATGTGCGGCGGCTTTGCGCGGTTTTGAGCAAGATGGAAAGAATCGCCTAATGCTTTATGTTGAGACGGTCGGTCACGGGCCTGATCTCGTGCTGCTGCACGGCTGGGGTCTGCACGGCGGTATTTGGGATGGCGTGCGTGATGCACTGGCACCGCAGTTTCGTTTGCATATCGTCGACCTGCCGGGCTATGGTCAGAGCCCGCATTGTGATCCCTACACTTTGGCAGCGCTGGCAAATGAGGTGGCGCAGGTTATGCCGCGCCGCGCGCATGTCTGCGGTTGGTCGTTGGGCGGGCAAGTGGCAATGCGGCTTGCTTTGGATTTTCCTCAGAGGGTGAACAAGCTCGTGTTGCTGAGTACGACACCTTGTTTTCGCCGACGCGAGGATTGGCCGCAGGCAATGGACGATACGACGATGCAGGAATTCGCGTGTCGCTTGGAGCAAGACTACGTGGGCACGTTACAGCGTTTTTTGGCCTTACAGGCGCGTAGCGGCGACGACGCGCGCGCCGTGATTGCTGCGCTGCGTACCCAGTTGTTTGCGCGTGGTGAGCCGTCATTATTAAGTTTGCGTAGCGGTTTGGCGCTGTTGCAGGACTTGGATCTGCGGGAGGAAGTGGCAGGCATTTCGCACTCGACTTTGGTGCTGCATGGCGCACGCGACACCTTAACCCCCCTGGGTTCGGGCGAATGGCTCGCCCAGTGCTTACCGAATAGTCAGATGAATATAGTGCGCGGCGGTGCTCATGCTCCATTTCTTTCACATCGCCGGGAGACGATTATTGCAATGGAGCGGTTTTTAAATGGCTGAAGATATTACAGCGCGGATTGACAAACGTCAGATGCGGCGCGCCTTTGAGCGTGCTGCGTATTCTTACGATCAAGCGGCGGTACTGCAACGCGAAATTAGCCAGCGGCTATTAGAGCGGTTGGATTTGGTGAAGTTGGCACCGGCAACGGTGCTCGATGTCGGTTGCGGTACCGGTGGCGGCAGTCGTGCATTGGCGCGGCGTTATCCTAAAGCGCGCGTTATGGGTTTGGATATGGCGCAGACGATGCTACAGGCGGCGCGCCAAGGCGATTCTTGGTGGCACCACCAGTGGCCTTTTTTATACGGCAATAGCCCACGTTATATCGGGGGGGATTTAGAGCATCTACCGTTGCCGTCCGCGAGCGTAAATTTGTTGTATTCAAATCTTGCGCTGCAGTGGTGCGATAACTTGTCGGCGGCGTTTACCGAGTTTCGGCGTGTACTGATGCCCGGTGGATTATTGATGTTTACCACCTTCGGACCGGATACTTTACGAGAATTGCGGCAAGCGTTCCACGGGCTGGATGGGTATACACACGTCAACCGTTTTATGGACATGCACGATGTCGGTGATGCGTTGAGCTACGCCGGGTTTTCTACTCCCGTTATGGACATGGAGTTTCTGACGCTGACGTACCCTGATTTGATCAGTTTATTACGCGAACTGAAAGCCATTGGAGCACACAACGTCACGCGCGGGCGCGGGCACGGCTTGATGGGGAAAGGCCTTTGGCGGGCCATGGCAGCTAATTACGAAAAGTTGCGTCGTGACGGACGATTGCCGGCAACTTACGAAGTTATTTACGGACACGCCTGGGTGAATGAAAAGCCACGTGTTTCAGTGGATGGTCGGCAAGTCATTACCCTGCAAATTCAGGCGCGACAGATGGGTTTGCGGTGAGATTGAAGAAGCTCTCTAAATAACCCCTGTTTAAATAATGGTTTAACCAATTGAACTAATTGAAATAATTATAATTTTATATTTAAAAATAATAATTTAGTTATGCGCGATACTTTAAATGCATGGAATCAAAGGATTTATTTGTTTTTTTGCTTGCGGCTGCGGGCATGGTGTGCTAATTTGTCGCAGCAAAAATAGAGATGTCTTGATGTACTAAGACCCGCGTTATTCAGTTCAGAACAGCGGCGCTGCAGGCAAGATGCCGCTGTTGGTGCTTTTGAATTTATTCGCTGTGCAATTCACGCCGTGCATTCGTGTTGATATACCCAGCGCGCAGATCGGTTCAGAGTGACGGTTGCGTTTTCCAATGTTGGGCGCGGTTTCTGCTGGCTCATGATTAAAGAGAGGTTGATCGTAGATCAGCCACTAAATTTTTAGGTTTAAACGTTAAGGGGGTAGCGAATGAGAAGCAAGCTGAGGAGTCTGGGGCTGGGGTGGGGTTTGTTCCTCATGTCCGTAGCAGCGTGGGCGGCGGAATCAAAGTATAACCTGCCGACACCGCAAAGCGACCTGGCGCGGGATATTTTCAATCTGCACATTCAGATTATGGTGGTTTGTGTCGCGATCTTTGTGGTGGTGTTTGGGGTGATGTTCTATTCCATTTGGAAGCACCGCAAATCGGTTGGACATAAAGCCGCGCATTTTCATGAGAACACGCAGATTGAAGTACTTTGGACGGTGATTCCGTTTGTTATTTTAATTGCGATGGCAATCCCGGCTTCAAAAACGATTCTCAATATGCGCGATGCCAGCCTTCCTGATATGACGGTTAAAGTCACGGGTTATCAGTGGAAGTGGGAATACGAGTACCCCACAGAAGGCATTAAATTTTTATCCAACCTATCTACGCCACGCGATCAAATTGTAGGCAATGCGGAAAAGGGTGAGCATTATCTGCTGGAAGTGGATCACCCGTTGGTTGTGCCCGTGGGCAAGAAGGTGCGCGTGTTGATTACCGCAAACGATGTTATCCATTCTTGGGCGGTGCAGGCATTCGGTATTAAACAGGATGCCATTCCGGGCTTTATTAAAGACGCTTGGTTCAAGGCGGATAAGCCCGGCACATTTCGTGGACAATGTTCGGAACTATGCGGTAAAGATCATGGCTTTATGCCGATCGTGGTGGAAGTAAAGTCGCAGGAAGATTACGACAAATGGATGGCAGAACAAAAAGCTAAAGTAGCGGCAGTAACGCTCGATCCGAACAAGACATATGGTCTGGATGAGTTAAAGGCGCATGGGGCCAAAGTGTATGCCGCCAATTGCGCTGCTTGCCACCAAGCGGATGGCAAAGGCTTGCCGCCAGCGTTTCCCGCACTGGCAGGGTCGAAGATTGCAACTGGAGACAAAGCCGCGCACATGAATATCGTTATGAATGGCAAACCGAACACAGCAATGGCCGCGTTCGGTAAGCAATTAAGTGACGTTGATGTGGCTGCCGTCATCACCTATGAGCGCAATTCATTTGGAAATGCGACTGGCGATTGGGCGCAGCCCACCGAAATCAAAGCATTACGTAAATAATTTAGGAGCCTGAAAATGGAAGCGACACACGCACACGGTCACGATCAAGGGCACGATCATGGACACGGTCATCCGACCGGTCTGATGCGGTGGGTAACGACCACCAACCATAAAGACATTGGTACCTTGTACCTTTGGTTTGCATTCATCATGCTGTTCTCCGGCGGCGCGCTCGCGATGTTGATTCGCGCAGAGCTGTTCCAGCCGGGATTGCAAATTGTGCAACCGGAATTCTTTAATCAGTTAACCACTATGCACGGTTTGATCATGGTGTTCGGTGCCATCATGCCGGCTTTCGTCGGATTTGCGAACTGGCAAGTACCGATGATGATCGGTGCACCGGATATGGCTTTTCCGCGCATGAATAACTGGAGCTTTTGGTTGTTGCCGGTTGCAGCCAGTCTACTAATCGGCTCTTTCTTTGTGCCGGGCGGTGCTTCTGCGGGTGGTTGGACCATGTACGCACCCTTGTTTTTACAGGGTGGTATTTCCAATGATATGACTATTTTCGCGATTCATATTTTGGGGATTTCTTCAATCATGGGCGCGATTAATATCGTGACCACCATTTTAAATTTACGCGCTCCGGGCATGACGTTAATGAAGATGCCGTTGTTTGTCTGGACTTGGTTGATTACTGCCTATCTGCTGATTGCGGTGATGCCGGTATTGGCTGGTGCGGTTACGATGTTGCTAACAGATCGCCATTTCGGCACCAATTTCTTTAATGCGGCCGGCGGCGGTGACCCTGTAATGTTCCAGCACATTTTCTGGTTCTTCGGCCACCCCGAAGTGTATATCATGATTTTGCCAGCGTTCGGAATAGTGTCGCAGATCATCCCCGCATTCGCCCGCAAACCGTTATTTGGTTATGCCTCTATGGTGTATGCAACGTCCTCTATTGCAATTTTGTCCTTCATCGTTTGGGCGCATCACATGTTTACAGTGGGTCTGCCAACCGCCGCGCAACTGTTCTTCATGTATGCCACGATGTTGATTGCGATTCCAACCGGGGTAAAAGTATTCAACTGGATTGCCACCATGTGGCGTGGTTCGATGACCTTTGAAACGCCGATGCTGTTTGCCATTGCTTTTGTCTGCTTATTTACGTTTGGCGGATTTTCCGGCTTGGTACTGGCGATTACCCCCGTCGATATTCAGTTGCAGGATACCTATTACGTGGTAGCGCACTTCCACTATGTGTTGGTGTCGGGCGCGCTGTTCTCCATTTTTGCCGGTGTATATTTCTGGCTACCCAAATGGACTGGCCACATGTATAACGAAACCCTGGGTAAATGGCATTTCTGGCTGTCCACTATTTTCTTCAATGTGCTGTTCTTCCCCATGCATTTTCTAGGTTTAGCAGGTATGCCGCGTCGCGTTCCGGACTACGCCTTACAATTTGCCGACTGGAATATGGTGGCCTCTATCGGCGGTTTTGGTTTTGGTCTGTCGCAATTAATTTTATTGGTGGTGGTGTTGAAATGTATTAAGGGTGGCGAAAAAGCGGCGGGCCATACCTGGGAAGGGGCGGACTCCTTGGAGTGGACGCACTTACCTTCGCCAGCGCCGTATCACACGTTTGAAATTCCACCGACGGTTAAATAATGCATGAAGGGAGCGATGTGCGATTGATTCGCCGTCGGCTCCTATATTGTGGAGAATTTTTGAGTGCAGAAGCCGGCGGATAAGGGAAAAGCAAAATATGTAACGGCAGCCGTGTTGCTGGCTGTGGTGATTATTTTTTTTATTCTATCGCTGACGGTGGGACACTAAAGCAATGCCATCGGGAGATATACAGAATCGCATTGTTTTGAAAAAATTGATTTTTGTGACGCTGCTGATGTTTGCTTTCGGCTACGCAATGATTCCGTTTTACAAAAAGATTTGCGAAGTCACCGGGCTCAACAAAGATAAAGTTGTGGTGTCGAATACGCAAATGGATCCGGCACGCTGGGTCACGGTTGAGTTTGATGCCAACATTGGCGCTAAGTTGCCGTGGAAATTTGAGCCGCAGACAAAGCGTCTGCGATTGCACCCGGGTGAAGTAAAACAAGTTATGTACCGCGTTGTGAATTTGACGAATCGAACGATTGTTGGTCAAGCCATCCCGAGTTATGGCCCGGCGCTAGCAGGAGCTTATTTCAAGAAGATAGAATGTTTCTGTTTTACCCAGCAGACGATGAAACCGTTTGAAGAGCGTCTGATGCCGGTGCAATTTGTCGTGCAAAACGATTTACCCAAGGATGTGAATACGATCACATTGTCGTACACGTTTTATGAACAAGTTAAAGCGGGAGCGTCTTGATGGCCTCGCCGCGACCTGTTAAAGCCACGTCTTGGCAAGCCGCGCGAGCGGTGTTTTGGAGTTTTTTAGGGGTGCGCAAAAGCGCGGATTACGATCGGGATGCCGTGCGCCTGACCCCGGTACAAGTTATTGTGGCGGGCTTAATCGGGGCGGCGCTGTTTGTCGCGACCTTATTAGGCATCGTGTATGTTGTGATGCACTAAGACAAGAATTTTGAATTTAACGATAGTTCTCAAGGAGGGGAAATTATGAGTGATCAACAAGGTGGAGGTTACTATCTGCCATCGCCGTCAGGATGGCCGATCATCGGTTCTTTGGCATTGCTGTTGTTTGCCGGTGGTATGGTGTTATGGGCCAATAGTTTACCTGGCGGTTGGTTGGTGTTGGCCGGTTTAGGGGTGTTGTTTTACATGATGTTTGGTTGGTTTGGAGCAGTGATTGCCGAATCCGAGAGCGGCAAATACAACGCGCAAGTGGATCGTTCATTCCGTTGGGGTATGAGCTGGTTTATCTTTTCAGAAGTGATGTTCTTCGCGGCATTCTTTGGCGCGCTATTTTACGCGCGGGTGTTGTCGGTACCTTGGTTGGGCGAAGGTGATACCCATGCGATATTGTGGTCCGGCTTCAATGCCGTTTGGCCAACCGCCGGGCCGCTGGGCGCGAAAATGATTGCACCGATGGGGCATGCGGGGTCGGGTGAGTTTGCGCCGATGGCGGCTTTAGGCGTGCCTGCGCTGAATACATTGATCTTGTTAACTTCAGGCGTGACACTGACGATTGCGCATTGGGGTTTGAAAAAAGGACATCGCGGGCAATTGATTCTGTGGTTGGCGCTGACAGTAGCTTTGGGTGTGGTGTTCTTGTATTTTCAAGCAACGGAATATCATGAGGCCTACACTAAAATGGGTTTAACCCTGGGTGCTGGCATTTATGGATCAACCTTTTTTATGTTGACCGGCTTTCATGGATTTCACGTAACCATTGGTACCATTATGTTGTTCGTGATTTTAATCCGCTGCTTGAAAGGGCACTTTAAACCGGATCAACATTTTGCCTTTGAGGCGGTATCGTGGTATTGGCATTTTGTCGATGTCGTTTGGCTGGGTTTGTTCGTGTTTGTTTATTGGCTTTAATCAACTCCCATTTAGTGGGAGGGGTCGGTTCCAAAAAATAACAGGAAAAAGGAGATGGTGGCGCCGCAGTGGTATCGTGGCGCCATTTTTATTTGGTGCGGCGAGGGTGGTGTAATGGCGAAACTTTAGGGGCGCGGCGGGAAAATCCCCCAATAAAAACCCGCCATGAGCAGTAAGAATAATCCAAGCGATAATGAAACCCGCAAGGTCAGCGCCTTTACTGTGCGATTAGATTGGCCTTTGTCCTTGATTAAAAAATACAGGGCCGAGGCTAAGCTGCCCAGAATAACCAGCAAGAAGGCGATAATGATAATGCGGTATAGGATGATCGACATAAGATTGGCTCCAAGCGTGATCCTTCAAAGTGTAACGGAAAGTGATAGGTGCGGCTATGTCCGGCATGACTAAGCGGCAGCGGCCAAGCTGGGTGCCGACACTTGCAACCGTCATCGTGGTGGCCTTAACGGTGACCGCTGGAATTTGGCAAACCCGGCGTGCAGAGTACAAGAGTGCTTTGCAAGCGCGCTATGAGGCACAAGCGAAGGCCGTTCCGATCGTATTGCCGGGCGGCAATATTGACGATGCGATTTACCGTTATCGACGCGTCAGCGTAACGGGTCGCTTTGATCCGGCGCATGAAATATTGCTGGATAATGTCATACTAAAGGGCATGCCCGGCTATCAAGTAGTTACACCGTTGAAATTGACGCAGTCGGATGCGTTCGTATTGATTAGTCGCGGTTGGGTTGCGCGCGGCGCAGATCGCAATTTATTACCGGAGATTAGTACACCGCTTGGAGTCGTAACGGTTGAAGGCATTGCGGTACCGCCGAGCGGTAAATATTTAGAACTCTCAACGCAAACGGTGGAGGGCAAGGTTTGGCAGAATATGCATTTCAAGCGGATGCAGGCGTTACTACCGCTACGCTTACAAACTTTAATGGTGACGCAGTTAAACGATAATGGGGATGGCCTAATCCGTCATTGGGAGCGACCCGATACCGGCATGGAGAAGCATGCGGGTTACGCCTTTCAATGGTTTGCAATGGCGGTAGTGACCTTAGTGATATATGGAGTGCATTATGCAAAAAAACGTAAATCCGCATAAATTGAAATTGATACTAATCATGGGGATGTTCGCTTTGCCGGTAGTGGCGAGTTATCTAGCTTATTTCGTCTGGCCGCCACAGGGTGCCGCGCGTAACTACGGCACTTTGATTAAACCCGAGACTCTTTCCAATGCACTGGCGCTTACGGCGCTTGACGGCACGGCTCTTACGCTACGATCGCTGCGTGGTAAGTGGTTGATAGTGCAAGTCGATGCTGCCGCTTGTGCCGCAAACTGCGAGAAAAAACTGTATGCCATGCGTCAAGTCCGTTTGATGCAAGGGCGCGAGCAAGATCGTGTGCAACGTTTGTGGGTGCTTACCGATGGTCAAGCGCCGCGCGCAGCAATCCAGCAGAAATATGAGGGTATGCAGTTGGTCAGGGATCCATACCGCGCCTTGATTAAAAAATTAGTCGCCGATGGTGATATTACGCAATATATCTACATGATCGATCCATTGGGTAATGTGATGATGCGGTGGCCATCCGATCCCGATATCAAGCGCATGCACAAGGATATTGAGCGCTTGCTAAAGGCCTCGCAAATTGGATAGGCATGTTTAAAAAACTGATCGTTGCGGCCACTTTTCTGGCGCTGGGCGTTGTCATTTTAGGCGCTTACGTGCGCCTGTCGGATGCGGGTTTGGGTTGCCCGGATTGGCCGGGTTGCTACGGCAAGCTAAGCCCCGCGCATGCGCATCGGGAAATTACGGCGGCGCAGGCAGAATTACCGTACGGGCCGGTTTCACACGCCAAAGCTTGGAAAGAGATGACGCATCGCTATCTGGCGAGCAGCTTGGGTTTGCTGATCGTGATTATTGGTGTGATCGCTTGGGTTAAGCGCAATCAGTTGCAGCAAGGGTTCGGCTTACCACTATTTC
The DNA here is from genome assembly GCA_043783305.1 of Betaproteobacteria bacterium. Taxonomy (GTDB): domain Bacteria; phylum Pseudomonadota; class Gammaproteobacteria; order Burkholderiales; family Thiobacteraceae; genus RBG-16-58-11. The sequence goes on from JAYVZN010000113.1 coordinate 27,646, forward strand.
TAATTGGCTTTGTGATCCTGCAAGGATTGTTCGGCATGTGGACCGTAACCTTGAAACTAACACCGATCATTGTCACGCTGCACTTGCTGGGTGGAATGACCACATTGTCGCTCCTGACTTGGCTGTGGCAGCGTCAGAGCTTGGATATTCCGGCGGTGCGCAGTGTCGATGCGGAACGGATCAAGCCTTACGCCGGCTTTGCAGTTTTGATGGTGCTACTGCAGATAGCGCTGGGTGGTTGGGTTAGTTCAAATTACGCCGCACTGGCTTGTTCCGGGTTTCCGACTTGTAATGGGGTATGGGTGCCGACTATGGACTTGCGGCATGCATTTCAGTTACTGCGTGACTTGGGAATGACGGCGCAAGGTGCAATATTACCCTCCGCCGCGCTGACCGCGATTCACTGGGTGCATCGCTTGGGCGCTTTAATGACCCTGCTCATCGTCGGTTTGTTGGTTATAAAAATGATGCGTGTCGCCGCATTGGCGCGGGCAGCTTGGCTGATAATCTTTATGTTGGTACTGCAACTTAGCCTAGGTATTGCCAACGTATTGCTGAGTTTGCCGCTCGCCATTGCTGTTGCGCACAACGCGGTAGCCGCGCTACTGTTGCTAGTGCTGGTAATGTTAAACTTCCGCTTGAGAAAAGCGCTAACCCGGAGCTCAGTTGGTTGATGAAATGAACACACTTACTTTTGGCCAATTGGCCTATCGCTGCCAACAATTTTACTTGCTGACTAAACCACGCGTGGTGTCGTTGATTGTTTTTACCGCAGTTATTGGTATGTTTTTAGCAACGCCCGGCATGGTGTCGCTACCAATTTTGTTTTCGGCGACAATAGGCATTGCGTTAGTCGCCGGTGCTGCCGCTGCGGTGAATTGCCTGATTGAACAAAAGCTCGACGCGCTCATGGCGCGTACCCGCGCACGCCCCTTACCGCGCGGCGAAGTGACTTCGTTGCAAACACTTTTGTTTGCTTGCGTGGTGGGGGGTATTGGTTTGGTACTCCTGAATTCCCAAGTAAATGCGCTCACCATGTGGCTGACGTTAGCTACCTTTGTCGGTTACGCCGTGGTTTACACCGTAATCTTGAAGCCACTCACGCCGCAGAACATTGTAATCGGCGGCGCTTCAGGTGCCATGCCGCCGGTCCTCGGATGGACGGCTGTCACCGGTGAAGTCAGCGCGGATGCCTTGTTATTATTTTTGATTATTTTTACTTGGACTCCGCCGCATTTTTGGGCTTTGGCCTTATACCGTAAAAATGAATATGCCAAAGCCGGAATGCCGATGTTGCCGGTCACGCACGGCGATCAGTTTACGCAGTTGCACGTTTTTCTGTACACGATCATCTTGAGTGCGGCTACGCTCTTGCCGGTAGCTTCCGGCATGGGGGGCTTGGTGTACTTAAGTGCGACCCTGCTCCTGAACGGGGTGTTCCTATATTACGCGTTTCAAATTTGGCGGAATTATTCGGAGGCGCTGGCGAGGCGTACTTTTTCCTACTCTATTTTGTATCTGAGCTTGTTGTTTGCCGCCTTATTGGTGGATCACTACTTCAATGTGCCACTGGCCAAGCTGTATATTTGGTTAAGTTAGATAGCTGCAGATCAGTCTGATTTCGGATAAAATCCTCCGAAACAACTTTTAAGCGACCATGATTCTATCTCGCACCAGCCAATACGCGATTCAAGCTTTAATCTATATTGCAACCCGCCCGAGCGGGGAGCCGGTGCTCAATCGTGAGATTGCCGGTTATTTGGGCGTACCCTCGGCGTATCTGGCGAAAATCATGCAGAGTCTGTGCAAGGGCAATTTGTTGTATTCCTATCGCGGGCGTTTGGGCGGCTTTTGTTTGCGCGAAGGCGCGGAAAAAACAGACTTGATGCAAATTTTGCTCATGACCGAAGGCACTAGTTTTACACAGGATTGCGTCCTCGGTCTAAAAGTTTGTTCCGATGCCACGGCATGCCCGATGCACAAAAAATGGGTGCCCATTAAACGGAAAATTGTGGCTATCCTGAACGAACAGACTCTCGAAAAATTAGCGCGTGCGGTGCAAAGCGGGAAATATCGCCTGTCCGATCTGCCGGCGACTCTGCTGGCGGCGGGCCGAATTTAAAGTATCCGCCCGGCTAGGCTATGCGGAGCCTGTGCGAATGAGTACCGATGCATGCGCTGATAAAAATATTTTAAATGCGTAGCTTTCCTGCGACTAATTTTCCAAGAAGCGTCAGGTTGCGGAGTCACGCTTGAGAGGGGGCGCAGTATGCAGGCAGAAGAAATTAAAGAAATTAAACGGCGCATTGTTGATCTAGGTATCGAGCACCGCGACCTGGATGAGGTGATCGCACGCTTGACCAGTGATCCAAGTCCGGACGAACTACAACTCCGACGACTTAAGAAACGCAAGCTGTGGTTGAAAGATGAAATAGCGCGCTTGCAAATGCAGATCACACCGGATATTTTGGCGTAGATAATCTTTTCGGTGGATTAATTGGAGTAGACGTGATCGCGCGTCAGCGGATACGGCAACCGCCCGTCGGCTTGAGGTTTTCCGGCTAATATTTGAAATATGGACATCCATCCGCGTTCGAAAGCATGCGCCGATCCCGCCATATAGATCTGCCAGATGCGGTATTTTTCTTCTCCCACGATCGCGATGGCGGCTTGCCGTTGTGTTTCTAGGCGGTCCACCCAGTGCCACAAAGTACGCGCATAGTGTGGGCGCAAACTTTCCACGTCCCAGCATTCGAGGCCGTGAGTGGAGAGTGATTGAATAACTTGCGACACATGCACGAGTTCGCCGCCCGGAAAGACATACTCCTCAATAAAGTCGCTAATACCGCTGCCCAAACCCTTGGCGTGCAGGCTGCTCGCTGTAATGCCGTGATTCATCACCAGCCCGCCAGGTTTTAGGAGGCGATAAATTTTCGTGAAATATTTAGTGAGGTTGCCGCGCCCGACATGTTCAAACATACCCACAGATGCGATTTTATCGAAGGTTTGTATTTCCGGCACATCGCGGTAATCCATAAGATGTACTTTTACTTGGTTTTGTAAACCGCGGATTTGAATTTGCGCTTGAACATAATCGTGTTGATTTTGGCTGAGCGTGATACCGGTTGTGTGTACGCCATAATTTTCCGCCGCCCACAGAATAAGCCCACCCCAGCCGCAGCCGATGTCAAGCAGGCACTCATTCGGCTGCAGGTTGAGCTTGCGGCAGATGTGATCAAGTTTTTGTTCTTGCGCGCATGCCAGCGTATCGTCTGCGGTCTTGAAATAGGCGCAGGAGTAGACGCGGCGCTCGTCCAACCACAGCGCGTAGAAGTCATTAGAAACGTCGTAGTGATGGCGGATGCTTTTGCGATCACTGAGTTTAGAGTGTTTCCACCAAGATAACACGCGATGGGGTTTTACGGCGGTGCTTACTTGGCTGCCGCAAAAGTGTTCGCCCAGGTGAATGATGTCGCGCATTGGGCCGCTAAAATCGTAGTTAAGATTAACATAGCCTCTAGCCAGCTTACCCAGGCTGGGTTTTGCTAATGCGAATAAGCCCTGTGGCCCGTTGATTTTGAGGGTGACCTTAGCTTGCTCATCCGGGTGCAGTTCCTGTCCATCCCACAATTTCAAAGCGACGGGCAAGTGCAAGCGGCGCAGACGGCTTTGCACCATTCTAAGAACTTGGCTTTGCAGCATTTTTTCTCCTAGTACTTGAAATTCAGTATAGGGAAGAAAGGTAAAAAAATTAAGGATAAAAAGTAAAAAATAACTTAAAGCCTCCCGTTTGGTAGGGGATGAAACTTTTTACAAAGAAGGTGATTTTGATTCGGCAAGCGTTTAAATACGATTAAGTTAAATCTTTCACGAGGGCGCTGCGGGTGACATCCGGCAAGGCGGAAATTTGAACTTGATATTCTGGATGGTCGATACCTATACTAACTATGGCACCGGCCTTGATTGCACCGATACTGGCGGCATCAAGCTCAAAGCGAATGAAATGTACGGCAGAGGTTTTCTCCGCATTTGCGCGTTCCATGTCTTCATCAGCGATGGCGTAAATTTTGGATTGTCCGTCTGTTTGCATCCAGAGTTGGTTCTCAATACCCTTGAGTCGAGCGAGCATGGTTTGGCGCTGCGCAACATCCGGGTACTCAATTAACATGGTGGCCTTCCAATTGCTGCCATCTGGGATGAGCGGATTGTAAGCATCCAGTTCGTCTTGAATCCCGGCTTGTTCGAAGATGCGCTCCACGCGCAACATTTCCTGGATTTGGTAGCGGACGGTAATTTCATCCTCGAAGATTAAGGAGACGTGTTCGCCCAAGGCTAAGTTACGATTTTTTTTGTGTGCAATGACGTGGGCGCGTAGTTCGGGGCGCGCTTTGGCATACGCTTCGAGCGTCATTAAATCGGTGTGAGAAAGTTTGTTCATAAGCGTTTTTTAAAGGCCGTAGGCGAGACGAATCAAAGTGATTGGGTGTTCTTTTTGTGCCGTGGTTCCTTCGCCCATGCCCTGCATGATGTGGCGACCCGCGATGGCGCAATCGGAGCTGATGTAATCGGGCGCATTATTCGCCATTGCCTTGAAGACCGGTTTACCGATTTTCATTGAATGAGCGAAAAATTCGCTTTTTACACCCCATGTACCGTCGTGCCCGGAGCAACGCTCTACGGTGTTTACGGTGGTCTGCGGTATGAGTTGTAACATTTCACGGGTTTTTTGCCCAATGTTTTGTACTCGGAGATGGCAGGCGATATGGTAAGAAATCTGACCGAGCGCTCGTGAAAAATCGGTCTTTAATAAATGATCCTTATGCCGCAACATGAGGTACTCGAAGGGGTCCCACATGGCTTCAGCAACCGCTCGGACATCGGCATCCTGCGGGAACATCAGCGGCAGCTCCTGTTTGAACATCAGGGTGCAGGATGGAACGGCGCTGAGAATGGCGTAGCCTTCGCGGGCGAGTTGCGCGAGTTGTGGGATGTTGATATTTTTTAGTTTTTCGACGGCATCCAAATCGCCGAGCTCTAACTTCGGCATGCCGCAGCAAGCTTCTTTATCGACCAAGCACGTGGGAATTTCATTGTGCGCAAGCACTTTCAATAAGTCGTGACCGATACCCGGCTCGTTGTAATTCACGTAGCACGTAGCATACAGTGCAACTTTACCGGGAGTATGTTCACCGTTTTTAATCGGGAAATCGGTTTGGGGCGCAGCGTGGGATAGAAATTTTTCTGCGGCATATTCCGGCAGCCAGCGCTCTTTGTGAATGCCGAATACGCTATCCATGACGGCCCGTGCGACCGGCATCTTGTTTAAGGCGTTAACGGTTTGTACGATGACTGGAATGGTTGCCAGCTTGCTGAACGTATCGGTACTGGAGAGTAACTTGTCGCGGAAATTGGTCTCGCCTTTTTTGTATTTGATGGCTTTAGCACGCAACATCAAGTGCGGGAAATCCAAATTCCACTCGTGCGGCGGTACATAAGGACATTTGGTCATGAAGCACAAGTCGCACAAATAACATTGGTCGACAACTTGCCGGTAATCTTCGGGTTTCACTCCATCCATTTCCAGGGTGGGTGATTCATCGACTAAATCAAAAAGCGTTGGAAACGCGGTGCATAAGCTTACGCAACGGCGGCAGCCATGACAGATATCAAATACACGGTGTAGCTCTTGGTTGAGTGCGTCTTCATCCCAAAAATTTGGATTTTTCCAATCGATGGCATGGCGTTTAGGGGCTTCCAGGCTACCTTCACGTGCAGTCATTGGCTGAGCTTTCTACGATTTTGGACTACGCTACGAAGCACCTTCTACTCCTGGCTCAGGAGTAGAAGTGTTATGGCAGGACGCGATTAGCTTTCTAGGCCGTCAAATGCTTTTTGGAAGCGGTTGGCATGTGAACGCTCGGCTTTGGCCAAGGTTTCAAACCAATCGGCGATTTCTTCAAAGCCTTCTGTGCGTGCCGATTTCGCCATGCCCGGGTACATATCGGTATATTCATGGGTTTCGCCAGCAATGGCAGCTTTGAGGTTGTCGCCGGTAGGGCCGATTGGCAGCCCCGTAGCGGGGTCGCCGACAGCTTCCATATACTCTAAGTGACCGTGCGCATGACCGGTCTCGCCTTCGGCAGTAGAGCGAAATACAGCGGCCACGTCGTTGAGGCCCTCAACATCGGCTTTGGCCGCAAAATACAGGTAGCGGCGATTAGCTTGGGACTCGCCGGCAAAAGCGGCTTTCAGATTTTCGAAGGTTTTAGAGCCTTTGAGATTCATTGCGGTCTCCTAGTTAGGGATAAAAATACTTGGTTGTTTGTTGCAGTTAGACTTAATCTAATCTGTATACACAGTATAGAAAAGGCGTGTTTTGATGTCAAGAACTGTATTCAAGAACTTAGTTTAAACCGGCTTGATCCGGATCAAATAATTTTTTGAGCCGCTTGATCCCGTGTCGAGAGAGGGGATCGAAGCGCACGGTAAGAATCCAGTTAAGCATTTTCTATGGAGTCTACAGGGGTGTGGCGATCACGCTCGATAAAATTGGCCAACTCGTTCAAGGCGAGACGATAAACCTCTCGCTTGAACTCAATAACCGAATCCAAGGGTATCCAGTAATCATTCCAACGCCAAGCATCGAATTCCGGGTGACCGCTCGCGCGCAAACTGACATCGCAATCGCGCCCAGTCAACCGCAACAAGAACCAAATTTGTTTTTGGCCCTTATAGCTATTGCGCCATTCACGTTTTATCCAATGGGTCGGCACCTCGTAACGCAACCAGTTTTTGGTGCGGCCCAAAATCCGCACATGCTGGGATTCTAGTCCGACTTCTTCGAACAGTTCACGGTACATGGCTTGCTCCGGTGACTCCCCTTTATCGATACCACCTTGCGGGAATTGCCAAGAATGCTCACGTATGCGCTTGCCCCAAAAAACCTCGTTTTTCGCGTTACACAAAATGATGCCGACATTGGGACGATACCCATCGCGGTCTATCATTCCAATTCCTTAAATTCTTAATTGCCTGCATTGTTTCATATTTTATGCGGCAATGAAAGACGCGCAGCGGGTAAGGAGTGATCGGTTACAATGGCGCTTTCAAACTAGGCTTTTATTGTACCCATGCCCGTTAACTTTACGCCGACCCCACGCGATCAACTATTGCCAATCAAAGGGATTTCCTTGGGGATTGCCGAAGCCAATATAAAAAAACCGGGTCGCAAGGATTTACTGCTGATTGCGATTGCAGACTCGTCTGCCGTGGCAGCAGTTTTTACCCAAAACCGTTTTTGTGCGGCACCGGTCACCGTAGCGCGTCAACATTTGAGTTCCGGAAAAACGATACGGGCCTTGGTGATTAATACCGGTAATGCAAACGCGGGTACCGGCAACGACGGTCTGAGTCGTGCGACGACCGTTTGCAGCGTTTTATCCGGCTTGGTGGGGTGTGCGGTGGATCAGGTATTACCATTTTCCACCGGTGTCATTATGGAACCACTGCCGGTGGAAAAAATCACACTCGGTTTGCCTATTTGCGTTCATCACTTAGGCAAAGCGGATTGGTTCGATGCGGCACAAGCCATCATGACGACGGATGTTGCGCCCAAAGCAATATCCAAGCAAATCAAGATTGGCGGAAACAATGTCACAATCACGGGCATCGCTAAGGGATCGGGCATGATCCATCCGAACATGGCCACCATGCTGGGGTTCATAGCAACGGATGCGTACATCCCGCAAGCTGTGGCGCAAACGATTTTAGAATATGCAACGGCACGATCCTTTAATTGCATCACCGTTGATGGCGATACGTCCACTAACGATGCTTGTGTATTAATAGCTACCGGCCAAGGCGGTGCCAGTATTCGTGCGGCAAGCGGGGACGAATATTTGGTTTTACGCGAGGCGATCACCGAGGTCGCGTTGTATTTAGCGCAAGCTATTGTGCGCGACGGCGAGGGCGCGACTAAGTTTATGACGATCCAGGTGATGGGTGGCTTGTCGGAAGAAGAATGCCGCATCATCGCTTATACCATTGCGCATTCCCCTTTGGTAAAAACCGCATTTTTTGCCTCAGATCCGAATTTGGGGCGGATCTTGGCGGCTATTGGCTATGCCGGTATTCACGATCTTGATGTAGCCAAGTTGCAATTATTTTTGGGCGATGTATTGGTGGCAGAGCAAGGCGGGCGCGCCGCTGGTTACCGTGAAGAAGACGCTCATCGCATCATGCAGCAAGCCGAGATTTTAGTGCGCGTGGATTTGCATCGTGGAGCCGCTAGCGCCACGGTTTGGACCTGCGATTTTTCTTACGACTACGTCAAAATTAACGCCGAATATCGAAGCTAACCGTATGCAAGATGATTTCTTTAAACGCGCAGAAGCGCTGTTGGTGCGTCTGGAGGTGCTGTTCGCACCGCAACCTATTGAGCCGGATTGGCAAGCGTCGATCGCGTTTCGTTGGCGAAATCAAAATGGTGCTGGTTTTCTCAAGCCCGTGCCGCACCCGCATCGCATCCGTTTGGTGGATTTGTGTGGTGTCGAAGAGCAGAAAAAAATGTTGGAGCGTAATACGCGCCAATTTGTTGCCGGCCTAGCCGCGAATAATGTTTTACTGACGGGCGCGCGAGGCACGGGAAAATCGTCCTTGGTAAAAGCGGTGTTGCATCAATTTGCAGCTAAAGGTTTGCGTTTGATCGAAGTTGAAAAACGTGACCTAGGCGATCTACCCGACATTGTGGATTTAATTTATGGTCGGCCGGAACGTTTTATTCTGTATTGCGACGACCTTTCTTTTGGTGCGGAAGAACCCGGCTACCAAGCATTAAAAGCAATTTTGGATGGTTCTATTGCTTCTAACAGCGATAATTTGCTGGTGTACGCCACGTCCAATCGTCGCCACTTGATGCCGGAATACATGGCCGAAAATTGGGCCACACGGCATGTTGATTACGAAGTACATCCAGACGAAGCCGTGGAAGAAAAAGTTTCACTGTCCGAGCGTTTTGGTTTGTGGTTATCGTTTTATCCGTTCGAGCAAGAGGAATATCTTGCGATTGCCGATTATTGGGTAGCGCAATTGGGTACTGTCCAAGGTAACGAAGCGGTGCGGCATCGTGCCGCTTTACAATGGGCGTTGTCGCGCGGTGCGCGCAGCGGGCGCGTGGCTTGGCAATTTGCACGTGATTGGGCCGGGCGGCATCTATCCAAAAAATAAGACGGAACGCAAATAAACACCACACAAACACTGACGGATGTTGCCGTTGCGGTCATCACCAAACCGGATGGCTCTTTCTTGCTGGCGCAGCGTCCGGAGGGCAAGCCGTACGCCGGTTATTGGGAGTTTCCGGGCGGTAAAGTTGAACCCCACGAAACCATACACGCCGCCTTGGTGCGCGAAATCCAGGAAGAATTGGGTATCAGCGTTACGCAGACTTATCCTTGGGTGACGCAAGTTTTTACCTATCCGCATGCAACGGTTAAGCTGCATTTTTATCGCGTCACCGCCTGGCAAGGTGAGCCGCATCCGCAGGAAGGGCAAAATTTTTCTTGGGAGCGTGCGGAGTCGGTGCGTGTGGCGCCGGTGCTGCCGGCGAATGGACCGATTTTGCGTGGCTTGTCTTTGCCGCCAGTGATGGGGGTGACGAATCTCGCAGAATGGGGTGAAGCGATGTTTTTCGCGCGTTTGGAAATGGCGCTGCGTCAAGGTCTACGTTTGATACAAGTACGTGAAAAAAATTTGACGGAGTCCGCCTTGGTGGCCTTCGCACGGCGTGTTGCAAAACGCGCGCATACCTATGGCGCGCGCGTGATGCTCAATGCAGCACCTGGTTTGATGCCAACGGCGGGCGTGGATGGTATTCATCTCACGGCACAAATCCTAATGCAATTAGAAGCGCGACCGGAAGTCGCTTGGTGTGGAGCTTCGTGTCACACGTGCGAGGAGATGGCGCAGGCGGCACGGTTGCAATTGGATTATGTAATACTCGGACCGGTGTTGCCGACCGCGACGCATCCGCATGCGCAAGCATTGGGCTGGGAGCAAGTATGCGCCTGCGCGCAGGATTATCCCTTGCCGATTTATGTCATCGGTGGAATGCAGCCGACGCTACTGGAAATGTCCTGGAAATGCGGTGCACACGGTATCGCCATGTTGCGCGGTGCTTGGTAAAACAAGAGCGACGACGCACCTCGAAAATTATTGCTCGGCGGCTCTGACTACCGCGATAACACGCAGGGTACCGGTGCTGTGTTTACCGTGGCTAAAACTTAAATCTAGTTGAACTTTGTCGCCGATTTTTAGCGGTTTTTTTAGATTGATCAGCATCAAATGCAATCCTCCGGGTTCGAGTTTCACCGGTTTTCCTGCTTCCAGCGGTAGCGTGGACAGATGCCGCATCTGCATGATGTCGTTGTTCATGGTCATGTTGTGCAGTTCAACTGTTTCGGCGGCAGGGGATTTTGCGTCGGTTAATATCATGTGTCGCTTGGCTTCCAGCGTCAGATAAGCGACACCGATTTTCGCGCCGGGTGGAGGCAGGCGCACCCAAGCGTCTTTAACGCTAATGGATTCGACGGCACCGACGTAGGGGGCGAACAAGAGTGCGAGCAAAAGTGGGAGGAAGTGGCGCATACAATGACTCCTGAAGATAACTGAAAATGCGGGCTCAAGACTCCGCTTCGTTCGATGGATGATCCGGATCGGGTGCTTCATTCGTCGGTACACTGTAAGATTCGCTGGCCCATTCACCAAGGTCGATTAGTTTACAGCGTTTGGAACAAAAGGGCCGATACAAGTTGGCTGGGTCAAATGGACTGGGTTGGCCGCAGGTCGGGCAGGGAACGAGTTTGGGCTTCACAGGCAGCAGAGGGTGAGGTCGAATTCGACACTGGTCTCACAAGTTTTTGGACGCTCAATGCCGGATCCTAAGGCGTTGAAGCGAATATTAATGGCGTATTTATTCGCGCTGATTTCCGGAAAGCACGGCAAGCCTCCCTCCAGCACAACACGTAGCATTTGCGCCGCACGCCCCGAATTCATTTGCTGATAAGCGCCTTTGGTCGCGACACGGTGGGTTGATTCGCCGCTGTCACGCAAGATTTTTAAAATAATACTGATAGCGCTGCTGAGCGGCTGAAACGGTGCCATCCACTCACGCAGATTTTCACGGCGGGCCGCTGGGTCGAGGCTAAGCCAATAGTGGAAAGAAGGTAAGTCGAATTCACTCACGCCCCCGGGTATGCAGGCGCGTTGCTTGATACCCATGACCCACTCATTGTCACGCAGGTGTTGCCCGGTCTTACCGCTCAAGCTTTGCAATTGAGCAACCGTCGAAATTATTTTTTTAAGCACTTCTTCCAACGCATCCGATTTAACCTCTGGATTATGGCGTAAGGACTCCAAGGCGATGCGCTGCCGTTCTAGCTCTTGGATTAAGTCAGATTTTAGGTCGCCGCGTGCAACTTCCAGAACTTCAAATAGGGCAAGCAGCGCCGCATGGTGATCCGGTGCTTGATCTAAGGCAACGAAATGCGCGTGTTTGGCGAATAGACCCTCTAAGCGCATTAAAATGCGAATTCGCTCATTCAGAGGATACTCATAAGAGATCACTAAGCAGATCCGTCCACCAAAGTGGCTTATTCTGGACTAGAAACACTAAAAATACAAATGACTTGGTGCGAAATCTAATGCGAATTCTAGGGCTTAGCGTTCACTTGAAGTGAGTGCTAAGTACTGTTTGTGCAAGATTTCTACGGCGGCACGCAGTGCATCTAAATTGTCTTCATTACGCAGAATATCATCTGCTTGACGTAGTCGCTCCGGGCGCGACAGTTGATGCTGCATCATGACGCGGACTTCAGATTCGGGTAAATGGCTGCGTTCCATCGTGCGCGCGATTTGACGGTTTTCGTTACAGTCCACTACCAACTTGCGCTGAATGAGGGGTAAATAGTGGCCCGTTTCAAAAAGCAAAGGCACTACAACTAATGCATAAGGTGCGTGGCAAAGATCTAACTCGTTACGGACTTGTGCCGCAATTAGGGGATGCAGAATTGATTCTAATGTTGTTTTTGCAGCCGTATTGGAAAAAATTAAGGTGCGTAATTTTGCGCGGTTTAAGTGTCCTTGCGGTGAAACAAAATCAGATCCGAATTGCTGAGCAATGTACTTCAAGGTGGGCGTATTGGGCTGAGTCAGGGCGTGGGAAATTACGTCGGTATCGATGACCGTTGCGCCCAAAGTCGCGAACATTTGTGCGGCCGTTGATTTGCCGCAGCCGATACCCCCGGTCAGTCCTACACTGTAAACCATCGGACGCGCATCGTTGATTTGCTTGTACGGCGAGTGCTCAATTCAGCCACCCTAAATAAGCTTGCGTGAGGTCTTTACCCCAAAATAGGGCAATCACACCACCACCGGCGAGATAGGGGCCGAAAGGGATGGCTTGGCTGCGCGCATGACGTGCAAACACAATCAAGCTAACGCCCACAGCCGCACCGACTAGCGAAGAGAGCAAAATCACCACGGGCAACATGGACCAACCGAGCCAAGCACCAATCGCGGCCAGCAGCTTGAAATCGCCATAGCCCATGCCTTCTTTACCGGTGATGAGTTTGAATAACCAAAAGATAGACCAGAGTGAAAGATAGCCGGCGGCTGCACCGATCAATGCCGAAGGGAGGTCAGTGAACACGCCGCCGAGATTCATTAGAAGCCCAAGCCAGAGGAGGGGTTGCGTAATTTGATCTGGCAATAACTGTGTATCAGCATCGATGAAAGTGAGCGCGATTAAACTCCAGCAAAACAGAAGTGCGGCAAAAGTCATCGCACTTGCGCCAAAACGCCACGCAACATAAGCGGAGAGTAAGCCCGTGAATGCTTCAATGACAGGATATCGCAACGAAATAGGTGCGCGGCAATGGCGACATTTGCCACGCAATAAGGCGTAACTGAGTAGGGGAATATTGTCGATGGCGTGTACCGGCGTAGCGCAAGAAGAGCAGCGCGAGCGGGGGGCGACGAGGTTAAAAGTTTCGGTTACCGGCGCGGCTTGTTCAGCCAACTCAGCACAGAAAACGCGCCATTCGCGCTCCATTATTTTAGGCATGCGGTAGATGACGACATTCAGAAAACTGCCGACCAACAAACCCAGAATCAGAATGCTGCCAATAAAAAGTGCAGGCGTTTCCTGGAGTAGTGCCAGCGTTGCTTGAACGGTTTCCACGGACGCGTTAGATCGCTTGACCCATTTTGAAAATCGGTAGGTACATGGCAATAACTAGGCCGCCGATTAGGACACCCAAGACGACCATGATGATGGGTTCGAGTAATGCAGACATACTCGCCACAATATCGTCCACTTCGCGGTCGTAATAATCGGCCACCTTGCTCAGCATGGAATCCAGTTGCCCAGATTCTTCGCCGATTTGCACCATTTGGATCACCATGCTCGGAAACAAACCGGTGTTGGACATGGCGCTGGTCAGATTGGTGCCGGTTGAGACTTCCCCTTGAATGCGTTTAGTAGCCAAAAAATAGACATTATTACCGGCGGAGCCAGCTACGGAGTCGAGCGCTTCTACTAACGGTACGCCAGCGGCAAACATGGTGGCTAAGGTACGCGACCAGCGCGCGATGGCGCTTTTTTCCAATAGCGCACCAAACACGGGTAGTTTGAGCGATAAGCGGTCAATAGTCGCTTGCATTTTCTTCGAGCGCTTCCAGCTATAAAAGAAAAACCAAGTTCCGCCAATCCCAATTCCAAAAATCGCCCACCAATAAGAAACGAAGAAACTCGATATCGCCATTACGACCAACGTCGGGGCTGGTAAGTCGGCGCCAAAGCTCTTGAACAAATCAGCGAACACGGGGATTACCCAAATCATGATAACGGCAGTAATGACAAACGCCACCACCATAATGGCTGCCGGATAAACTAAAGCAGATTTAATTTTGCCTTTAATCGCGAGGATTTTTTCTTTGTAATCCGCTAGGCGATCCAATATCCCATCCAGAATACCGGCTTGCTCACCGGCATTGACCAAGTTGCAAAACAGGGCATCAAAATAAACCGGGCGTTTGCTAAAAGCTTGAGCCAAGCTGCTGCCGGAGGATACATCGTTTTTGACATCTGTCAGCAATTGCCCGACCGCCGGATTGGAATGGCCTTTGGCGACGATGTCAAAAGATTGCAGCAAGGGCACACCGGATTTAAGCATGGTGGCGAATTGGCGCGTAAATAAAGCAATGTCTTTTTCGGTGATTTTTTTACTGCGGCCGAAGGTGGATTGTTTTTTTACTTTGGACACGGAAATACCTTGCCGGCGTAAATTAGCGCTGACTACAGCTTCACCGGTGGCGCGCATATCGCCCTTCATGCGCTTGCCCTTTTTATCCATGCCTTCCCAATTGTAATTAAACTCTTTAACGGATTTTTTTGCTGCGACGGCCATAATGAAATCCTTTGCTGCAAATGTTGTTAAAACGATATCGGCATTTTAGAGCGCTTCGCTTGCCTTACAATAGCGTGAATGGATTGCGAAAGCCTAAGTCTTACCGAAAGTTCATGCCAAGTCGCCATTATTCATTGGTAACGGCTTCCACTTCTTCTAGTGAGGTAATACCCAGTTTTACTTTATTCAAACCAGATTGGCGCAAATCTTGAACGCCCTCGAGTTTGGCCTGGTCGGCGATATCGTGGGCGGTACCGTTTTTCATGATAATACGGCTAATGGCATCAGTAATCGGCATGACTTGATAAATGCCGAGACGACCTTTATAGCCAGTGTTTTTACACACTTCGCATCCTACATGACCATACGGTTGCCAACTGTCGTCTAAATCACTTTCGCGAAAACCGGCTCGTAACAAAGCCTCCCTAGGAATTTCAATGGGTTTTTTGCAATTATTACAGAGGCGGCGCGCCAAACGTTGTGCGGTGATCAAAATGACCGATGAAGCGATATTGAACGGCGCTACGCCCATATTCATCAGCCGGGTGAGCGTGGTTGGCGCATCGTTGGTGTGCAGTGTGGAGAGAACCATATGGCCGGTTTGCGCGGCTTTAATCGAAATATCGGCAGTTTCCAGGTCGCGAATTTCACCCACCATGATCACGTCCGGATCTTGACGCAGGAAAGCGCGTAGCGCCGCCGCAAAAGTTAGCCCGGCTTTTTCATTGACGTTGACTTGATTCACGCCCGGTAAATTGATCTCGGCCGGATCTTCGGCGGTTGAGATGTTAGTGCCCGGTAAATTGAGGATGTTGAGGCAAGTGTACAGGGAAACGGTTTTACCGCTACCGGTCGGCCCCGTTACCAACACCATGCCGTAGGGGCGAGCAATGGCGTGCAACAAAGCTTCCCGCTGCGCCGGTTCATAGCCCAAGGCATCGATTCCCATTTGCGCGCTGGCGGGATCTAAAATCCGCATTACAATTTTTTCGCCCCACAGCGTCGGCAGGGTGCTGACGCGAAAGTCGATCGCGCGCGCTTTAGAGAGCACCAGTTTCATCCGCCCGTCTTGCGGGACGCGTTTCTCGGAGATATCCAATTTTGAGATAACTTTGATGCGCGAAGCAATTTTGTCTTTGATCGCCAGCGGTGGTTTTGCAACTTCATACAAAACGCCATCCAAGCGATAACGAATGCGATAAAATTTTTCAAAGGGTTCAAAGTGAATATCCGAGACACCGGAATTAATCGCATCCAGTAGTACTTTTTGCAGGTATTTTACGACGGGCGCGTCGTCAATTTCACCGGTGCCACCTTCGTCTACAGCGGCAGCGCCTTCACCTTCGGCTTCCAGCATGTCCATGTCGACATCTTCGCCGACCAATTCATCCAACTTATCGGATGCGGTCTCACCGGCTTTCTCAACCAACTTAGCCAACTTGTCGTCTTCCACCACGATAGGATCGACCAGCATGCTGGTTTGAAATTTAATTTCATCCAGCGCCTGCACATTGGTCGGGTCGGACATCGCGACAAACAGTCGTGTACCGCGCTTATACAAGCCGAGGACGCGCCGTTCCTGCGTTAACTTGCCCGGTAACAGGCCTTCGGGAATGTGTTCGAGATTAACCGCATTTAGGTCGAGTAAGGGGAAACCAAAGGTTTGCGAAGCGAATTGCGCAATATCCAGTGCTGCCATTTTGCGCGAAAGCACCAGTTGCGCCACAAAACTCGTGCCGGAACTATTCGCTTGGCTCTGAATGGCCTCAGCTTCTTGTTCGATGAGCTTACCTTGCTGCACCAGGGTGCGGGCAAGTGCGCTCAAACTGGTCGTACTCGTGGCGGCTACCATATGCGCTCTTAGTTTATCCTTAAGGATTTACACAAATAATGACGCTGAAAACACTGTTTGTAAAGGCTAAATATCGTTTAGCTCTCCATCGATGTGGGCGGTGTACTGGGCGGACAAAGTCGAACTACTTTTACGACCCGATCTTGAGTTTGTACAATTTCCAGAGTGTGATCGGCAATACGGAAGCTGGTGCCCGCTTCTGGAATATCCTCGAAGTGTTCCAATATCAATCCATTCAATGTTTTAGGGCCATCAATCGGAAATTTTGTAGAAAGCTTGCGATTTAAATCACGGAGTGGGCTACTGCCGTCAATGAGCCAGCTTCCGTCTTCTTGCGCGTGAAAGAAAGTGGTTTGCAGGGGGGAGCGTGTAGCGAATTCGCCTACAATTTCTTCTAAAATATCCGCCATCGTAACTAAACCCTGTAATTCTCCATACTCATCCACGACCATACCGGACTTCCGTTGGTTTTCCTGAAAATTTTGCAGTTGTGTGAGCAAAGGAGTACCCGCAGGTATGAAATACGGCTCGCGGATGATTTGCTTGAGGGACTCCAGCGAGATGGGTTCACCTTGCGTTTGATGTAATACCTTGCGGGTATGCACGATGCCGATAATATTGTTGAGTTCATCCTGGTAAACCGGCAGTTGTGTATGGTGGCTAGTGGTTAGTTGCCGCCACAAAATGTCCGGCTCAGAGGCCAGATCGATGGCTTCAATTTGGCTGCGGGGGGTCATTACGTCGTCCACGGTAATTTCTTCTAACTCGAATAAATTTAATAACACGCTTTGATGTTTTTTGGGAATAAAGCCGCTGGCTTCCAAAACCAGCGTACGTAATTCCGGCATGCTGATTTTGTGTTCTTGGGCGGTTTTAGGGCTCAAGCGTAATAGCCATAACAAGGTTTGCACGAATAAATTAACGAACCAGATAACGGGGTAGAACAGCCGAATCAACGGTTTCAACACATAGCTTGCGGGGAACGCTACTTGTTCCGGATAGGCGGCACCCATCACCTTCGGACTGATTTCGCTGAATACTAAAATCAAAAATGTAACGGCCAGTGTTGCAAGCGATACGGCCAATTCGCTATTGCCGAAAAAACGCACCGCAATGACGGTGACCAAGGCGACCGCCATCGCGTTAATCAGGCTGTTCCCGAGCAAAATCACGCCGAGTAGCTTATCGGTTTGAGCGAGCAAACTGGAAGCCAGTTGCGCGCCGCGATGACCTTGCTGAGACAGATGGCGCAAACGATACCGGTTGAGCGACATCATGCTGATTTCCGAAATGGAAAAAAACGCGGAAAGAATCAACAAAATAACCAAGGAGGTAAGCAAAAAACTGAGCGGGATATCATCCAATCGGGGTGCCTATCGCAGATTTAAAATACTTTAAAAATTTACTTACCGAGCAGTAATTGCAAGACGATTTTGCTGCCGATATAAGCCAAGATCAGCATCACGAATCCCGTAAGCGACCAAGTAATCGCGGTACGACCGCGCCAACCGTAGCGCTTACGCCCCACCAGCAAGCCGGCATATGTTAACCAGGACAGCAACGCAAATACTGTTTTATGTTGCGTGAAATGCGTGAATGAAAACGGCCTTCCGAACACTTGTTCAGAAAACAAAATGCCGCTGGCTAAAGCGAACGTCAGCAACACAAAGCCGATGCTGATAATATTGAATAACAAGCGCTCGAGCGTCAGGAGCGGGGGTAAATTGGAGAGCGCACGATTCATGGTGTGTGTATGCAGGCGTTTTTCAAACAGCGCCATCATCCCGGCATGTAGGGCCGCAATGGTAAATAAGGCATAGGCCAATAGCGATAGCGCGATGTGCAGCAGAAACAAGGGCGATGCCGTCAAGTGCATGGTGCGGGCCGGTAGCCACAACGGTAGCAATACGGCCAGTGCTGCAATCGGTAAGATTAGAGCTTGCAGTGCATCCAGCGGCTGGCGCAAGCTACTTAGGGCGTACACCGCGAGCGTGAGCCAAACAATCACCGATAATACGTCGCCCAGCCCGATACTCAGCATACCGGCAGCCCAACTACCGGTGACCAGCAGCCAAGCATGCACTGACAATGGAAGGAGCACGGCGACACGCGTTTTGGGTAACCAGGAGCCGGTGTTAACGGCCTGTCGCGCCCAGTTTGTACGCCAGAATATATACCCTAAGAGGGTATACAGCGCGCTGGTGAGTAAATGGAGTAAGAGGGTGGGCATGATTAATGGGGTAAAATGCTCGCGCATGGGGTTTCCATTATAACGCAGCAGAGAAACGGCTATGTTCGATAATCTAAGCGGTCGCTTGGCCGGGGTCATGAAGCAGTTGCGCGGACAAGCGCGGCTGACCGAAGAAAATATTCAAGATGCGCTACGCGATGTGCGTATGGCGCTACTCGAAGCCGACGTGGCTTTACCCGTGGTGCGCGATTTTATCGCCCAGGTAAAAACACGCGCTTTGGGGCGCGACGTGATGAACAGTCTCACACCCGGTCAAGCGCTGATACAAGTGGTGCACGAAGAGTTGGTACGCTTGATGGGCGAGAGCCAAGCACCGCTGAATCTCGCCACCACTCCACCGGCTGTAATTTTAATGGCGGGCTTGCAAGGGGCGGGTAAAACCACCACGAGCGGTAAATTGGCGCGGCTTCTTAAGGAACAGAAAAAGAAAGTCTTGTTGGTCAGTTGCGATGTGTACCGCCCCGCCGCCATCGAACAATTACGCCTGTTGGGTAAGCAACTGGAAGTGGATTTTTTTGAAGCGTCAAATCAAGATAAACCCCTAGAAATTGCGCTGGCCGCACAGGCACATGCCAAGAGTCGTTACTACGACATACTGATTGTTGATACCGCAGGGCGCTTGGCGATTGATGCCGAAATGATGGCGGAAATCGGCGCATTACACCGTGCTTTAAAGCCAACCGAAACCTTGTTTGTGGTGGATGCGATGCAAGGCCAGGATGCGGTCAATACCGCCAAGGCTTTCAGTGAAGCGCTACCCCTAACCGGCATTGTACTGACTAAGCTGGATGGCGATGCGCGCGGTGGTGCGGCCTTGTCCGTGCGGTATGTGACCGGGCAGCCAGTTAAATTTGTCGGCGTGTCGGAAAAGCTCAGTGGATTAGAGCCGTTTTATCCGGATCGGATGGCTTCGCGCATTCTCGGCATGGGCGATGTTATGTCGTTGATCGAAGAGGCGCATAAGCAAGTCGATCAGGCGGAGGCCGTCAAGCTGGCGAAGAAGATGAAAACCGGCAAAGGCTTCGACCTCGAAGATTTCAAGACGCAATTGCAACAAATGCAAAAAATGGGAGGGTTGTCCGCGCTGATGGACAAATTACCGGGCAATCTAGCACAGGCCGCCCGAGGCCAACCGGTAGACGACAAGACTCTCGGTCGGGTTGAAGGAATTATTAATTCTATGACCGTAGCTGAGCGCCGCCATCCGGAAATTCTCAAAGCTTCGCGTAAACGCCGCATCGCGGCCGGTGCCGGCGTGCAAGTGCAAGAGATCAACCGCTTATTGAATCAATTTGAACAAATGCAAAAAATGATGAAAAGTATGGCCAAAGGCGGTATGGCAAAAATGATGCGGGGGATGAAGGGAATGATGCCGGGAATGTAATGCGCTTCAGCCGTGCAAATTAATTTTCCATCTTAAGGTTTAAACCACCGGCTTTAGCCGGTCAGCTTTAGCTGCGAGAATATGCTGCACAAAGGGAGGTGCGGCATGGATTATA
>JAYVZN010000114.1:0-7693 GCA_043783305.1 Betaproteobacteria bacterium
CATGGTCCACATGACCAATCGTTCCTACGTTCACATGCGGCTTGGTGCGCTCAAATTTGCCTTTTGCCATGATCGTATCCTCTATCGCTTAATTAAATTATTGAGAATTAAATTTACAACTATTTTTTGTTCATCACCGCTTCCGCAACATTCCGCGGCGCTTCAGTGTAATGCTTAAATTCCATACTATAAGTTGCACGCCCCTGCGACATAGAGCGCAGATCCGTGGAATAGCCGAACATCTCTGCCAAAGGCACTTCAACTTTCACGATTTTTCCAGTCGGCATATCTTCCATACCCTGAATGATGCCACGGCGGCGATTTAAGTCGCCCATTACATCGCCCATATAATCTTCCGGTGTCTCAACTTCCACCGCCATCATCGGCTCAAGCAAAACCGGACTAGCTTTACGCATGCCATCTTTAAATGCCATCGAAGCCGCCATTTTGAAAGCATTTTCGTTGGAATCTACATCGTGGTAGGAACCGTCGAACAAGGTCACCTTGACATCCACCACCGGGAAACCGGCTAATACGCCATTCGGCAACGTTTCACGCAAACCTTTTTCTACCGCAGGGATAAATTCACGCGGCACACTACCGCCTTTAATCGCATCAATGAATTCAAAACCCTTACCGGTCTCGTTCGGCTCCATCTTGATCCACACATGACCATACTGACCGCGACCGCCGGACTGCTTGACGAACTTTCCTTCCACTTCCGCCGATTTACGAATTGCTTCGCGATAAGCCACTTGCGGCGCGCCCACGTTGGCTTCAACGCCAAATTCGCGACGCATACGATCCACCAAAATTTCCAGGTGCAACTCACCCATACCGGAAATAATCGTTTGATTGGTTTCTTCGTCTGTACGCACACGGAACGAAGGATCTTCTTGCGCCAAACGGTTCAAGGCCAGACCCATTTTTTCTTGGTCAACCTTGGTCTTCGGTTCCACAGCAACGTGAATCACCGGTTCCGGAAAAATCATGCGCTCTAAAATAATTGTTTTATTCAGGTCACACAGCGTATCGCCCGTAGTGGCATCCTTTAAACCTACTGCTGCCGCAATATCGCCCGCACAAACCTCTTTAATTTCTTCGCGTTGATTGGCGTGCATCTGCAAAATGCGGCCCAGGCGCTCTTTCTTACCCTTAACCGGATTGTAAATCGTGTCTCCAGTTTTCACCGTACCGGAATAAACGCGGAAGAAAATCAATTGCCCGACATAAGGATCGGTCATAATTTTAAATGCTAATCCTGCAAATGGCTCGTCATCGCTCGCTTTGCGAACACCCTTCTCGCCATTTTCCAACTCCCCTTCAACCGGCTTAACATCGGTTGGTGCAGGCATAAATTCGATAACGGCATCCAACATGGCCTGCACGCCTTTATTTTTAAATGCGGAACCACACAACATGGGCACGATTTCGCTAGCGATAGTACGCCGACGCAAACCCAGCTTTATGTCGGCTTCAGACAAATCGCCCTCTTCGAGGTACTTGTTCATTAATTCCTCGGATGCTTCAGCCGCACTTTCCAGCATCTTCTCGCGCCACTCTTTCGCCGATGCCGCAAGTTCCGCCGGAATTTCACGCAAGTCAAACTTCATCCCTTGACTGGCTTCATCCCAGTAAATTGCTTTCATGCGAATCAGGTCGACCACACCTTCAAACTTATCTTCCGCACCAATTGGAATTTGAATCGGCACCGGATTCGCCTTCAATCGTGTCTTCATTTGATCGTAGACTTTGAAGTAGTTGGCGCCGGAGCGATCCATCTTGTTCACAAAGGCTAGACGTGGAACTTTGTACTTATTCGCTTGGCGCCACACGGTTTCAGACTGCGGCTGTACGCCACCCACAGCGCAATACACCATGCACGCGCCATCCAACACCCGCATGGAACGCTCAACTTCAATGGTGAAATCTACATGGCCCGGGGTATCGATGATATTGATGCGGTGCTCAGGGAAATTGCCCTCCATCCCCTTCCAGAAACAAGTCGTCGCAGCGGAGGTAATGGTGATACCGCGCTCCTGCTCTTGCTCCATCCAGTCCATGGTGGCCGCGCCATCATGGACTTCGCCGATCTTGTGCGAAACGCCCGTATAGAACAACACACGCTCAGTCGTCGTTGTCTTACCTGCGTCGATGTGCGCAGAAATACCGATATTGCGGTAGCGTTCAATTGGAGTTTTACGAGCCACTTTTAAAACCTTTTAACCGACTGATCGCGCTGTAAGCGCCATCAACCTTAATTAGAAACGATAATGCGAGAAAGCTTTGTTTGCATCCGCCATGCGGTGCACTTCTTCACGTTTTTTCACGGCGCTGCCACGACCCTCAGCGGCTTCCATTAATTCATTAGCCAGGCGCTGCCCCATGGATTTTTCGCCACGCTTGCGGGCTGCATCACGCAACCACCGCATTGCTAAAGCCATGCGCCGAACAGAACGCACTTCGACTGGAACCTGGTAGTTGGCACCACCGACGCGACGGCTTTTTACTTCCACCATCGGCTTTACATTAGAAAGGGCTTGGATAAACACCTCCAACGCATCTTTTCCAGATTTTTGTGTGATTTGGCTTAAAGCACCGTACACAATGCGCTCAGCAACGGCTTTTTTACCGCCAGTCATCAGCACATTCACAAATTTTGACACTTCCACATTTCCGAATTTAGGATCTGGAAGAATCTCGCGTTTAGGGACTTCTCTACGACGTGGCATATCTCAACCTCAGTCTAAATGTCTTGTTACGCCGCTTTTGGGCGCTTGGCACCGTATTTCGAACGGCTCTGTTTACGGTCTTTAACACCCGTGGTATCCAAGCTGCCGCGCACGATGTGGTAACGCACACCCGGCAAATCTTTTACCCGGCCACCGCGAATCAGCACGACCGAGTGCTCCTGCAAGTTGTGGCCTTCACCGCCGATGTAGCTAATCACCTCGAAACCGTTGGTCAAACGCACTTTGGCGACTTTACGCAAGGCGGAGTTTGGTTTTTTCGGTGTCGTGGTGTAAACACGCGTACAGACACCGCGTTTTTGCGGGCTGCTCTGTAGCGCCGGCACTTTACTCTTGGTCTGTTCGATCAAGCGGCCTTTGCGCACCAGTTGATTAATGGTTGGCATAGCATTCCTTCAAGTAAAAACGAAGGGACGGCGTTTAAACAACGCCGTCCCAAATCATGTTCATCCAACTGCCCGAGCCGCTGTTAAGCGGTTTATATTCCGGGCTAGGCATAAAAAAGAAACGAGATTCTATGGGTTTTTCACCCCCATGTCAATCTTCTAAACCTGCGCTTGTGCTGAAATAAGCCTTGCTGCGTCAAAAAAATCAGCCACGAGATGATTTTCGCGGCTGATTTGGTGAATCCCTACGCCACTTCCGCCTCGCCACCGGCCGTACTTTCGTCAGCCAGCTCGATTTCGGTGGTACCCGTCTGTACATCCAGGCCAAGTTTTTGACGCTTGCGCGCACGATGGTAGGCTAATCCCGTACCGGCTGGGATCAGGCGACCCACAATTACGTTCTCTTTCAAACCACGCAATTCGTCCTGTTTTCCCATAATCGCCGCTTCTGTGAGCACGCGGGTAGTCTCCTGGAAAGAGGCTGCCGAGATGAAAGAATCGGTGGACAGAGAAGCTTTGGTAATACCGTGCAAAACATGGTCAAAGGTGGCTGGGCGCTTATCTTTCGGTAAACGATCATTTTCTTCCAGCAGTTCAGCACGTTCAACTTGCTCGCCGAGAATGAAGCGGGTATCGCCGCCATCGGTAATCTGCACCCGACGCAACATTTGGCGCACGATGACTTCAATATGCTTATCGTTAATGCGCACACCTTGTAAGCGGTACACATCCTGCACTTCATCAGTAATGTAACGCGCCAACGCTTCCACGCCCAATAAGCGCAGAATATCGTGCGGCTCAGCCGGGCCGTCAACGATGGTCTCGCCTTTATTCACCACTTGACCGTCATGCACAGTGACGTGCTTGTCTTTGGTAATCAGATATTCATGCGCCACACCATCCAGGTCGGTCAGCACCAAGCGTTGCTTGCCCTTAGTGTCTTTACCGAAGGACACGGTACCGGTGATTTCCGCCAACATGCCGGCATCTTTCGGCGAACGCGCTTCGAACAACTCGGCAACGCGCGGCAAACCACCGGTAATATCGCGTGTTTTCGAGGACTCTTGCGGGATACGCGCCAACACATCGCCCACACCCACGTCTTGACCGTCTTTCACCGTCAGAATAGCGCCGACCGGGAAGCTGATGTTGACTGGTGAATCGGAACCCGCCAGTTTGACATCGTTGCCTTTCGCATCAAACAAGCGCACTTGCGGACGCAAGCCTTTCGAGGTAGCAGTACCACGGCGCTTTGGATCAATCACCACCAAGGTCGCAAGGCCGGTCACTTCATCGATCTGCTTGGCTACAGTCACGCCTTCTTCAACGTTCTCGAAATGCACTTTTCCAGCATATTCTGTGATGATAGGGCGCGTATGCGGATCCCAGGTCGCAACCGCTTTACCGGCTTTAACGGGGTTGCCATCCATTACATGCAAGGTGGCGCCATACGGTACTTTGTGGCGCTCGCGCTCACGACCGCTATCGTCTAGCACCAGCACTTCACCGGTACGCGAAATCACAACTTGCTCACCGCGACCATTGCTGACATAGCGCATGGTCGGGCCAAAACTCATGCTGCCACCCGATTTCAACTCGACTTGGCTAGCCACTGCAGCACGCGATGCTGCACCGCCGATATGGAAAGTGCGCATGGTGAGCTGGGTGCCCGGTTCGCCGATGGACTGCGCGGCGATAACACCAACTGCCTCACCGACGTTGACCAAAGTTCCGCGCGCCAAATCGCGCCCGTAACATTGCCCGCATAGGCCGTGACGGGTGTCACACGTCAGCGGCGTACGCACCTTCACTTCATCAATGCCTGCAGCCTCAATCGCTTCCACCGCATCTTCGTCCAACATCGTTCCCGTTGGGAACATGATCTGGCTGTTTTCGGGATTCATTACATCCTGCACGGTGACGCGTCCAAGAATACGCTCGCGCAAAGCTTCAATCACTTCACCACCTTCGATCATGGCCTTCAAGACTGCGCCATTAAGGGTGCCACAATCCAGCTCGGTCACGACCAAGTCCTGCGTCACATCCACCAAACGACGGGTTAGGTAACCGGAGTTAGCGGTTTTCAATGCGGTATCGGCCAAGCCTTTACGTGCACCGTGCGTCGAAATAAAGTACTGCAACACGTTCAAGCCTTCACGGAAATTCGCCGTGATCGGCGTTTCGATGATGGAGCCATCCGGCTTTGCCATCAGGCCGCGCATACCAGCCAGTTGACGAATCTGCGCAGCTGAACCGCGCGCTCCTGAGTCGGCCATCATATAAATCGAGTTGAAGGATTCTTGTTTGACCTTTTTGCCGGCGCGGTCAACGGTGTCTTGGGTGCTGAGCTGGTCCATCATGGCCTTGGCCACGACATCACCGGCACGTGACCAAATATCCACGACCTTGTTATAGCGTTCGCCGTTGGTGACCAAGCCGGACGCGTATTGGCGTTCAATTTCTTTCACTTCCTCTTCCGCGCTGGCGATAATCTTGGTTTTTTCCGGCGGGATCAGCATGTCATCCACACAGAAGGAAATGCCGGCACGCGCGGCAAAGGCAAAGCCGGTATACATCAACTTATCGGCCAAAATCACCGTCTCGCGCAAACCGCAACGACGGAAGCTGGCGTTAATTAGCTTGGAAATTTCTTTCTTCTTGAGTGCCTTATTGATCAACTCGAACGGCAAGCCCGGTGGCAGCAGTTCCGACAACAGGGCACGACCAATCGTCGTGTTATAGCGCGTAAACTTTTCCGTCTTGGTGCCGTCCGCGCTGACATCGTATTCCTTGATGCGCACAGCGACTTTGGCATGCAGATCGACTTTGCGTGTTTCATAGGCGCGGGATACTTCGCTGATATCGGTGAATAGGCCGCCTTCGCCCTTCGCATTGATGCGATCACGCGACATGTAATACAAGCCGAGCACGATATCTTGCGACGGTACAATAATTGGATCGCCGTTGGCGGGTGACAGCACGTTGTTGGAAGCCATCATCAAGGTGCGCGCTTCCATCTGCGCCTCCAAACTCAGCGGTACGTGGACCGCCATTTGGTCACCATCGAAGTCGGCGTTAAACGCCGCACACACCAGCGGATGCAACTGAATCGCTTTGCCTTCGATCAACACCGGTTCAAAAGCTTGAATACCCAAACGGTGCAGCGTCGGCGCGCGGTTCAGCATCACCGGATGTTCGCGAATCACGTCTTCCAGAATATCCCAAACCTCTGGCGTTTCTTGCTCTACGGCGCGCTTGGCAGCCTTAATCGTCGTCGCCAAGCCCAGCACTTCCAGCTTATGGAAAATGAAGGGCTTGAACAATTCCAATGCCATTTTTTTCGGCAAGCCGCATTGGTGCAATTTCAACTGCGGACCCACCACGATCACGGAACGTCCGGAGTAGTCGACGCGCTTACCCAGCAGGTTCTGACGGAAACGACCACCCTTACCTTTGATCATGTCTGCCAAGGATTTCAGCGGACGCTTATTGGCGCCGGTCATGGCTTTGCCACGGCGACCATTGTCGAGCAAGGAATCGACGGATTCTTGCAACATGCGCTTTTCATTACGCACGATAATTTCCGGTGCTTTCAACTCTAGCAAGCGCTTCAAGCGATTGTTGCGGTTGATTACGCGGCGATATAAATCGTTCAAATCGGAAGTCGCGAAACGACCGCCATCCAGCGGCACCAGTGGACGCAACTCAGGCGGAAGAACCGGCAGCACTTCTAAAATCATCCAGTCCGGACGGATGCCGGAGCGCTGGAAGGCTTCCAGCACTTTTAGGCGCTTGGAAAGCTTTTTAATCTTGGTATCGGAGCTGGTTGCACCGAGATCGTGACGCAAAGTTTCAACATCGTGATTCAGGTCTATTGAGCGCAATAAATCGCGCACACCTTCTGCACCCATCGCCGCTTTGAATTCGTCACCGTACTCTTCTACCTTGGATAAGTAGTCGTCTTCGGTCAACAACTGACCACGCACCAAAGGGGTCATGCCGGGTTCAACCACCACATAGGCTTCGAAATACAGCACCCGCTCAATATCACGCAAAGGAATATCCAAGACCATACCCAAACGCGAGGGCAAAGATTTTAGAAACCAGATATGCGCGACCGGGCTCGCCAGTTCGATATGCGCCATACGCTCGCGCCGCACTTTGGACAAGGTCACTTCGACGCCGCACTTTTCGCAAATCACGCCGCGATGTTTTAAGCGCTTGTATTTACCGCACAAGCACTCGTAATCTTTGACTGGGCCAAAAATCTTGGCGCAGAATAAACCATCACGCTCCGGCTTGAAGGTGCGATAGTTGATGGTTTCCGGTTTTTTAACTTCACCATAAGACCAAGAACGAATTTTATCCGGTGAAGCGAGCGCGATCTTAATCGAATCGAACTCTTCTTCTTGCGTAACTTGCTTAAATAAATCGAGCAGTGCTTTCATGTGCGACTCCTAATTGTAGGGGGCGTCTAAATTTTGATGGGCGAGGCTTACGCCTCGCACCTTCTCGCCTTAATTGCGTACCAGATCGATATCGATGCCTAGGGAACGG
>JAYVZN010000115.1:0-17658 GCA_043783305.1 Betaproteobacteria bacterium
AACGTACAGGTGGGAGCGATTCATGGTTTCAAGAGTGCTGATGAGGTCAACGCGCTCATGAACGCATACAGCCAGGTACCGGCATGGAAGTCAGGGTCAGTAGTGGCTGAGGCTACATTGCAGCCGGGGACCAGGGTGCGGATGGTGGTAAGCGTTGATGATTACGCCAGGTTACAGGCTGGCGAATCTAGATTTGGCGGCTGGGCTACATTCGACAACGTTCCTAGCCAGGCTTACGCTCGTAACCAGCTTGCCATTACCAATGAATTCAAACAGAACGTGGGCTACGTTGTCGAGGTTGAAATCACCAAACCGATTCAGGCACAGGTCGGCATTGTAGGCAGTCAAGGTGGGGCTGCTGGCGGTGGCGGAAATCAGTTGAATTTCCTGATACCGCGGGACAATCGAAGCAACGTATTCAAATACGTTCCTTACAGCGGACGGGCGTTGCCATGAATAAGATTGTGGCTTTCACTCTTCATAATAATCGTGATCAGTCTGTACTTGAGAATGCTCTTGTGACTTGGGTGGATGAACTACGTCATCCAAGCGGTATTTTTGGCCCTGTCATTCGCTATTCATGGCAGGTAAATGGATGCCAATTTGAGTCATATAGAACGGGTTATTGGCGAGAACTACCCGATTCGTCTGGCTTCATCTGCTTCGAAAGCGAATCGAAACCCGACAACTGCACCCTGCTCGATGCCTATGGCAAAGAGCGCATGCGCTTGACCGTGCCGTGGCAGATGACCGGCTCCACCAGCCTGGAATCAGGCCAATCACCGACAAGCTTCGAGAACATCAGCGCCCCTTATGTAAACCCTGCCGATGGCAAGGAAGGCAAATTTGGCGTCACCGCCTGGGTGGAATACGCTGGCAAACACTATTTTGAACTGGACTACCACACCGGTCAGTTTCTGTGGTGCAAGCACATCATGGATTGAAGGTTATGAAATGAATAATGCTATCGCTGTGGAAAACGCAATAAAAAGAGGCCGCTACGAAACCTGGCTGGTGCGCACCCTGCTCGATGGCCGCACGCAGATAAAGGTATTGGATACTGCGGGCAAGTCCAAGGATGTCGATACGTCGAAGATATTACTGCCCGGAAGGAATCTCAGCGGAGCACAGCCATGATCCGCGCTCCGATGGGGGACACCAATTATTGGAGCACTCGGACTATTAAAGGCGTTGAGTGGATAAATAAAGCGACCAAGCAGATTGCCGAACCATCGGGTAATCCAGGTTACCGCCCACAGTTCACATATGATCTTTCTATTGATATTTTTCGCCTCATAGTTTGCCGTTACTCCCGCGGCGACCCTATCCACGAACTCGCCCAGCACTTCCCCGGCCTACTCGACACCTGGGAGTTGTCAAACAAACTGGCTGCTGAACTGAATGCCCAGTTAAAACCCGGCGAGGGCTGGGATCATCGGCACTTGTTAACCGCTGCACAGCCCAGCGATGATCCGCGCAGCCATAACGACCCGCGTGCGTGGGTGTTCGACCTTGCCAATCTCAACCATTACAACTGGTGCTTCTGGCTGATAGGCCTGGCTTTGGCGCTGGAAATCCCTGACGAGCAATGGAATCGCCTACTGGCCTTGATCGGCGGCGAAGGCGAAGACATCCTGCTCGACCGGGTGATCGCCAGCCGTGCGCCTGGCCGCAGGATTGGCACCACGCTCTTGCACAAGAAGCCCTACGCGCGCCTGCTCAAGGCCGTCGATGCGCCACAACCAAAACAGGCGCAATTGCTGAAAGATTTCGTCGAGCACTGGTATCTCGAACTCGCACGCAAAGGCAAGGATGAGCTGTGGTGGTACATCTACGGCGATCCGATCAAGCACCCGCTGGAAATGGGCAGCTACTTCGGCCGCTGGTGCATCGAAGCCGTGGCCGCCGTCAAGGCCTTCGGGCTGGATGATTCTCTGTGTCTCGGCCACGAACACTATCCCGGCGACCTGCTGCGCCCGGACGGGCCGAGCACCCACCCCGCACGGCCTGAGCCTACGCAAGGATTGTTTGCAAAACTGTTCGGAAAGAAATAAACCATGAACGCCCCATTGCCTCCGATTTTTCCATCGCAATCAATCAAACCAACTTAAAGGAAATTCTCCCATGAAAAAGCTCTTGCTCGTGCTTTTAGCGATTACCAGTATCAACGCACTTGCGGGCGATCCGCAGCCATCTCCAGTCGCTGTAAGTGATTTACAGGCGGCGCGAAATGAATATGGTCGCTTGGTCATTAAAGGCATCGTTACAAATCTATCCAGCCATCCGGTCAAGGACGTATTCGTAAAATTTAATTTATACGATGAGCAAGGCAATTTAATCGGAAACACAATAGACCACGCATCGAATTTAGAAGCGGGTGCGCGCTGGGTTATTAATGCTCAAAGCCCGAAAGAGTTCTCCTCATTTAAAATGACCGGTGTAGACACTTATTAAAATGAAATTAGCTGACTGCACCACCGCCGAAGCGCATGCGCACAAGAGCCGTGGTTTCCTCTCCAGCAAGACCACCACGCGCGATACGTTAAACGAGACCTGCGCCGTCAGCAGCACTCTATCCGCCGAGTACATTAGCCTCGTGGCCGGAACGATATAGCGGTCAAAGGCACCACTGTCGTCGCCACTAACAATGTCAAATACGCACCGACACCCAAGACGGTATAAAGCCGGTGGTTTTAGCCTTATGACGGAAAGTAAACCGGATTCTGTTGTTGCGAATCCATCCCTGCACTGCTACATTGAAACCGAATTACATTGCGGGAGACCTAATTATGCAAGCAGTCATCGTACCGCCGCCGGTTCCGGTCGGCAAAATTAAGAGTTTCGGGCCATTTGGCCCCAAGTATGAAGTTGGCCAAGCCTTGCGCCAGTTAGAGGATGGTGACTGGATGATTGAAGTCACGCTGGTCGAGACCGGCGAGAAAGCCGAGTACCGTCTAACCCACTTGTCCGACGATCCGGAAGCGCGCTAATGTACGCTGTCGCTTTTGATCTCATTGTTGCCGACACCGAGAAGCATCACCCCAAGGGAGTGACACAGGCATACACCGAGATTGGTGCCGTTCTTGGTGAGCACGGTTTTTGCCGAGTACAGGGAAGTCTCTATGTCACCGACAACGAGGATATGGCGAACCTATTTCTGGCTGTCCAAGCGTTGCGCACGCGCGTATGGTTCTCGAAATCTGTGCGCGATATTCGCGCCTTCCGCATTGAGCAATGGTCCGATTTCACCGCTGTGGTGAAGGGTGTTTAACCCTAGAGAGTTCCCGTAAAACACATCCATTCAAGCGGCATTATTTTCATCTGATGACTTAATCTGCAAAACGCGATCACGCAAAAGCTAAAAGACGCGGGGGCTTCGGACACGGTGGCATAGCTTGCGGGACAAGCGGTGTCCTTGGGCACAGCGGCGGGGATTGGTGCGGTGGCGGGTGGGGTAATGTGGCCGGGGTCGCCGGTGGCCTGAATGTGGATGCAAATAATCGGCAATTGCATCCAAAAGAAATTGATGCAATTAAACAACTATACTACGCCCGCACAAAAAACAGATAGCACGCTTTACGCCGGGACAATCGTGAATAATTTGCAGTTCTACCAGGACGCATTGAATACGCATTATGGCAACCCAACGCAGATCACGAACGCGCAACAAGATGCACAGGCAGGGAATAAAGCAAGCAACCAGACCATTACAAAACGCATAAACGCCAAGGAGTAACCTCATTAATAGCTTTAACAGAAGAACACTATCAAACATAATGCGGACGTGATGATTGGGCCGAAACAACAGTTGTACTTAGTCGATTCTTTGCTTGGGAGTTCAAGGATTAGCGGGGGTGTCCGCGATTTTGTGTAAACGGGAAATCGTTTACACAAAATCGCGGACACCCTCCCGGGTTGGCTCAATTTCCTCCCGACTACTTTACCGGCGTAGTATGGTTTGCCTACCAGCGATAATATGCGGATCGTTATCTAAAAACCCAGGGGCATATAGAATCGCGCTTGATTAATTTCTTACCCGCTATTAATGTCCAACGCAAAATTAAATTGGGCACCAAATTAAGCAACACCGCAACCAGACTGACCATGATGGTCTAAATAAATCATTCACTCTTGCAAGGAACCCCCCCATGAAATTCCGTTTTATCGCATCTGCGTTAACCAGCGGTCTACTGCTTTCGGCCTGCGCCACCAACACAACAATAAGCGCAACGCCCACAGAGTTGAGAGATAAAATTTTGCATGCCAAAGTCACCGTGTTGCCTATCGAAAAGCCTGCGCAATTAACTGAAAAAACAAAAGCACAGGCAGTCGGCAACGTAATCGTTTCATCTGTTGTTAGCAGTGTGGCGGCTAGCGGCGGAGGTGCTGCCAGCCCTCAACAATTTCAAAACAACATCAATATTGGTCAGACTTTCGGCAATGAATTATCCAAAGCGTTGCCTAGCAGCTACGGTGTTAGTGCCGGCCAAGGTGCTGATTTGGCCCTAGCAAAAAAACTTTCGGAATTTTTTTCCAAAAAAACGTCATCCCCTAGTGCCGTCGAACGCGAACTCTCTATTTCTGTTTACGCACCCTTGTGGGAGCTAGGGTACATTTCTTTCCTCACCAGCCAGGATTATGCGTTGCACTACAATCTCCAAGTACGTATTCTTGAAAAATTAGACGGCAAAGTAAGCACCTTGAAAACCGTCTCATGTGCTGCGACCGCACCGGAAAAAATGCCGCTCGATCAATGGCAATCCGCAGACTATGCCGCGCTTAATGCCAGTGCCCAAACAATTGTGAATACCTGCTTCCATCAATTTCTGACGGAAGCGGGTCTTAACTAGGATTTATAGAGGCCCTTGGTTATGTCGCCGTAAGTGACCAACGCTTTCTCCCTTTATAATCGCGCTACTTTATAAAAATGTACGCTTATGCTTAGCTATCGCCATGCCTTTCACGCCGGTAATCATGCCGATGTTCTTAAACACCTCGTGCTGGTGCAGCTCATGGGCTATTTGGCGCAGAAAGAGAAACCATTTTGGGTGATCGACACGCATGCGGGTGCCGGTGTCTATACGCTGGATTCGGGCTATGCTACCAAGCTGGCGGAATTTGAAACCGGTATCGGCAAGCTGTGGCCGCGCAAGGACTTACCGGCACCGCTGAAGGAGTACGTAAAGCTAGTACAAGAATTAAACCCGGATGGAAAATTGCGGGTTTACCCTGGCTCGCCCTGGTTTGAATTACGCACCTTGCGCGCACAGGATCGGCTGCATTTATTTGAGTTGCATACGAGCGATGCGCGTCTACTACAAAAAAATTTCAGCGATGCTGGTCGCCGCGTGAGTATTGCTACCGCAGATGGTCTAGCTGCGCTGAAGGCGCTGCTACCACCGGCACCGCGGCGCGGGCTGATTCTGATCGACCCATCCTACGAAATGCGCGATGACTATCGCCACGCCTTGCATGCTGTGCGCGATCAGTTGCCGCGATTTCCCGGCGGCACTTATGCATTGTGGTATCCACAGTTGACGCGCATTGAGTCCAAACAATTGCCCGACAAGTTGAAGCGCCTGGTCGGCAATAATTGGCTGCACGTCGCGCTAACAGTGCGCGCACCCACCCCTGACGGCATCGGCCTGCACGGCAGCGGGTTGTTTATCGTTAACCCGCCGTGGACGCTGCTGACCATCCTGCAAGACATCATGCCTTATCTCGTGCGTCACTTAGGGCAGGATGAAGGTGCGCAATTTGTGTTGGAGCAAAAAGTCGATTAAATCCGGATATATTCTAAGATAAAGACGCACCGCTTCGCGCTCGGTTAAAATCAAATTTATGCTCCCTTGGCTCGGCCCCAACGATTCCTTTCCTCCTTGCAGTACCGCTCTGCGCCAGCCCAACGGCCTATTGGCGGCGGGTGGCGATCTTTCTCCCGCGCGCCTCATCATGGCCTATTCGCACGGTGTCTTTCCCTGGTTTAATGAAGGTGAGCCCATTTTATGGTGGAGCCCTAGTCCGCGCATGGTGTTGTTTCCCAGCGAACTAAAAATAAGCCGTTCACTGAAAAAAACGCTGCGCAACCGCGTCTATGAAGTGCGCTTAAATTCCGCGTTTACGTCTGTAATGCAAGCTTGCGCACAAGTGCGTAAAGGGCAAAACGGCACTTGGATTTCGTCCTCCCTGATTACCGCCTATACGCGCTTACATCACATGGGTATCGCCCATTCGGCAGAGACCTGGGTAGAGGGCGAGTTAGTCGGCGGCTTGTACGGCATCGCACTAGGGCGGATGTTTTATGGCGAATCGATGTTCAGTACGCAAACCGATGCCTCTAAAATCGCTTTTGTGCATTTGGTGCGGCAACTCCAGCGCTGGGGCTTCGGTCTGATCGACTGCCAAATGAAAACTGCACATTTGTCCAGCCTCGGTGCGCGTGAAATTCCCCGTGCCGATTTTTTGCGCCGGGTTTCCAAACTGATACAATATTCTCCCATTGAGGCCATGCGGCAATTCGATGCCGATTTGAAGAGCGAATGGGAAGCTGATGCACAATGATTTTCCCGCACATAAGCTACAGTTCTATCTCACT
Organism: Betaproteobacteria bacterium; assembly: GCA_043783305.1. Taxonomy (GTDB): domain Bacteria; phylum Pseudomonadota; class Gammaproteobacteria; order Burkholderiales; family Thiobacteraceae; genus RBG-16-58-11. Next base: position 6,596 of record JAYVZN010000115.1, read on the forward strand.
TCCGCCTATAGCTGTAGTTACCTGGATAAACGCTTAGCGCGCTCGCAAGTCGCCACGCCGAGCCACCTCATCAGCGCTGAGGTTTACAGTGAGCTGATCCAGCTCGGTTTTCGTCGCAGCGGGGCTTATGTTTACCGCCCCTTGTGTGACCGCTGTCGCGCCTGTGTACCGGTGCGCTTACGCGTTAATGAATTCACACCCACTCGCGCCCAGCGCCGCGCGGCTAAGCGCCATGCGCACTTGACCACGCACATGCTGCCGTTGCGCTACGAACAAGAACATTTCGACTTGTATCGGCGCTACCAAAGCCAACGCCACCCGGGCGGCGGGATGGATCAAGACGACCAACAGCAATACCACCAGTTTTTATTGGAAAGCGGTGTCTCGACCAATCTAGTTGAATTCCGCGAAAATGATATTTTACGCATGCTCAGCGTGGTGGATGTGGCCGACAGCGGCCTCTCTGCGGTTTACACTTTTTACGATCCGAACATTCCTCAATCCAGCTTTGGCACTTACAATGTTTTATGGCAAATCCAACGCTGTCGCGTTATGGGAATGCCTTATTTATATCTGGGTTACTGGATCGAAGAGAGCCCGAAAATGGCCTATAAAGTCAATTTCCGCCCACTGGAGGGGTTGATTGATGGCCGCTGGCAGCAACTTTCACCCTAACTGCTTTTCAACTTAAGCTCCCCCTATGCGCCAATACCTCGATCTCATGCGCCATGTGCTAGAGCACGGCAATCAAAAAACCGACCGCACTGGTACCGGTACGGTGTCGGTCTTCGGCTACCAAATGCGTTACGATTTAAACCAAGGTTTCCCGTTGGTGACAACCAAAAAGTGTCACTTGCGCTCGATTATTCACGAGCTGCTGTGGTTCCTGAAAGGCGACACCAACATTAAATATTTGAAGGACAACGGTGTCCGTATTTGGGACGAGTGGGCGGATGAGAAAGGTGACCTGGGTCCGGTCTACGGCTATCAGTGGCGCTCCTGGCCCACCGCCGACGGTCGTCATGTCGATCAGATTCAACAAGTCCTGGCGCAAATTAAAAACACACCCGACTCACGGCGCCTGATCGTCTCCGCTTGGAATGTGGGCGAGGTGGAAAAAATGAAACTTCCCCCCTGCCATGCCTTTTTTCAATTTTACGTGGCCGACGGCAAACTCTCCTGTCAACTGTATCAACGCAGCGCCGACATTTTTCTCGGTGTGCCGTTTAACATCGCCTCCTACGCCTTACTCACGATGATGGTGGCGCAAGTCTGCGGCCTGCAGTTGGGCGATTTTATACACACCTTGGGCGACGCACATCTTTATTCCAACCACATGGATCAGACGCAGGAGCAACTATCGCGCACCCCGCGCCCTTTGCCGAAATTAATTCTGAATCCGACGATCCAGGATATTTTCGATTTTAAATTCGAGGATTTCACATTAGAGGGTTACGATCCGTACCCGGCCATTAAGGCGCCGGTCGCGGTGTAACTATAAATTTACCACGCGCCGATCATTGCGGCCCCGTTATTCGGTCCTTTTTATTGTTATCTCAGCGTGTCCACGTATGAATCCCTGTAAACGCCATGAAATTTTTTCACGCCTGCGCGTGTTGAATCCACACCCCACCACTGAACTCAATTACGACACACCTTTTGAGTTGCTAATCGCCGTCATTCTTTCCGCACAAGCTACCGATAAAGGCGTGAATCTTGCCACGCGTAAATTATTCTCCCACGCCAACACGCCGGCTGCGATTTATCAACTGGGTGTCACCAGTTTAGAGCGTTATATCCAAACCATCGGTTTGTATCACAGCAAAGCCAAGCACATTATTGAAACTTGCCGAATTTTGCAGGAACGGCACAGCGGCGCAGTGCCGCGCACACGCGAAGCGCTGGAAAGTCTACCCGGCGTGGGGCGCAAGACAGCCAACGTTATTCTAAACACGGCCTTCGGTGAACCGACGATTGCGGTTGATACGCATATTTTTCGCGTGGCCAATCGGATGGGCATCGCACCGGGAAAAACCGTGCTGGATGTGGAACGAAAACTGCTAAAATTTACCCCTGAAGAATTTCGTTTGGATGCGCATCATTGGCTAATACTGCACGGGCGCTATGTATGCAAAGCACGTAAACCCAATTGCCCCGACTGCATGTTGCGCGACCTGTGTGAATTCAAAAGCAAGACCCTAGCGAGCGCATAAAAACCACTTCTAACCCGATTTTCACCTGTTAACACAAATGGATTTTTGATCACAATGCCCATCGCAACCAGCCTAGTCCGCGGCCTCAATCCCCATGAATCTTTGGCGCAAAAAGCGGTTACGGCGGCAATGGCGCGCGCGCAACTTACACACGCCAACAGCGTCTTGCTGTTTCTAACGCCGGAATTCGCGCGCGAACCGCAAGCGGCTTTGCTCGCCGCCTCGAAAGCCGCCAACTGCATGCAAGTGATTGGTTGTTCCGCTGCGGGAATTTTTACCGAAGAAGACTGGGTGTTGGATGCGCCCGCCGCCGCCGCTATGGTGTTCGGAGGTAATGTTGCACTAACACCCGCACATGAAGCTAAAGCGGACACTCTGATTTTATCGCTCGCCGCACCCAACGCCATTAATAGCGCCTGGATTAAGGCGCCGGGGCGCCGTTTCGGTGGTGTGTCCGGCGATGCTACCGGCCAGGGGCCATTCAAGGTTTGGTGTGGTGCCAAAGTAGCCGCGCAGGGACATTGTGAAATGTTGATCCAGGGTGCGCACGGGCGAGTCGATGTATCGCAAGGTATTCGCGCCTTGTCCACGCCGCTCGAAATCACCGAAGTCAACGGTTACGATGTCATCGCCCTCAGTGCGCAACCCGCACTTAATCTCCTGACACGCGAGCTGCCGTTGGATATTCGCGAGCAGGAGCACATTCCTCTGCACTTATTATTAGCCGGAGTGATTTTTGGTGATGCCGTACACGCCATTAGTGAAGGTCGTTATCGCCTAACCCCCATTATTGCTACCAATGCCGACGACCGCTCGGTCACACTATCGACGCGCCTGATGCCGGGTGATCGCTTATTCTGGGCCTTGCGTCAACCCTTGGCGGCCGAGCGCGATATGCGCAAAACACTGGAACGTATGGATCAGACGATGACCAACACACCCGACTTCGGTCTGTTTTTCCCCTGCATGGGACGCGGGCCTTATTTCTACGGCGGCAAAGATCGCGATCTGGATATGGTCACCGCGCGCTACCCCGGCATGCCGCTAATCGGCTTTTACGGCAATGGCGAAATCGGTCCGTTGAATCACGAAAACGAAATTTTCCAATACTCCGCTGTGCTGGGTTTATTTACAACGGATGTTTAATCCCAGCCGCGAAGATGCGCGCCGCCTATTCTTCGACACGTGGCGAAAATATCAAGCGCAAGAATCACTCATTGGCCTCGAAACCATCGTGTTGGATATATTGTTGCTGCATCCCGAATACCATGCCCTCCTCTCCAAACCCGGGCAATACTTAGAGCGCGATTACCCGCCCGAACTCGGCGACACCAATCCTTTTTTGCATTTAAGTTTGCATTTAGCCATCGCCGAGCAGTACTCCATCGATCAACCGCCGGGGATTAAACAGCGCTACGCCGCACTTTTGGCGCGGCAGGGTGAGCCGCACGTAGCGCAACATGCGCTGATGGAGTGTCTTGCGGAAATGATTTGGCAAGCCCAACGCCAGCAAACCGCGCCGGATGCCGGTGTCTATTTCGATTGCCTGGATCGTAAAATAAACTGTTCAGCGTGAACAGTTGGCTACGCTTAACGTAACGCAAAAAATTTTTACTAAAAACCCAGTCGCCAGTCAGGCATCCAGTTCGGATGCACTGTAGTTCAGCGCCCGATTCTTCAACTTTTCCATGTTCTCAATGCGGATGAATTTTTGAGATACGCTGATTACACCATCGAGTTTTAGTTCATTGAGTATGCCGTTAACCGTCTGACGTGCGGCACCAACCATGTCCGCTATTTCTTGTTGGCTGAATGGTACGTTCAATTCCACACCACGACCGACAAATGTTCCGTAGCATTGGCCTACATTTAAAATAAGGTGAGCGACTCGCGACGCAACTTGTGACAAGGACTGTATAGAAAGTTTGTCACAGGTTTCGCTCAGGCGCTGTGCAAGTATCTCCGCTACTTCCAACGCAATTTTTGGATGCGTCTCCAAGTAGGGGCGCAATTTCTCTACGGGAACGCAGACAACTCCGGCATTTTCACAGGCTTGCGCCGAATAGGCACGTATGCCCTTCCCATCGCGCTGTAACGCACCCCGTAATCCCAAAATCTCGCCGGGCGCACGGATAAACATCAGTACATCCCGACCTTCAGGGGTGGGTTCGAATATCTTAAGGTGGCCGTATTCCACCACACAGATGCAGTGGGCCGGTTCGCCGGCCCGAAATACGTAATCGTGCTTCGCAATAAAACGTCGCCTACCGATACGCGATAGTTCAAAGCGAACCATGTCACCCAATCGTCTGGTGAAAATGGGCATCGGAAAATCAGCAGCGACAATGCTTTCGTCATTCATCCTGCGTATCCTCACACATCTGCAGCAAAACTCGTAAAATAATTCATAAATTATTTTTCATGATTTTTGTTATATTTCAAATAGCCTTATTTCACTACCCCTCAGAAAATCCCTACTGCTTTAGTGTGTACTGCATGTTGACCTAGTACCCAGCTCAACTTTACTTGAAAACAAAACTAGCAAAGTGCAAGCAAGCGTAATTTTTTACACATTGGCATTCCAATACTGAGAGGTATTTTTCATTATGGTGATGGCTGGCACGCGCATGCATACCGGTATTCGCGACTTCTTGTAAGTGACTGGGTATTCAAGGTGGATTCTAATTCCAACCACACCACTGCTTAACGACCCAGTAGACAGGAAAAGCGGCCCGTCCCGCCAGTTCAAAATGTGAACCGCACCCATAGAACGCCACCGACTCAGGCGCGATCGCTCAAGGTGCATCTCAAATCTTCCAGTCACTGGATAAATAGCAGTAGAACCCTTTAAATCGTAAATTCATTGCACTGCTCCTTGAGTATCTGTCGCAGGCCCGCGCAGTAATTCTTAAAAATAACTTCTGGTTTTGTCGCATTACGGACAATGACATACAAGTAAAGTCTGATTTCAGACAGATTCATTACCGCGTTCCCCGTACCATTTGCGTAACCTCCTAACCCGTTTAAAAAGAGTGACTGTAGAGAGTGCGAGACCGGCGCTAGTCAAGTGGATGCACTGCATCATGCTTTAAATATTATTTTTATAATCATAATGTTATATGTATTCCACCAATTATTTATCAACCGACATACATTCTTGAGGAAAGTAAAATTGAAAAATAAAGATATTACAACGACCGAAACATTAAATAACCCAGAACGCCGTACTGCCCTGAAAACAGGTCTAGCCTTACCTGCTGCCATTATTGCTGGCTCCGGCGTGGCTGGAGTTGTGTTTGCCCAGACACACACCACTGGATTCGGCTTCCACGGGGGAACACTCGCCGCGAGTCCAAAAACCCAACCTTTCCTCGAAACCATGCCGATTATCACTGAGCTGCCGCAGCGCCCACTCACTGATCCCGCTTTTGCCCTACCGCCCACCGCCGCACCCAACCGCGCCATCAATCCAGCTACCGGCATCCCTTACGAAGGCCGTGGCGATGCACACCAGCACCGCAATTTGAACGAGCCGCAATTCTTTTTTGCCCAACATTACGGTGCCGTACCAGCCGCATCCATCCATCCTCAACTACAACCACAAACAAATCTTTGGGGTGCCAATCGGGGTGGAGCCGATCTCAGTGTAGACAAGCCGACGACACCCATGCCAACCATCGTGAGCCGTTATAAAGCCGGTTCCAATACCGCTATTCTAGTGCGCCGCTTCAACGACCTACCGACTGGAGCGCCGAGTGGCGGCTTCGGGAAGAACTCGATTTCCGCCCACCTGCACAATTTCCACTCTGCACCTGACAGCGATGGCGGTCCTTGCGATCCAACACTAGGCTCAATATCAGAGGACCCGCTGACACAAGGCAGATTCTTCTTCCCGGGCCAGTACTACGATTACTACTACAACATGAAGCGCGCGGGTTTTTCTAACCCGGCAACCCCAGACGGTGATGTACGTGAAACGCTGGGAACAATTTGGTATCACGACCACCGTGAGGCGCATACTGCCGAGAACGTCTACAAGGGTTTGGCCGGTTTTCATATCTTGTTTAACGAATACGACACCGGCAATGAGAACGATGCCGCCCCTGCGTTCAAATTGCCGAGTTACCCCGCATACGACATTCCAACGATTTTTGCCGATATCAGGGTCGACCCGGCAACCGGCCAGTTGGCCTTCGACCTGCTCGAGAGAGACGGTCTTTTGGGAGACAAGTATCTGGTTAATGGCAAGGTTCAGCCATTTTTCAATGTGGATAAACGCCGTTATCGCATGCGCCTGCTGAACATGGGACCATCGCGCTTCCACCAGATTTTCCTGACTAATCCAGACAATCTTGCGCAGTCAATTCCTTTCTGGATGATCGCGAACGACGGCAATCTATTGCCCAAGCCGCTTTCGTTGACCAGCGTCAGACTATCTGTGGCTGAGCGTGCGGACATCATCATCGATTTCAATAAACTGACCGCAGCAGGCGGTGCGGCGGCTGGCGCAACCCGGCTCTGGCTGGAAAATCGTCTAAACCAGACCCGGGGTGAGGGCCCGGATAATACACTTGCTGCGGCCGGCAACCCAGCCAATGTACTGGTGGAATATCGTATTGGTGCAGTCGTGGCAGATGCCAGCGCTGACCCGGCTAAAATCACCAGCTTTGCGCCGATCACCTTACCGCCTATTGAGGCACCCAGAATTACCCGCACCTTCAGGTTCGACAGGGACAGAAATGACTGGACGGTAAACGGCAGGCCCATCAACTGTGACGAGATACGCTTCACCATGAAACGCGGAACGACTGAGCTATGGAGGATATCGGGCGGCTTTGGCTGGGCGCATCCCATCCACAACCACTTTGTCGAAGGGCGAATTCTCAAGCGCAATGGTGTAGCGATCCCTGCTACCTCACCAGAGAATAGCCGGAAAGACGTACTGTGGCTGGGTGGAGGCGATAGCATTGAGTACTCGGTTAAAGTCACCGACTATGTGGGGGTCTATCCCATGCACTGCCACAACGTCGTGCATGAGGACCACGCCATGATGCTGCTGTTCAAGATCGATGATGTGGGTGATACGATTACCACACCTTAAAATCCAACTTCATCAACTGTAATCAACTTATTCAGGAAAACATCATGATAAACCTTGAAAAAAGAAAGTTGCTATTCAGCGCTGCCAGCGTCTTTGCTGGGGCTGCTTTAGCTACCGCCGGGGTGAAAGCTGTTTCCAACCCCATTTCGACGCAAGACCCGCGGGAACAGATGCGCCTGAAACACTTACCCAACGTTCCCTTACTCACGCATACCGGCGAGGAGGTGCGATTTTATGATGACTTGGTCAAAGACAAGAAGGTAGCCATTAACTTTATGTACACCGTCTGCAGCAAAATCTGCCTGCCTTCGACGCAGAACATTCTGGAAGCGCGACGACTGTTGGGCGACGTTGCCAAGGATATTCATTTTTATTCAATTTCCATGACACCGCAGCACGACGATCCCGCCGTTTTGCGTGCTTACATGAAAGCGAATAAAATTGATAACGGGTGGACGTATCTGACCGGCACCCAAGAAAACGTCGACAACTTACGTCGTAGACTTGGTTTTACCTCGGGTAACCCTGTGGAAGATGCAGACATTTCCAGACACGCCGGTATGCTGCGGATTATCAACGAACCCATGGCGAGTTGGAGTCATGCATCGACGGTCACCTCGGGCAAAACAATCGCCCGGATGATCCGCTATGAATTAACAACTTAAGTCCGAGGGTTGTCGGCATGACTTAACGGCGGTATTTAGCGTTAGGGATGCCAAAAAAGCGGCTGGTTTATACGAACCAGCCGCTTTTTTTACGTAAATATTTGTTGAATTATGAGACACGCTAGCACTAGATAATGGTCAAGAATTCGCCCACTTCAAAGACTTAGAAAAAACACTGGGTTGACCCTCTATTTCGCCGATTCGTCGTCAACCTGGCAATGCGGTGCTAACGAAAATACCAATGGTTTGCTGCAACAATATTTCCTGAAAGACCCAGTCGGCTTACTGTAAGCCTAATATTCTCCCGAAAAAAAACCCAAAACATTATATGAATGCTTTGGGCTTTGATACGGCCAATATCTCTAACGCTTCACCTGCAAACCTTTTTGCTGTGCATAAAATGCAGCCAGATCGGCGATTTCAGTATCCGTCAGGCTTTCAGCCTGACCGTTCATGATCGCATTCGTTCGCTGCTTGTTGCGATAATGTTTCAAAACGGCCCGCAAATAATCTTCGTTCTGACCCGCCAACTTTGGAAAATTAGGGGTCGTGCTATTGCCATCCGGGCCGTGGCAAGCCGCACAGACCTGCGCCTTTTCTTTTGCGGCTTCAGGGTTACCATGACCGGCCCAAGCCGAAGTGACTAGTGCAAGACTCATGCCGAAGGCCGTAATCATTGTGTGTGTTTTCATTATCATCACCTAGTTATTTAGCCTCGGCGTAATACGCCGCGAGGTCATCCATATCTTGCTCAGACAAGCTGTCGGCAATCACCCGCATCGTCGGATGTTTGCGAGCACCCGATTTATATTCCTTCAACGCATCCACCAGATAGGTCGCGTGTTGACCGCCTAATTTGGGTACTTGGTAAATCTCCGGATAAGCCGTACGGTAACCGGGAATGCCGTGACAACCGATACACATTGAATTTTTATTCTTTCCGGCAGCCGCATCGCCCGCGCCAAAAGCAGCGCCGCTTGCAGCCGCTAGTAGAACCAGACTGGCTATAGCGTAATTCTTCATGTTCCTCACTCTACTATCTGATAGTTTAAAAATCGGGCAGTTCGCGCTGTTGATTTACTAGACACCTTGAGCGCGACGTAGCGGGCTATTTTAGACGCACGGCCCGCTTGCCGCAAGCCGAAGCCTTCTCCAATGACGCATGTGCTTGGATAAAGGAAAGAAGTTCCAGTAGCTAGTTCCAGAGCATAGTCTCAGGTCACCTCACTCAATCTCGCAAAATCGTATGACAGATAATTTGGGAAAGGATACGATGGGAGCGAGGTACGCCACACGGATGGATGATCATGATGCGCTAGTGTAGCCAACCGGGTTGGTCGTATTTTAAGGGGGTAACCACTCCCTCTTTCTGTTTGGCGGCATTGGGCTGACTTATTAATCGGCTCTGACTGCTGCGGAGATGATGCAATATATTTGGCTTAGGAGTAATAATATCATATTACAAGATGTGACCCCTTTGTTTCCTGACCCCTTTGTTTCGCATTCCCAATGCCCTCAATACGTTGAACGAGGGCATTCAGACCAAGCGTTCCCTCACGGTAGCTGCTAATTAACCTACGCAGTACTACGATCTGACGAGCAAAGAACTCATTCATCACACACCTGTTAAAAAAAGACCATCGGGATCCACAAAGCTTATCGGATTCCCTCCGACATAGCTGTACCCTCGGGAACAGGCAAATTTGGATTTTGGAGGGTTTCACTACGACTCCATCACTCATCAGTCGAAGTATGGCTCCCCATCAGGCCAATATACTTTCTTTGTTGGTGGGAGATTTAGTAAGTACGTCTTGATAAAACCAATAGCCAAGTCCAATGCGCTCAATTCGTCTACACCAAAAACATTTACTTCCTCCTCAAGCCCCCCCTCGATCCGTATCGGACACACTGCATCAATGCCAGGCTCTACCAAGTATGGACGACCAATTTGCACTACGAACTCAGACGATTGGCCACTCACCTCATCCAATACCATTAATTTACGCTCTGCTATTCTTTCGATCATTTTAAAACCATCCTTATTTCTTGTACGCAACGCCCGCGACAGCGGGCGTTGGGGGAAGTTTTTTATTCTTTAAATCATTCGGCGTAATTCAAATAACACCATAACCAAAGCACGACCCCGTCATCGCGCACCTGAGTCACTTTTTAATTCGACTCTGACCCCGGTGGTTTCCGGTGGTTTAATTTCTCAAACTCAGTGCACCAGCAAATATTCCACAGGCCATCCCTCCACCAAAAATCCAAGTCAATCGAGAATCTTCCTCTTTTGTCAGGTATACAACTGTACCGTGATTATTCAACGAGATTGTTCGACCCATTGACGGTTGTGGTTCCTTAGGTAAGGTCTGGCTATATTGATTAATCATATACACCCAAAGGAATAAAGAAAAAAATCCAACTCCACCTAACAGTACCACCAAAGTTTTTTTTAGTGCGACCATACGTTCCCAATCGGCGCTACCGTTGTGTTTGTTACTGTCGTGGACGCTCCACCACCAGCACCTACTCCAATAGTAAAGCCACCACCTTCGATACGATTGCCGTTAGAACCATAGCCAAAGAAGCCGTCACCGCTTGCATATGGCCCCAATCCACCACCAGCACTTACATTTACAAATGGGCCGTTTAAGTCACATATTGAATTTGCGTTTGAAGCGTTAACGTTCACGCCTCCTGAAACCTGCCCACCTACACCAACGCCCCCACCATAAGCCCCATATCCGCCAACGTTACCATCCCCATCAACTGCAACCCCACCTGAGACTTGAGCAGTAACTGGGCCAATTTGGATATTAATTGTGATCCCCACTTGAAGTGTCCAGAGCCCCAGCGGATCAACACCGCTAACCGGATTCCCCTCGACATAGGTGTAGAGATTAACGCCCCCCGCCTCCTCAATCGGATCACGCGACAACCATCTACCCACCCTTGGATCATAGACCCTGTACTTCGTCAGATAAAACCCGCTGTCCTGCAAGTAGAACAGGCCCGCATAACGGAAATCCACTGAAACCCGTCCCGCCGTTTGGCTCGGAGCCCCATAAGGATCGTAGTCATAGG
>JAYVZN010000116.1:0-17566 GCA_043783305.1 Betaproteobacteria bacterium
GCCGCAGTTTTCCGGGAAGACGACGTTGAGGATGCGCTGATTTTGGTTGATGAGGGAGGCGCTGTCGGCCAGGAGTTTGTGAGGGTCGGGGAGGTTCATAAAAAATTCTCGAATAAATGAAGAATCAATTATTTCATAGGAATTTATGTTATGTCAATTAAATACTTAACGTTCAACCAAAAAACGCATAGCACACGGCTATTGCCGCCACCACGCCTACAAAATCGGCGAATAGAGCACACGAAATCGCATGTCGGCTGCGCTGCACACCCACCGATCCAAAATACACCGCCAATACATAGAAGGTGGTTTCCGTGCTGCCTTGAATCACGGCCGACAACCGTCCGGCAAATGAATCCGCACCGTAGTGCCGCATCGTCTCCACCATCATGGCGCGCGCGCCGCTGCCGGAAAACGGTTTTACTAAAGCCGTCGGTAAGGCCTCGACAAAGCGCGTATCGCCACCCACTATCTGTACCAGATAGCGGATACCCTCCAGTAAATTTTCCAATGCGCCGCTGGCCCGCAGTAAGCCTATTGCGAGCAGCATCGCCACCAAATAAGGAATGATGCCGACGGCGATTTGAAATCCCTCTTTCGCGCCTTCAATAAAAACTTCATACACTTTGACCCGCCGCCACAAAGCGCTGGTTAAAAACACGACGATCAATCCCAATAACAACGCATTACTAAACACCGCCGACTGCTGCCGCATCGCCTCCGCCGGGAGGTTGCCGAAATACCCCGCCAAGCCGACGACCAATGCCGTTGCGACACCGAGATAAGCCAGCACCACCCAATGCAGTAAGTTAATGCGCTGCGCCAAGGCGACCGCAAATAAACCGGCCATACTCGAACAATAGGTAGCGATTAGGATGGGCACGAAAACATCGGTCGGATCTTGTGCGCCCATTTGCGCGCGGTAGGCAAAAATGGTCAGCGGTAATAAGGTGACGGAAGAGGCGTTCAGCACCAAGAACAAAATCATGGCATTGCTGGCGGTATCCGGTTTTGGATTGAGTGTTTGCAATTCGCGCATGGCCGCTAGACCCAACGGCGTCGCGGCATTGTCCAGGCCCAGTACATTAGCCGACAAATTCATGACCACGGCACCTTGCGCCGGATGGTGCGCCGGTACTTCCGGCATCAAGCGTTTAAACAGGGGCGCGAGCGCACGCGTCAGCAACGCCAAACTACCACCCGCCTCCGCCACGCGTAGAATGCCCAGCCATAAGGCCATGACCCCGGCCAATCCCAACGAAATTTCAAATCCGGTCTTGGCCGAATCAAACAGCGACTGCACCATGCCCACAAAAATCGTTCCTTGCCCTGCCAGCAGCGCATGGATCAACGCGACCAGACAGGCGACCAAAATCATTCCGGCCCAAAGCGCATTCAACATTTAAATCCGTTTTCTTAAATAACTAACGACTCCGATATTAGGCATACAAATTTTTGACTTTAAAACGCTAGCGCGAAAGGGTGCGCACACGTCGGATCCACACTGTTTTCGCGTTTACAAATTCGCGTATGCCGTGTTGCGACAACTCCCGGCCAAAGCCCGATGCTTTCACTCCGCCGAACGGTAAACGCGGATCGGATTTAACCATGCCGTTAATAAACGTACATCCCGCCTGCAGCCGCACGGCCAATTGCTCGGCACGCACCACGTCTTGACTCCAGATGGAGGAACCTAAGCCAAATCGACTTTGGTTAGCAATACGCAGCGCATCGTCTTCGTTCGCGGCGCGAATTACAACGGCGACCGGGCCGAATAATTCTTCGTGATAAGCGCGCGCTTTTTCCGTCACCTGATCGAGAATCGAGGCTTGATAAAAGTAGCCGTTTCCATCTGCGGGTTTACACCCGGTAAGCGCCACCGCTCCTTGTGCAATCGAATCCGTTACCTGATGATGCAACGTTTCGCGCAGATCGAGCCGCGCCATCGGCCCCAGGTCGGTTGTGTCGTGTGTCGGATCGCCCAATTTTAAGGCCTCTACTTTGGTGCGAAATGCCGCTAGGAAAGCTTCCGCAATCTCCGGCACAAGAATAAAACGTTTCGCCGCGATACAGGACTGGCCGCAATTCAAAAATCGCGATGCCACGGCCTGCTCGACCGTGAATTCGATATCGGCATCGCGCAGCACGATAAAGGGATCCGACCCGCCCAACTCCAGTACACACTTCTTTAAATGCTGTCCGGCGCAAGCCGCTACTTTACGTCCGGCGGTCTCCGATCCGGTCAAGGTCACGGCCTGCACTGCAGGGTGCGCGATGGCATCCGCGACTTGATCGGATTCGATCAGGAGCGTGGTGAATAACCCGCTGGGTAAACCGCTGTCGTTAAAAATACGCTGCAGCGCCAACGCGCATTGCGGAACATTGGAAGCATGTTTTAATACCACGGCATTCCCTGCCATCAAAGCCGGTGCGGCGGCGCGAAAAACTTGCCAGAAGGGGAAATTCCACGGCATAACGGCCAGCACCACGCCCAAGGGGTAATACGCGACATAGCTTTTACCCGCATCCGTTTTGACGGTTTCGTCGCGTAAAAACTCTTCCGCATGATGTGCATAAAAATCACATCCGGAAGCGCATTTTTCAACTTCCGCGCGGGCTTCACGTAGTAATTTTCCCATCTCCTGCGTAATCAAAGCAGCGTAGTCGTCCGTGTGTGCCCGTAAGTGCGCGGCAATATTACGCAATACTTCCGCGCGGCGGGTAATGGGCGTTTGCGCCCAGTGTTGCTGCGCTAAGTGCGCCTGCTCCAGTGCCGTCGCTAAGCGCACCGAATCCCAACTGGTATAGGTCAGCAATACTTGACTGGAAACGGGGTTAAGACTGACGTAGGGCATGGTGTGTTATCCTTATCGCTCGCGCATCGTTGCGCCGCAGGCTTCAATATAGCAGGTATGGGTAGAATCTTTCAGCAAGCCGCCACACGTTTTTTTTGCCTCGGCCTGGTCGCGTTACCGCTTGTTTTCGTTCCGGCGTACGCGATGCCCGACGACGATTTTCTTGCCGCACGCGATGCCTTCAATACACGCAATAGTGCGCGACTCGATCAGCTTGCGCCAAAATTACAGGATTATTTACTCTCACCCTTTATCCAATATTGGCAACTCACTCTGAACATTGAAACGGCCGCGCCCAATGCCGTGCTGGCCTTTTTAACACGCTATAACGACTCCTATCTCTCCGACCGGCTGCGCATGGACTGGTTAAAATCCTTGGGTAAGCAAAAACGCTGGGATCTATTCCTAGCGCAGTACCCGCAACTGGTCAATGAAGACAACGAAATCACCTGCTATCAATGGCAAGCGCGCTTGGAAACCCTGCCCACCGATCACAGCCCGCTCAACGAAGCGAAGCAGCTATGGTTTTCGAGCAGCGACTTACCCTCCAGTTGCAATGCCCTGTTTGAACGCTTGGTCGACGAAAAATTATTAAGCGTTGACGATGTATTCGCACGCCTGCGTTTAGCACTGGAAGCCGGCAACATCAGCGTGGCGCGCTATATCATTCAATATTTGCCGAGTTCGTATCAAGCCGGTTTAAAACATCTCGAATTCGTGGCCGAACACCCGGCGCATTTTTTGGATAAAAATACTCCGGATACAACGCACCGCAGCACATGCGAACTCGCACTGTTCGCCGTGCACCGCATCGCGCGTACCGATCCGGACAATGCCATTCGCCATTGGCAGCCGATCAAAGCGCGCTTTTCCATGGAAGATCAAGCCTATGTTGCCGGCCAAGTGGCCTACCAGCTCGCACGTCGTCACGCGCAGAACGCGCTGGCCTGGTATGCCCTTGCCGAAAACGCAGCGCTTAGCGACTTACAACTCGCTTGGCAAGCACGTGCCGCAATGCGCGCACAAGACTGGTTCCGTTTACAAGCCGCCATCGATGCTATGAGCGAACCCGAACAGCGACGCGTGGAATGGCGCTATTGGAAAGCTCGCGCTTTAAAGGCCACGGGCAAGCCCGTTGCCGCCGGTGATATTTTTCTGCCACTATCACGCGAAACCAATTTTTATGCCCAACTGGCTGGCGAAGAATTGGGGGCCGTGATCGGCCCACCGCCACTGACCTACAAACCCACCGAAGTAGAGATCAATACGGCAGCGGCCAATCCGACCTTTCAACGTTCGCTTGCTTTATACCGCTTAAATATGCGACTCGAAGGCGCGCGTGAATGGATCTGGGCCATCCGTAAATTTGACGATAAGCAACTCTTGGCCGCAGCGGAATTAGCGCGGCGCAATGACCTTATCGACCGTTCCATCAATACCGCTGACCGCACGCTGCAACTGCATAATTTTGCCCTGCGTTATCCGACTCCGCATCTCGACATCATGCAAACCTTTACGAAACCTTTAAATTTGGATAATGCTTGGGTCTATGGCCTAGTGCGACAAGAAAGTCGTTTTATCTCTGTGGCCAAATCCAGCGTCGGCGCTTCCGGCATGATGCAACTGATGCCGGCTACCGCGCGCTGGGTGGCCCAAAAAATAGGCCTAAAAAATTTTGGTGCGGGGGTCGTGAATCAACTGGAAACCAACTTCGCGCTCGGCACCTATTATTTAAAACACGTGCAAGACACGCTCAACGGCAATGCCGTTCTAGCCACCGCCGCCTACAACGCCGGCCCCGGCCGTGCGCGTCGTTGGCAGGATGCGGAGCCTATGGACGCGGTCACTTACATTGAATCCATTCCCTTCAATGAAACCCGCGATTACGTTAAAAAAGTCATGAGTAATAGCGCCTACTACGCCGCACGTTTCGGCAATACCGCTTCCTCCCTCAAGAAGCGCCTCGGGATAATTCCCGGCAAGCGCAGCAAAGAAGCCGACCTCAGCGACGAACCTTAATGCCTTGCACCTGAGCCTGTCGCCGCATGCCGCCGCGCACCCATTGGGATATTTTTTGCCGGGTCGTTGATAACTTCGGCGATATCGGCGTGAGCTGGCGCCTAGCGCACCAGCTCACGCGGGAGCACTCCCTGTCGGTTCGCCTGTGGGTGGACGATTTGGCGAGTCTAGCCAAACTTGTGCCCGAACTCGACCCAAACAGTGCGCGCCAATATCTATCAGGCGTGGAGGTTCGGCATTGGGCGACCCCGTTTTTAAATGTCGATCCGGCCCAGGTTGTCATCGAAGCATTTGCCTGCAACTTGCCGGACAACTTCATCGCCGCGATGGCGGTTCACCGCGAAAAACCGCTTTGGATCAACTTGGAGTACTTGAGCGCCGAGCCCTGGGTTGCGGAACACCACGGTTTACCTTCGCCGCATCCGCGCCTGCCCCTCACCAAATATTTCTTCTTTCCAGGATTCGTCGCCGGCAGCGGCGGCCTGATTCGCGAAGCCGATTTACTCGCGACACGGGATGCCTTTCAAAGCAGCGATTCAGCGCAAAACGCTTGGTGGGATGCTTTAGGCATAACACCCCCGGCAAACGCGCTCAAGTTGTCTTTATTCGCCTACCCGAACGTCCCCATCGCCGCCCTACTCACGGCCTGGGTTGCCTCGGCCATCCCCATTATTTGCCTAGTGCCCGCAACACCACTAAGCGAACACATCGCTTCGATTCTTGGTTGTGCATCGCTGGCAGCCGGTACGCGCGTCAACCGCGGCAAGCTCACGCTCATTGGCCTACCCTTTCTCAGCCAAGCGGAATACGACCGCCTGCTTTGGGCTTGCGATCTTAATTTCGTGCGCGGCGAAGACTCCTTTGTACGTGCGCAATGGGCGGGTAAACCATTAATCTGGAACATTTATCCACAGCAAGATGCGGTACACCCCAAAAAATTAGCGGCTTTTCTCGACCTTTACTGCAAAGATGCCGCCGAAACCCACGCCCTGCCCGCATTTTGGCGTGCCTGGAACAGCCTCGACGGCGATCCTGCCGCAACCTGGCCCGCCTTTGCCGCCACCCTGCCGGGCTTACAGCGCCATGCCCAGCATTGGGCAACGAAGCTGGCACTACAAACCGATCTTGCTACGCAGCTAGTGAAATTTAATCAAAAACCTTTATAATCGGCGGTTTTCTCCATTTCCGATTAAATAAATAGGTACCGTTATGAAGAGCGCACAGGAACTCCGTCCAGGCAACGTGGTAATGATCGGCAACGACCCGCTAGTGGTGCAAAAAGCCGATTACACACGCTCCGGGCGCAATGCTTCCGTAGTAAAAGTTAAATTCAAAAACCTGCTCACCGGATCGCCCAGCGAAACCGTGTATAAAGCCGACGACAAATTCGACCCCGTGGTACTGGAAAAACGCGAAGCGACCTATTCCTACTTTTCCGACCCCATGTACGTGTTCATGGATACCAGCTACGAACAACACGAAGTCGAGGCCGACAGCATGGGCGACACGCTGCATTATTTGGAAGACGGTATGGCCGTTGAATTAGTGTTTTACAACGACAAAGCAATTTCGGTCGACATGCCGACCTCCGTCATTCGCGAAATCACCACCGAACCCGCCGCCCGTGGCGACACTTCGGGCAAAGTGTTGAAACCAGCGCGCCTCTCTACCGGATTCGAAATTCAAGTTCCCGCCTTTTGCGAGACCGGCGACAAGATTGAAATCGATACCCGTACCCACGAGTATCGCCGTCGCGCCAACGATTAAGTCGGCCTGGTATATTGAGGCAACTGGGTTTGAGTGGGATGAAGCAGTTACATGGCCGGATCAGCGGCATGACTACGGCGAAAACCGCATGATCGGCCTTGGCTACATCGGTGACCGCCTTTTAACGTGGTGTTTGTTGATCGTGGCGAAAAGTACCGAATCATCAGCCTGCGTAAGGCCAACCAGAGAGAGGTGAAACGCTATGCCCAAACTTAAACCCGGAACGATCCTCCCCACACCGGAAGAAAATGCCCGGATTCAAGCCAGCATTAAAGCTGACCCTGATGCTTACTCCTTATCCGACCAGGAGTGGAAAAATGTGAGGCCGCATGTCCGCATCGGTCGCCCCAAGGCGGAGGTGACCAAGGAGCGCATCACCATTCGATTGTCGCGTGACCTAGTGACGCAATTCCGCGCAACCGGCGAAGGCTGGCAAACTCGTATGGATGCCGCCCTGCGCCAGTATATCTCCGAACACCCGCTACAAGATTAATGCTACGACATCGTCACTTGCTGGCCGCTCGCTCGCCATTTTGCTCTGCGGGTTAATGGCATTTACGCACTCAATCGAACAAGCCCATCCGACAAGCCCGGCTGATTGATCGCCTGATTCGTCTGACCAAATTGCGTATTAGCCAGCGTGCTCTGCGCGGCAGTTAGGCCGATGTTGGCCAAACTACCCGTCTTGCCGTATTGGTACGCTAAGTCACCGCCAATGGCTTGTGTATCGCCCCCTCCCAGGTAAAAAGTAAGCAAAGCGTTGGACAACGCCCAGGTGGTGAGCGTGGGAGTAGCCGTACGCGCTTGGTCGAAGCTATTCACTAAACCGGCAAAGTTGAATTGCTCGACTTTGTTGTCGGTCAGCGGGTTTGTTCCACCCAGGGCGAAGTCGGCGGCGGCTTCTTCGATCAGTTGTAGGTTGAGCGCACTCTTGTTGGCGGCGGCGGCATACCAGTTCTTGAACACGATGCTTTCGCTACTGCCGGTATCGAGGATCAGGTCATTGCTGGATTTGCTAAAGTAAAGATCGGTATTGCGGATGCCCCCGCCCAGAGAGAGGGTGTTGTCTTGGCCGCTGCTCGGTGCCACGGTATCGACACCGTCACCGCGGTTGAAGGCGATGATGTCAAAGCCGCTGCCGGTATCGAGACTATCGTTGCCGGTGCCGCCGATAAACAACTCGCGCCCCGTTGCTCCATTGAGGGTGTCTCCGCCGCTACCGCTGACCAGCAGATTGTTGCCCGTACCTCCATAAAGCGTATCGTCTTCTGTGCCACCACTCAGGATATCGTTACCTGTTCCGCCGTCGAGCGTGTCAAAACCGGCGCTACCCAGCAAATAATCATTTCCGCCCAGCCCATACAAGCGATCATTGCCGGCCAGTCCGTCGATAGTCTCATCCGTGCTAAAACCACCTACTTCGTCGCTGCCGATTGAAGTCTGCATCAAACGCTCGCGGATTTGTTGGTAGCTTAGGGTCACGCCGTCGGAGAACTCGATTTGTTGCAGTCGGTTGCTACTCTCTCCAGTCAAATTGATATCGAAAAAACCTTCCAGGTAAACGCCCTGTTCGCTATACGATTCGTTGAGATTGTAAAATCTGATGTTGCTCTCGGCGGCGCTAGCGTGCCAAGTGGCGAAGCTGGCATCGCTGTCATAATAGAAACTACCGCGCTCGATGCCGATTTGATCGCTACACAAATCGGTGAATTTCAAAGTGTCCTGACTGTCACCGACGATATTATTTCGGTAGATGTTCCAGTAAGTTCCATAGGATTGGGCATAGAGATCGGCGGACGAAAACAAGTAAGTATCTGCACCCGCACCGCCTTGCAAATAATCCCCGCCGCCACCACCGCGTAGGGTGTCATTGCCATCCCCGCCATAGAGGGAATTGGCGGCAGCGTTGCCGGTGATGACGTTATTGAGGTTATTGCCAATACCAGAGATCAATGCCGCGCCGGTCAGGGTAAGGTTCTCAAAGTTTGCACCTAGAGTGTAGCTGAGAAGGTTGCTTTGTACAGTGTCGATACCGGCATTAACGCTTTCCTCCAGCACATCCACGCTATCCGCCACGTAAACATCGTCGCCCGCGCCACCGAATAAGCGATCAACGCCAAGACCGCCGCTCAGCGTATCGTCACCCGCGCCACCCACTAGTAGATTATTCAAACTATTGCCGGTCAATTGCACGCCGGAATCGGATGAGGCACGTAGTTCTTCGATATCGTTATTGCCGCTATCGTTAAGCGTGTAGCCGCGCGCCGCCCACACCACATCGCGGCCATTACCGGCAGTTTCAATCACCACATCATTTGCATTATCGACATAGTAAGCGTCATCGCCACCCCCGCCTTCCAGCGTATCGGTACCGCTGCCGCCGTCGAGAATATTATTGCCGACATCGCCCACGATGCGGTTATCCAAGTTATTGCCGAAAAGATTCAGACTGATGCCCGTGGACACCAAGTCTTCGATATTGTTAGCCAGTTGCAGGATGTCGATACTAGTTTCTATCCGGTCGTGACCCGCGTTGGCGGCCTCAATGATGGTATCGCCCTCACGCGTCACGACATAGACATCATCCCCGGCAAGACCCGCCAGTGTGCTGCCCGCCCCGTTGCCGGTGAGCCGATTGACAAGCGCGCTACCTGTGAGTAGATGGGCAGTATCGCCGAGTAAAGCTCCGTTCTCGATGTTGGCGAATTTGGCGCTGCTAAGATCAAGGTCGAAGTCGGCGCGGACTTCGTCAGTGCCGCTGCTCAAGGACAAATCTTGTATTGTTGTGGTGAGATGCGCAGTATGTTTTATATAGGTAACGTAATATCCATTCCGGTTATATTCCCACAGGCTGTTGGGTGGAGCCGGGCTATAGTTATATTCGGGAACAAACCAAGTTTGTTGATGTAAACCATCAAATGCATTCAGGTTTGTACTGTATGACGAATAAGGGCCGTAGAAACTATTTGGGGCATAACTCTCATTTATGCCTAACGCTACGAGTTGAGATGGGGATACCTGCTCGACCATCCCTTCCGTCCAAACACCTCGGACTATAGTACCAAAAACCTGATTACCCGCACTCTCTTCAATAACATCGTCGATATCGATCACATAAATATCATCTCCAGTGCCTCCGATGAGCGTGTCGCTACCCGCTCCACTGACGAGATAATCGTTGCCAAATCCACCAATCAGCCTGTCATCGCCATCACCCCCGAACAAACTATCATCGCCCGCGCCACCATCAAGTAAATCGTTTCCACTGCCGCCATGCAATATATGTTTCAATCCGACATAAGTGCCTGTATTCGTATCAAAGGAGTCACTGGAATAAGCGGCGATGGTATCGTTTCCGCCCAGTGCAAAAACTTCAGCCACACCGGCGGAGTTGGTAGCGAAATCAGAAATGTAGTCATCTCCTTGCGTCCCATACTTCGCTGTCAGCAATCCGGCAAGCGTTGATGACGACACCATTCCCCAAGCATCCGCAACACCCACCAGAACGGCGTAGTGATCCATTGTTGGGCCGATGAACAGCCCGGTCTGTGCATTAATCGTTCCGGTTTTCCAACTGATCAAAGCATCGGCAACGACATCGCTTGCTTCATCCGCAGGGTGCCAGTTGGCCAAGGTATAGCTGGCGTTTGAACCCGTGCTGACACGCTGCAATTTACCCAGCTTGACTTGCAAGCTGCGAGAACTCCAATTTTCAATTCTGAATTCCTCCGAACTAAAATTTCTACTGTATTCGTAATCACGTACCGGTAACACGCCCGAAGCCAGCCACTCGGTCTCGGTCTTGCCAAGGTAAGTTAGCGATGGATTTTGAACGCTCGCAAATGCAGCGTAAAAGTAATCCCGAGCGTAATCTTGAAGGGTGATGGGTGTAGAAGTAGTAGATAATTCCTTAAGACTTGCGAAAAATACACCATCACCCCTATCCACTGGAATCACGGCGAAATCGGCAGTATCGGGGTCGATAACAAACACATCGCCGCCCTCATAACCTTGAGCAACACCATTGCGCGGCACCAAAATAAAATCACTGATGGGTGAGCCCTCAATGACCGAGCCTGCCGTCAGCCCCAGTCCGATTGTTCCAAAATCGTCAGGCACGATGGCTTGATTAAGTGTTGCAGGGGCTTTAGCCAGCTTCGTTTCGGTGTAGGGACGCGAGTCTGCCGCAATTTTCGGTAGTAGCGACGCGGCATGCGCAAGAATAAAGTCCTGAATATTTATAACACTGTCGCTGAATTTAATCTGATCGACCTGAAGACGACCTTCGGCACCAGCAAATACATTTATATCGAATGTTGTGCGTAAAGGTGATTGTCCGTAGGGTGTCGCATACGGGTAAGGGTTTGGAACGCTTATGCGTAGGGATCCATTCACATTGCCGCCGGAAATGCTAACCTCGGCGCGCGTAAAATCAGTCAAGTCGAGCGTATCGAAGCCATCCGCCCCACCAAACCGATCATCGGTGGCGATGATACTTAGCGCGCCATCGCCACGGCGGTAAATATAGGTGTCGTCTCCGTCACCTCCGTTGACCTGGTCTCCAAGACTGGAACTAGGTTGCCCAAAAGCGGCAGCATAATAACGATCAAGACGGTCGTCGTAATACCTGGCGAAACCTCTCGTACCGGAAAAGAGCGTCTCAACATACGCGCCACCCGCATAAATGGTGTCATTGCCACCGAAGCCCAATATCCTGTCTGGGAGCGCAACCGCAATTGTGGCAAAGTTTTCGTACAAGTAGCCGCTGGGAGTAGGATAGTTATTGTAATACGTGTGATTATCGTAGCCGCTTCTATTCCGAGATATAGATGCGGCGTACTGATCAGCATTGACGATATCGCTTCTGCGCACCGGTGATGTCTGCCTCGTCCAACTATCATATACATAAGTGTTCTCAGTGACCTTAACCTTGCCAGTTAGTCTCGTGCCAGCTTGCCCACCGATTATGACCCGACCATCTGTTTCCTGGCTGTACTGGTTTCCGTAGTAGTAAGAGATAAATCCGGGTGAAGTATTGTAGGGGCTAAAAGCGGGCTGGTAAGTGCCGGTACGGTAGTTGCCAAAGAGGTAGTAGTTTAAACCTGCAAGGTCATTGTAATCAGATGAACCCCCACTCTTGATTTGATATTGGCTATCTTTGACATTAGCAGTCACCAGATCATCTAATTTATAACTAAGTGAATTTCCTTGGGCATCGAACACGGTAGTGAATACGATATTTGCCACATCGTTCTTCAATTTACCGGTCTCGAAGTAACCCGCGATATCAACGGTAAATTTGCCGTCGAAGGACTGGATTCTTAGCGTGTCGTAATGCTGATAAATTGGATCAGAATAATTATAATATGCATTATTGTAACGACTTGTGCCTGGTTCTAAAATCGGGAATTCGCCGTTGGGCAATTTTGTTTCTGCGCCTGTGGGAGTTGCTAAGGTGTAGGAATCTCCATATACGGCATTTTTCTGTAATTTAGCCGTTTCCAAAGGATTCGGAATCCGGTAATAGCGCAACGATTCCGGGGTGATGCCTTCCTGTATAACCAGTGTATCGTGTCCGCCGTGGAAGGTATCGCGCACAAGCGTAATGCCGTTCGAGCCGCGGAATTTATCGTCGCCCACCCCGCCATCAAGGATCGCGCCGGATAGTCCGCCCGCCAAGCTATCATCACCCTGGCGCCCGACCACGTACCAGTAAGCGGCATCGGTGCTGGCTATGGGGCCACCGTAAAGCTGGTCGTTGTTTGCTCCGCCGACCACGGTGCCGACTTTATTCGGATCCCCTTGCAATTGTGTGTCAAACATACCGACGAAATCGAAGCTGCCATCCGGGTTGTAGCCATTTCTGTTGAAGATATCCTTCAGCGTGCCCGACAAATCCGCGAATGCCAATTTTGTGCTCAGGGAATATTTATTCAAGGTAACCGAGTTACTCGTGCCCCAGGAGAGCTTGACCTGCACGCCATTATTCAGCAAGGCGAAATTGATTTGGTTGCGATTCAGCCCTACAAATTCGATGGTGTCGAGGCCGGATAATCCATCGATGATATCGTTACCGGAGTTTGCATCGACACGCACGATGTCGCTGCCGGAATCGGTCAAAATGAAGTCATCGCCCGCACCACCGGTTAGCGTATCGTTGTCGATGCCGCCAATTAACTGATCGTTTCCGGCACCGCCGTCGAGCAGATTTACACCAGCGTCGCCATACAACGCATCGTTGCCTTGGCCCCCATACAAATGGTCGTCACCGGCACCACCATTCAAATAGTCATTGCCGTCGCCACCATCCAAACTGTCATTGCCAAGTCCGCCGAACAAAGCATCGTTGCCGCCACCGCCATACAAAGTGTCGTTGCCCAGTCCGCCGAACAATTTATCCGCACCGTTCAGGCTATTGGCTAGATCGTCACCGTAAAGCACCGCGCCGTAAGCGCCCGCACGCAAGGTGTCATTCCCCGCCCCGCCAATCAGGATATCTGTCGCCACCGGCGCAGCCGCCGCCGTGATCTCAATCAAGTCATCACCCGCACCGCCGTTGATGGTATTGCCGCCTTCCAGCGCGAACACAATGTCCTGACCGTCGCCGGCATCGATGCTGAGTAAGTTTTGCTCGAGGGCGTAGATCACATCGTTCCCGCCCAGCGTGCTGATGGCGCTAAACGGCGTAGCTTTTTTCTGTACGATTACGTCCGCACCCTCGGTGGGCGTTCTGACATCCAGCAACACTGTTTGCCTCCCGGTGTCAAATTCGGCGCTGTAAAGGGCGAGGTCGTTCAAGGTCAATTGCGCCACGCTAAACTGAGTGGCGAACATAACCGCATCGGCTGTCCCATAACGCAAAGCCGTGGTAGCTTGAAAATTCTCCTTCGTAACGTTGCTAAAGGCGATATCCCGGCTTACGCTCGCCACGCTCTTGAAACGCAAAATATCTATATCTTCCAAGTCCTGGATTGTGTCTATCCCGTCGCCGGGGTTGAAAATGAACTGGTCGGCATCGCTGCCGCCGTACAGAACGTCGTTGCCGCCGTTGCCGGTCAGCGTATCGAAACCTGCGCCGCCTTGCAGGATTTCCGCTGTGGCATCTCCAACAATCTCGTCGTTGCCGCCGTTACCCCAGTAGGTACGCGGCCCGAGTTCAGCAATTGCTTTGTCCCAGACTGCCTGGCTGATCTGGGCCGGTTTACTTGGTGTAACACCTGCCACCAGTAGCTCGTCTGCATCGCTACCCTCAGTCCAATGCACGTTTTCGAGAAGGTAGGGAGTTACACTGCTATTTGCATAGCTGTTTGTTTGCAGCAAGCTAATAACAGTTGGGTCATCATGGAGAACGCCCGGCCAACGTGCATCCTTTACATCTTTATTGAGTATCGTAAACCTACTGTAACCAATCTGGCCCCCGGATCTAATCAGTGCGCCAAATACAATGACAATCTGCTGGCCGGGAGCGGCAGTGGCAGAGCCTTCCGAAACGTGGACGAATTTAAAACCCGGTGCGTTAATTGGAATAAAACCTGTAGACGAAGGAGTCAAAGAATCGGTGAGCACAAAACCAGTTTCGTGTGGCTGGTAGGTTCTAACTACAAACTCCGGCTTCACATACACCACATTCCCGCCCACAAACCCACCCGTCACCGGGTCCACCGAAACCTGCTCATTTGCCGCCAGCGTGCGCAGTTGCCGCGCATCGAGACGAGTGTTCACGCCCTCCAGCACAACAGTGCTCTGGCCACCCGCGACATTGAAGTTGAGATACAAATTCGATCCGATGACAGTCTGCACCACGCTACTAAAACTCAGCTTGGTTTGGCTGCGGATTTGCAGCGTATCGCCACCCGCCCCGAGGGCAAAATCTTTGATCGTGGTGCTGCTAGCCGTATCGCCGTCAATCAGGAATACATCGCTCTCGCTGCCACCCGTTAGCGTATCCACCCCATTCCCACCCACCAGCAAATCCTGTCCCGCACCACCGCTCAGGGTGTCGTTGCCGATGCTGCCATCGAGCTTATCGCTACCCGCGCCGCCGTCGATAAAATCATTACCACGCCCACCGAATATCGTCTCGTTACCGGAGCCGCCGAGCAAAGTATCCGCGCCGTCGCCACCCAACAACCGGTCGATGCCCGCGCTCACATTGAGTACCTTACCAGCCACGCTGCTCGCACTACTGCCGGACAGATCGATGCGCAGATTGCCGCTCACCGCCGCCGCATTCAGCTCACTCGGTGTGGCGGGGATACCGCCGACATTCCAGCCACCGGCATATTCGTCGGTCAAGAGATAACGCTTGAGCACGCCCGGCGCTGCGCCGATGACTTCCAGCGCGCCCAGCACCGAGCCGCTGCCCACGCCACCCGCGGCTTTATCTTCGATCACCAACTGCCAAGTGCCGACACTACTCTCGCCACGGAAATGCACGCTCAGCAATTCCCCGTTGAACGCGGTTTGACCGCTGGGGTTATCCAAATAAGCCACACCGCCCTGCACCCCGGTGCGGTCTAACAATATGCTGCGCGTACCGGTGGGCGAGATCAGGGTCAGCACCAAGTCGCTCCAGCGCGTGTGCTCGAGTTGCAGTTTTACCAGCACCTGCTCTACATCTACCGCCTCGGTGATATCGAAGGTTAACACCTGCTGCCCCAAGTCCGGGATCGCACCGGCTTCGTTGTTCTGATAGGCACTGGTGCGTTTGGGGTCGTTACCTTCCGACAGCCAATTCTCCGCCAGCCGCACCGCCGCGCGCGCATCGACAATGCCGAAGCCGAAGTCATGGCTGTAGTGCAGGCCGCTGCCGTTCCAGTCGGTATCGCTGTTGTTGTACCAGGTGGTCTCGGCCTGAGTGCCGGGACCGAAGTCTTTGCGCGCGGTGAGCGCCAAAATAGTCTGCACATCGCGGTAGCTGAGTTTGGGATTCGCTTCCAGCAGCAGAGCCGCCACACCGGAGACGATGGGAGTGGCAAACGAGGTGCCTTGGGTTTCTGTCGTGTCGGCTCCGAACACGCTGCCGTTGGCGTTCTCGATCTGCACGCCGCTGGTTACAATATTCGAGCCCGGTGCGGATACCAGGATGTTTGCGCCGCGATTACTGAAACGCTCTGCACTGCTGCCGAGGGCGATGTCGTTGGCGCGGTTGATAGCGCCGACGGTAATGGTATAAGGATTGGCGCTGAGCGCGGAGAGTCCCGCGTCAAAGCCGCTGGCGCGGTCGTTGCCAGCGGCGAACACAACTACCGTGCCTCGCTTGCCCCGCCCATAGGTCGCGGCTTGTCGAATAGCATCTTTGCTTAATTCATTCGGCAAAGCATACTGACTGCCTTGCGACTGCATGCCCCACGGGGCACTACTAAAATTCCAACTGTTGTTCACTACGTCGTAGTTCTGTATGGTGTTTAAGTCTTGGCGTAAACCACCGATAGCGGTAGAACCGGGCGTTCTCCCGGGCGCGAATCCTTTGGCATCCAGCGTGACATCATAGGCCACGCCCACACCGCCGATGCCATTGCGCGCCGCACCGATCACGCCCGCCACTGCTGTGGCGTGGGTGGAATACACTTGCGTGTCTTTAAAGCTAGCACTCTTGTTGGCGATCAGGTCGGGGTGCTGAAGATCGGCCGCTTGCCGGGCAACGGCGAACACGCCTGAGGGTTCTAACACCAGCACTTTGACACCCTTACCGGTGTAACCGTCGTTCCACACGTCTGTGGCATTGATCGCACTCAAATACCACTGATTGGCAAATTCAGGATCGGTGATCTTGTTGGCCGTGGCCACCGGTACTAAGAGGACGCGCGCTTTAGCCTCACCCCGCACCGAGGGGTCGGATGAGTCAGCTAACATCGGCGCATTATAAAAATAATAACCATTGCTGTAGGTGGCAACTTGGATTTGGTAATTGAATTCCAGCGGCCCGTTGTACCCCGGCGTTGGGGTAAACACAATATTGCCACCGGATAAAGTCACCGTTCCACCCACTGCATCGCCTACCCATTTGACGAGTCTGATGTCGTTATTGGCTGGATTCCCAAGATTATTAAGATGTAAAAAATTCAAGTCGTTGGCTAACAGGGTACTGGCGGTGATGCTAATAGCACCTGTCGTCGATACATTCTCGATGCGGTCGTTCACCGGCAATGGCGAGGGCATGGCAAAACTCAACACGGCTGATCGATTACCCAGTTTGTAACTAAATCGCTCCACATTACTGACTTGCTGCACGCCGTTGCGGTTGGAGATTTCCCCTGCCGCTACGCTGCTGCCATCGCTATTTTTATGGTCAGTAATGGTCCAACTTCCCTCGCTCGAATAGCCAATGGTATTGTGTACAAAGCTGTAGTCTTCCAGCCCACCGGCCAGCTCAATCAAATCAACCCCCGCCCCGCCATCCACTTGATCCACACCACCACTGGCGATAATCACATCATTGCCGTCACCACCCTGGATCGTGTCGTTATCCAAGCCCCCATCAATCAAATCATTACCCGCGCCGCCGAACAATTGATCTTGACCGCGATGCCCGCGAATCAGGTCATCGCCCGCGCCACCTTCGATGACATCATTGCCATCCTCGCCCGACAGCACATCGTCCGCACTGCCGCCGATGATGAGGTCATCCCCCGCGCCGCCGCCGATGAAGTAGTTGTCCGCCCCGCCCCCCACCAGCACGTCATTGCCGTAGCCGCCGTACACCACTTCGACATGGGCTTTGGCTAGGTTTAAGAGTACGCCGCGATCATCGGCCACCAGCACGGTGTCGATGTCAGCGCCGCCGTCGATGTCGGCTTGCCGATCCTCGGCGTCGATCACGATCAGATCGCGCCCCGCGCCGCCGGAGAATTTGTCGGCGCCATTGCCACCGATGAGCCAGTCGTCTGCCCCGGTGCCGATTAAGGTGTCGTTGCCAGCGTTGC
>JAYVZN010000117.1:0-46136 GCA_043783305.1 Betaproteobacteria bacterium
CTCCACAACTCCCGTTTAATCTTTCAGGATAGTGGCTTAAGTCTAGTGGTCGGACGAGCTCGGTGTCAAGCTCGGAAATGGATATTTACTACAAATAAATCAATGATTTACTATATTATTTTGACTTATTACTGCATTACCTAAGCTTATGGTGCCGACGGCGAGACTCGAACTCGCACGACTTGCGTCACCGCCCCCTCAAGACGGCGTGTCTACCAATTCCACCACGTCGGCAAAAACTAAAAAGGAAAACTAATTTGGAATATCTTTAGCCTTTGAACTTGTCGGCGCTGTGGGTGCCGGTGCTGCGGGCGCAGGTGTTTCCAAACGCTTTTGCGTTTTAACGGCTGCGAGCGGCGCATTTTGCTTGGTAAAAGAAAAATACGTGAGTCCCATACTCGTCAGAAAAAACACCGTTACAACAACACCGGTCGCGCGGCTTAGAAAATTCGCCGACCCGGAAGCGCCAAACAGGCTACCCGAAGAGCCGCTGCCAAATGCAGCCCCCATGTCAGCACCTTTGCCATGCTGCAGCAGTACCAAGCCAATCACACTTAAAGAGGCGATAATGTGAACCGCCCAAACGATAGTTTCCATAATTTAAGACCTTATGCAGCCTTGGGCTGCGCTGCTTTACAAATTGAAACGAATTCGGCGCTATCTAAAGAAGCGCCGCCGATTAAGCCGCCATCGATGTCCGGCATCGAAAACAACTCCGCCGCGTTCGAAGCCTTAACGCTACCACCGTATAGAATAGTCAAACTTTGCGCCAACTCACGATCTTTTTCCGCAAACAGGCCACGCATAAACGCATGCACCTCTTGCGCCTGCTGCGGTGATGCTGTTTTACCGGTACCAATGGCCCAAACAGGCTCGTAGGCCAACACACCATTCTTAAAGGCTTCCAAACCGGCTTTATCCACTACCGCCAATAATTGGCGCTTGACCACATCGTTGGTGATATTTTTTTCGCGCTCCTCCAAAGTCTCTCCAACGCACAAAACCGGCTTAATACCGGCTAACTGCGCCGCCACAAATTTCTCCGCCACCGTGGCATCACTCTCCCCGTAAATTGCGCGGCGTTCCGAGTGGCCGACTAAAGTCAAACTACAACCCAAATCGCGTAGCATCGAAACAGAGATTTCACCGGTATAAGCGCCTTTTTCGTGCTGGCTAACATTTTGCGCGCCCCAAAGCACGGCGGAGCTCTGCAAAATAAATTGCGCCTGAAATAAATAAGGAGATGGGACACAAACACCGCAAGTAACATCCTTAATACCAGAGATGCCTGATAATAGCCCGTCCAATAAGGTTTTATTGCTAATCAGACTGCCGTGCATTTTCCAATTGCCTAAAACCATCCGCACGCGCATATTTTCTCCGAATTTGCAAAGCCCTGCATGTTACCGGGCTTAAAAATCCCGGTCAATCTTTGTTAACGTTAACCTTATTAGCTTTACCGAAAAATGCCCGGTAGCAATTCTGACTTAATTTATACGACAAACTGTAACAATAATGTCACACAAGGCTTGTAGCATCGCTGCTGATTGAATGTAGCAAGTTGCAGTGATTAACCTTGAAGGAGCTTAATATATGATAATTTTACATCGCATTTTATTTGCCGTTGGAGCCACACTCGGGCTGGCTGGCACCGCGTTCGCTGGCGACATTACCGGCGCAGGCGCTACTTTCCCCTATCCGATTTACGCTAAATGGGCTGAAGCCTACAAGGCAAAGACGGGTATCGGCCTAAATTACCAATCCATCGGCTCCGGTGGTGGTATCAAGCAAATCAAAGCCAAAACCGTGGATTTCGGGGCTTCTGACAAACCACTACAGATTGAAGAGTTGGATAAAGAAGGTCTCATGCAGTTTCCGACCGTAATGGGTGGTGTTGTTCCCGTCGTTAATCTCGCAGGCATCCACGGCGGTCAGATCAAATTAACCGGGACTGTTTTAGCGGACATTTTCCTCGGTAAAATCAAAAAATGGAACGAACCCGCAATTGCCGCCCTAAACAAGGGTGTTGGACTACCCGACCAAGCCATTACAGTTGTTCACCGTTCCGACGGCTCCGGCACGACCTTCATCTTTACCAACTACCTCTCTAAAGTCAGCGCTGATTGGAAACAAAAAGTAGGCGAAGAGGCCTCCGTATCCTGGCCGACCGGTGTGGGCGGTAAGGGCAACGAGGGCGTTGCTTCCTACGTTAAGCAGATTAAGGGCTCCATTGGTTATGTCGAATATGCTTACGCGCTGCAAAACAAGATGTCTTATACCATGCTGCAAAATAAAGAGGGTGTTTACGTTTCACCCAACGAAGAGTCCTTCAAGTCCGCCGCTGCCGGTGCTCATTGGGACACCGCTCCAGGTTTCTACGAAATTTTAACTGACGAACCCGGTAAGAAAAGTTGGCCTATTACGGGTGCTACCTTCATTCTGATGCATAAATCTCAAGCCAATGCGGAAAATGCGAAAACCGTGTTGAAGTTCTTCGAGTGGGCTTATGCTGAAGGCGGTAAATTGGCCCTTGATTTAGATTACATTCCGATGCCGAAAAACGTTGTAAAACTTGTGGAAAATGCTTGGAAAACACAACTTAAAGATGCCAGCGGCAAGGCACTTTGGTAAGGTTCCAACAAGGCACAAAATCAAAGGGGCCGAGAGGCCCCTTTTTAACTGTATAATCTGCTTCGAAAATAGCAGCGTCCGCCCTAGCGTATTACGAAAAAGCCCTCCGGTTACAGAAACGGCTTAGCGATAGCCACGTCAAAACATGTCAAAAACCATTAGTGACGCGACCCTTAGGCGGCAACATCTGAGCGACAGATTGTTTCGCGGTACAACACGTCTATTCGCCTTTATTGTATTTGCCATTCTTGTCGGCATCATTATTTCTCTACTCATGGGTGCTTGGCCGGCACTCCAAGCCTTCGGTTTAAAATTCTTTTACGATACCGAATGGAATCCCGTCACGGACCGATACGGCGCACTCGTACCGATCTACGGCACCTTAGCAACTTCCTTCATCGCACTCCTAATCGGTGTACCGGTCAGCTTCGGCATTGCCCTATTTCTCACCGAGTTATCACCCAAATGGCTACGCCGCCCGCTGGGTATCGCCATCGAATTATTGGCTGGCATCCCCAGCATTATTTACGGTATGTGGGGGCTATTTGTATTCGCACCGGCGTTTCAAGAACACGTTCAACCGTGGTTAATTGATCATCTCGGCACGATTCCCATGCTGGGCTTTTTATTTCAAGGCGCACCGATCGGCATCGGCATTTTAACCGCCGGAATTATCCTCGCCATTATGGTAATCCCCTTCATCGCCTCGGTGATGCGCGATGTATTCGAGATTGTCCCGCCGCTGCTCAAAGAATCGGCTTACGGCCTCGGTGCTACCAC
This sequence comes from Betaproteobacteria bacterium, assembly GCA_043783305.1. Lineage (GTDB taxonomy): Bacteria > Pseudomonadota > Gammaproteobacteria > Burkholderiales > Thiobacteraceae > RBG-16-58-11. Next base: position 3,412 of record JAYVZN010000117.1, read on the forward strand.
CTGGGAGGTCGTGCGCCATGTCGTACTGCCCTACACCAAAATTGGCGTAGTCGGCGGCATCATGCTCGGACTCGGTCGCGCCTTGGGCGAAACCATGGCCATCACTTTTGTGATCGGTAACGCTCACCAGTTCAGCACCTCCATCATGATGCCCGGCAACAGTATTGCGTCGGCCCTGGCCAATGAATTTAACGAGGCGACCAGCGCATTGCACGTCGCTTCGCTGATTGAGCTTGGGCTGATTTTATTTTTAATTACCTTTGTCGTGCTCTCTTTGTCCAAACTGTTGCTGTATCAATTGACCAAGCGCGAAGGCAAGCAAACCTAATATGTTTTCCCTGTACGCACGCCGCCGCTTCATCAACGCGATCAATCTGACCATTTCCATGCTCACCATGGCCTTTGGCCTGTTCTGGCTGGCGTGGATTTTATGGACACTCCTGCGTCAAGGTCTGGGCGGCATCGACTGGCAACTGTTTACCCAAATGACACCGCCGCCCGGGAGCCAAGGCGGCCTCCTAAATGCCATTGCCGGCAGTTTTATGATGACATCCGTGGCGACCTTGATCGGTACACCCATCGGCATTCTTGCTGGTGTGTATTTAGCCGAATTTGGTCAAAAAAGCTGGCTGGCTTCAGCCACGCGTTTCGTGAATGATATTTTGCTGTCGGCACCATCAATCGTCATCGGTTTGTTTATTTACGAAGTGTATGTAATCCACGTACAACACTTTGCGGGGTGGGCCGGCTCGCTCGCCCTATCCCTCATCGTGATCCCTGTGGTGGTGCGCACCACGGAAAATATGCTGAAGCTGGTTCCGAACAGTCTGCGCGAAGCCGCCGCCGCGCTCGGCGCGCCGCACTGGAAAATCATTATGTTGGTCACACTGCGGGCATCCCGCGCCGGTATTATTACCGGGCTGCTGCTCGCCGTTGCCCGCATCTCCGGCGAAACAGCGCCCTTGCTGTTTACGGCCCTCAACAACCAATTTTGGAGCAGCAACATGAATGCGCCTATGGCCAATTTACCCGTCGTGATTTTTCAGTTTGCCATGAGCCCATACGACGACTGGCACAGGCTGGCCTGGGCCGGCGCTCTGTTGATTACCTTCGGCGTACTGACCCTCAATATTATGGCGCGCGTGATGTTCCGCCAAAAAGGACCACGTGCTTAACCGGGAACCCCAGCAATGACCAAATACGCACTTCCAATCCAGGATGTGGCGCCCGCAGCCAAAAATGCTCCGGTGGAAAAACTTTCAGTGCGCCGCTTAAATTTTCACTACGGCAAGTTCCACGCGCTGAAGGACATTAGTCTTAGCATCCCGGGTAATCGTGTAACCGCTTTTATCGGCCCTTCCGGTTGCGGCAAATCAACGCTGCTACGCACTTTTAACCGCATGTACGAATTGTATCCAAAGCAAAAAGCCACCGGCGAGATCATTTTGGATGGCGAGAATATTCTGGATGCGCGTCAAGATCTCAACCGTCTGCGCGCCAAGGTCGGCATGGTGTTTCAAAAACCCACGCCTTTTCCGATGTCGATTATGGACAATATCGCTTTTGGTGTACGCCTATATGAAAAATTATCCACGCACGAAATGAACGACCGCGTGGAATGGGCGTTAAAAAAAGCTGCGCTGTGGGACGAAGTCAAAGACAAACTCAAACAATCCGGGAATAGCCTCTCCGGCGGCCAACAGCAACGCCTGTGTATCGCGCGCGCCATCGCCGTTAAACCGGAAGTCGTATTGCTGGATGAACCCGCTTCAGCACTCGATCCGATTTCCACCGCGCACATTGAAGAATTGATACACGAGCTAAAACAGGACTATACCATTGTCATCGTGACGCACAACATGCAACAAGCGGCGCGCGTCTCCGACTGCACCGCCTATATGTATTTGGGCGAGCTGATCGAATTCGGCAACACCGACACCATCTTCACCACACCGAAACAAAAAGCGACGGAAGATTACATCACGGGTAAATTCGGTTAACTGTTAAAGAAAGTCGTCCACGAAATACACGAAAATCACGAACAAAACCGAATCAAGATTTTCTTTCGTGATTTTCGTATATTTCGTGGACACGGTTTTGCACCCCCTTCCTCCCCTGCTCTTAATCCGCCGTTCACGCTACAATAGCCACTTTCATTGTTATTGGAGCAAGCAAGATGTCGATGTCGGATCGCGACGGCTGGATTTGGTACGACGGTAAAATGGTACCGTGGCGCGAGGCGACTACCCACGTACTAACCCACTCCCTGCACTACGGTATGGCTGTTTTCGAAGGTGTGCGCGCTTATAAAACAGCGCAGGGTACGGCGATTTTTCGTCTCAAGGAGCACACGGACCGCCTCTTTAACTCGGCGCATATTTTCGGCATGAAAATGCCCTATGACCGCGAGATCCTGATGGAAGCGCAGAAAGCCGCCGTGCGCGACAATAAACTCGAATCCGGTTACCTGCGCCCAATGGCGTTCTATGGTTCGGAGGCTATGGGTATTTCCGCCAAAACGCTTTCCACCCACGTCATCGTTGCCGCTTGGCCCTGGGGTGCCTACTTGGGTAAAGAAGCACTCGAAAACGGCATCCGCGTCAAAACCTCGTCCTTCACCCGGCATCATGTGAACGTCACCATGTGCCGCGCCAAAGCCAGCTCCAGCTATACCAACTCCATTCTCGCGCACCAAGAAGCCGCGCAGGACGGTTACGACGAAGCGCTTCTGCTGGATGTGGACGGCTATGTCGCCGAAGGCTCGGGCGAGAATATTTTCATCGTCAAGCAAGGCAAGCTCTACACGCCCGATCTGACCTCGTGCCTGGAAGGCATTACGCGCGACACCATCATCCAACTCGCGGCGGAAATCGGCGTACCCGTCATCGAAAAGCGCATTACGCGCGACGAAGTATATTGCTGCGACGAAGCCTTCTTCACCGGCACTGCCGCCGAAGTCACACCAATTCGCGAGTTGGACCGACGCTGCATCGGCGCAGGCCAACGCGGCCCTATCACCACCCGACTGCAAGCCATGTTCTTTGACTGCGTAACCGGTAAGTCACCCCAGCACCAAGACTGGCTTGCGCACCTTTGAAAGGCCTCATGAGCGAACTCCAAGAAAATAAGCAACGTGCCATCGAAATAGACCTGAGCCAATTGCCGCTGCACTGCCCGATGCCGGACATGCTGTTGTGGAATGCACATCCACGTGTATACCTACCCATCGAAAAAACGGGAGAGGCGTTGTGCCCTTATTGCGGCACACTATACAAACTTAAGGACGTACCAACCCACGGATGAACCTAAACTCTCTACCTTGAAAAAAATTCTCATCATCGCACCCTCCTGGGTCGGCGATACGGTCATGGCGCAGCCGCTGCTGATGCGGCTTAAGCAACGCTTCCCCATTTCCACCATCGATGTCTACGCCCCTCCCTGGGTGGCTCCGCTCTTACGGCGCATGCCCGAAGTGAACGAAGTATTGGTTAACCCATTCGGCCACGGTGAAGTACGCCTGCGCGAACGTTGGCACGCCGCACGTCGACTTAAAAAACGTGGTTACGACCAAGCTCTGGTGCTTCCCAATTCGTTGAAATCGGCACTGCTGCCATTTTTAGCCGGAATTCCGCAACGCACCGGCTTTGTCGGTGAAATGCGCTACGGCCTACTCAACGACACGCACTCCTTGGATGAACTGGCGACACCGCTGATGGTTGAGCGCTTCGCCCGCCTAGCCGAGCCGCAAACGCAGCCGCTAACGCGGCCCCTACCCTCACCAGCCTTGCGTGTAAATGAACCACAACGCGATGCCACCCTTGCGCGCCTAAATCTTTCGACCGAAATCCCTATCATCGCCTTCTGCCCCGGCGCAGAATACGGTCCCGCCAAACGCTGGCCGGAAGAACACTTCGCCGCCCTAGCAAAAACACTGCAAGCACAAGGTTTTCAAATCTGGCTCGTGGGCTCCAACAAAGACCAAGCCTTGGGCGATACGTTGAATAGAACCAGCGGCAATTTATGCCAAAATCTCTGTGGTAAAACCAGTTTAGATGAAGTTGTTGACTTACTCTCCTGCGCCGATGCCGTCGTCAGCAACGACTCCGGTTTAATGCACATAGCCGCCGCTCTGAATATTCCCTTAGTCGCCATTTACGGCTCCAGCAGCCCGGAATTCACGCCTCCTTTATCGCTCAAGGCGCGTATCGTAAGTCTTAATTTGGAATGCAGCCCCTGTTTTAAGCGCGAGTGCCCACTGGGACATTTGGATTGCCTGCGCAAACTAGAGCCCCGCACAATCCTAGAGAAAATTACGCGTCTACTGGAAAAAAAACCCAGCGCGTAATTCCGAGTGCACCCAATTTTCACACCGACTTCATATTCAATACTTCATCCCACGGCGGTTTAGGTCCAATGCGCTGAGCAAGATACTCGACCAATGATCGAATACGATGCGGTACATAACGATTGCTTGGAAAGACGGCGTAAATTCCAAGTTCCGGCAATGAAAACTCGTGCAACAAAATTTCTAATTTACGCGTACGCACGGCTGACTCGGCTACAAAAGTTGGCGCGTTGGTAATGCCGAGACCACGAATCGCGGCCGCCAACAAAGCCTCACCACTATTAGCTTGGAGCCTATTTTTAACGGGGAAAAAACGTGTTTCACCGTTCATTTCAAAGGCCCAACTAGAACGCGCGCTCAACAAATAACCGAAGCATTCGTACTGAATGAGGTCTTCCGGTCGTTTTGGTCGTCCAAATTGTTTCAAATACTCCGGAGCGGCAACGATAACCCTTCGGCTACTGCCGATCTTTCGTGCCACGTCTCCCGGATCCAAACGCTCCGCAATACGAATCGCTAAATCATAGCCACCTTCAATCACATTGGCCCGGTGGTCACCAAACTCTAATTCGAACGATATTTCCGGATTCATCGCCATAAAATCACCAAACATCGGCACCAATTGTTGGATACCAAAAGAAAAAGGCAGCGTGATCCGGATATGACCGCGCGCGGCCTGCCGGTCGTCCGTCAAGCCGGCTTCGGCAGCCTCCACTAAGCTCAGTATTTCACGTGATTTTTCAAGGTAGCCCGCACCGGCGGTCGTGAGACTTAAGCAGCGCGTACTACGGGCCAGTAATTTGGTACCGAGATGTGTTTCCAAAGCGGCCACTTGGCGTGTGACAACGGATCGCGCCACATTCATTTGCTGCGCCACGGCCGAGAAGCTACCCAGTTCAGCCACCCGGACAAAGAGCCGCATACCGTCCAGACGATCCATGTATACCCCGCTTGATTGTTGTATATTTAGCAACAATAATTTGTTAATTGTAGGCTATTTCTTGTTCGTCAGCTTGCGTACAGTACGTCCATTGAGCCAATTTAATTTTTTTGGAGTGCACACATGAAGCCGTCCGTCGGCTATACCCGCACGGCTATTGGCCTGCATTGGTTGATGGCGCTCGCGATTATTACGACCTTTTCGGTCGGCCTGTATATGAGCGATCTATCGCTATCGCCCGTCAAGCTCAAACTCTACTCTTGGCACAAATGGGCGGGTGTAACCATTTTTCTGTTGTTGTGGTTTCGTCTTGCATGGCGCCTCACCCATCGTCCACCCGCATCGGCCACCGCTATTCCAGCTTGGCAGCAGAGCATGGCAAAGCTTGCGCACGTCTTATTCTATGTCCTAATGATCGCCGTACCGCTTAGCGGTTGGTTGATGAGCTCGGCTAAGGGTTTCCAAACGGTGTACTTCGGACTGTTACCGTTACCCGATCTTCTGGGAAAGAACAAAGCGCTGGGAGAGACGCTCACCACGGTGCATCAGACACTCAACTTTAGCTTAGCCGGATTGCTCTTACTTCATGTAACGGCGGTTATGAAACATCACCTTATTGAGCGTAACGATATTCTGGCGCGTATGTTGCCTTTCATTCAAAAACTTTAGGAGACTGACTATGCGCATCATCGCTCAGAAACTTGGACGCTTCTCCGGCTTTGTCGTGGCTATTGCCGCCTTTAGTGTGCAGGCAACGGAATTCAATCTGCTCCAAACCGACAAAAGTACAATGTTCTTCGTGTATCGGCAAATGAATGTTCCCCTCGAAGGCCGCTTTAAGCGTTTCAATGGGAAACTTAATTTTGATCCAACCAAGCCCGCACTCGCCAAAGCAGAAATCAACATAGAACTCGCCAGCATCGATACCGGTTCCGACGAGGCCAACGATGAAGTGGCGGGTAAACTTTGGTTCAACACAAAGGTATTCCCCACCGTTCAGTTTGTAACCTCTTCGATCAAACCACTGGGCAATAATCGGTTTGAAGTAGCCGGCAAAATGAGCATTAAAGGTAGAACACGCGAGGTAACAACCCAAGCGATGTTTCACCAGGAAGGTCGCCACGCCGTGCTCGACGGTAGTTTTGTGCTGCAGCGCGGCGACTATGGCATTGGCGAAGGTTTATGGGCCGATTTCAACACGGTGGCCAATGAGGTACTCATTAAATTTCGGCTAGTAGCGGCTTCATCCACCCGTCCAAACAATTAAAAATTTCCTTTATGTAAAGAACATGATTAAACAAGTAACGTTTAAAGACGCTGAACGCATGGTCCGAATTGTGATGATTACCATTTTGTTTACTGCGGGAACCAGTAAGTTTTTTAGTCACGGTGGTTTCGCTGAATACTACTCAAAGCTATTTCAGGGCGACTTGCGAATTCAACTTCCCCCTTCACTGGTTAATGCCTATTTACAACTAATACCGTTCATCGAGATTAGCCTTGGTTTTGCCTTGATCAACAACCGCTACAAACAGCCGGCTGTGTACGGTTGGTTTTTATTTATGCTCAGCCTTTTGGTTGGCCATTACATTCTTCAGGAATGGTCATCCGTTAATCAAATGCTCGATTACTTTTTTTTGGGCTTGTTGTGTTTCGTACTACCCAGTCATCCATCCTGGTTACGGCGAGATGCGCCATGACCGCCCAAAGCCAACGTAGTTTTTCTACTCTAAAAGAATAAATCTGCTTTTATTTTAACCGCAATTGAAACCGGATATATCAGTGCGCATGCCTGTCGTTTTTGTTTCTCACGGTACACCGGATACCTTGTTGAAAGCTCCAGATACCGTCGCTTGTTGGCGCGAAATGGGGCAACAGATACCCCATCCGGCGGCGATCCTGGCGGTGTCAGCGCATTGGCAAGCACGACAACCAACCGTCAGTTTGTCCGGCGCACCACAGACCATGCACGATTTCACGGGCTTCTTACCCGCGCTCTACCGCCTGCAGTATCCTGCGCCGGGCGCACCGGTGTTAGCCGAACGTGTCGCGAAATTACTTTCGGCTTCCGGTATGGCAACGGATATCCACCCCAATCGCGGGTTAGATCATGGTGCTTGGGCACCATTGTCGGCGATGTATCCGCAGGCCAATGTGCCGGTGACGCAGCTCGCGCTGATACGCGATGCCGATCCAGCAGCGCATTTTAAACTGGGTCAAGCACTGACACCTTTGCGCGAAGAAGGCGTTCTCATTGTCGCCTCGGGTTCGATTACACATAATTTTGACTGGTTGGATTGGCAAGCTGACGCGGGTCAAGCGCCGCTACCGCTGGCGCAAACATTTACGGACTGGGTTGCTGAGCAATTAGCCGCACGGAATAACGCGGCCTTGCTAGCCTATCGCTCCACCCACAATGGCGCGCAAGCTCATCCGTCCGAAGAGCACATTTTCCCGCTGTTTGTTGCCTTAGGAGCCGCGGATGGCAATAGCGCCCATCGATATCGTCCACCCTATCAGTATTCCGGTCTGAGTATGGATGCTTATCTCTGGCGAGTTTAGCAAGCGTCCTTATAAACAAATAGTTTTAAATCCAGCACTCGGCCCAGTATGGCTTGCCGATTGTTTTCATCGCACATTAAATTTCGGTAGAAACTTCGACATTATCGATCAAGCGCGTCTTACCAAGCCAAGCCGCGCCAAGTACGACAAAGAACCGCGTAGTGGTCACAGGAGATAGCAGGGTATTCGCATCCCGAACGGCGATGTAATCCACACGCCAGCCTAAGGCGTTCAATCGACTAGACGTTTCCTGCTCCAAAATTGATCCAACGCACGCACCGGCTTGGAGTTGCGCCGCCACGGTTTGCAATGCGCTGTATAGCTGTGGTGCTTGTTGCCGTTCAGCTTCCGATAAATAAACATTACGTGAAGATAACGCTAAGCCATCCGTCGCGCGCATCGTTTCAACCGCCACAATCCATACTGGAAAATTAAGCTGCTGCACCATGTCCCGGATTATGAATAACTGCTGGTAATCTTTTTTGCCGAATAGCGCAACTGTCGGCTGCACGATATTAAATAGTTTGGTGACCACCGTCGCTACGCCTTGAAAGAAGCCGGGACGAAATGCGCCGCAGAGTTCATGCGCGATCGGCGAGGCTAAAACTTCAACCCGCTGAGCGGTGGGGTACATTTCTAACACGCTGGGCGCGAATACCACATCGCACATTGCTTCACGCAACTGCTGGCAATCGGCTTCCAAGGTACGTGGATAAGTGTGAAAATCCTCTTGCGGGCCGAACTGCAGCGGGTTAACAAAAATACTCACCACTACGGTGGTGCCGTAGGCCCGTGCATCACGCACTAATTTTAAATGCCCGGCGTGCAAGTTACCCATTGTGGGAACAAAAGCCACCGTTCCTGCGGTACTTAGGCGTTGCCTTAAAGCAGAAATAGAATGAATAATATCCACGATTTAAATTCCGTCAGGCGGGAGAGGCGGATTCCTGATGCGCTAAAAAATGTGTTCCGCACCGGGGAATTTTTGCGCTTTAACATCCTTAACGTATTGCGCTACAGCATGCTGGATATCCGCTCCATCCACCAAAAAATTTTTAGCGAACTTCGGTGTTTTGCCACTGTAAATACCCAGTATGTCGTACAACACCAAGACCTGACCGGAACAATCCGGTCCCGCTCCGATCCCTATAGTGGGCCTGGGGATCGCCGCCGTCACCGCACGTGCCAAGCTGGCTGGAATACATTCCAACAACAGCAAGCCAGCACCGGCGGCGCACAAGTCCAGGGCATCGATTTGCAGTTGCTTTGCGTCATTTTCCTGTTTACCTTGAACGTGATAACCGCCTAATTGATGCACGGCTTGCGGTGTTAGCCCCAAATGGCCGAAGACCGGAATTCCACGGTCAACTAGAAAACGCGTGGTTTCTACCATAACCCGGCCCCCTTCTAACTTGACCATGTGCGCGCCAGCGCGCAGCAATTGACTGGCATTGCGGAAAGCCGCCCGCGGATCATCTTGGTAGCTGCCGAAGGGCATATCGGCCACGATAAAAGCCTGAGTCGAACCACGGACGACACTCTCGACGTGATACAGCATCTGCTCCAAGGTCACCGGCAAAGTCGATTCGTGCCCTTGCAGTACCATTCCCAACGAATCACCGACGAGTAAGATATCAACACCAGCCGCCTCCAAAATTTTGGCAAAGCTTGCGTCATAGCAAGTGAGCGCCGCGATCTTACGGCCCTCGCGCGCCATTTTATGTAAAGTACTGAGCGTGGTACGCATTAATCACCTCGATTGAAAAATTCGCGACCGCCCCGCATCTCTTGAATGCGGGTCAACAATAACTCGTAGTCTCGTTCATCATCCACAAAATTCAGATTTTCACTGTTCACAATCAGTAAGGGCGATGCCTCGTATTGATAAAAATAACGGCTGTAGCTTTCAGCTAGACGTTCCAAATAATCTGCCTTTATAGGGCGCTCGTAACTTAAACCGCGCCGTTGCACTCGGTCACATAAAACATCTATCGGTGCTTGGAGATAAATCACTAAATCCGGATTCACCGTTTGCGGCTTCAAGTGCGTATAAATTTGCTGGTACAGATGAAATTCTTCGTCCGACAAAGTCATGCGCGCGAACAGCGGATCTTTGTCGAGGATAAAATCCGCAATGGTCGTTGCGCCGAACAAATCACCTTGCTTCATCGCACGTACTTGTTCAACACGTTGGAACAAGAAAAATAATTGCGTGGCTAACGCATAGCGCTCCATGTTTTGATAAAACCTGGGGAGAAAAGGATTGGCATCCGCGTCCTCCAGCAACGCCTCGGCGTTCAGCGTCTGAGCCAGCTTCTTGGTTAAACTGGTCTTACCAACACCAATCGGCCCCTCCACCACAATATAGCGATAGCGCTCCACCCGCATCATGAAACACAGATGATCGTTTGTTCACTCACTTGCCGAAGCCAATCAGCCGCCTGACCTTTACCCGGAATCACACAGTCCGGCGCAATTTCAAGTAAAGGAATCAGGACAAAAGCACGTTCATGCATTCGAGGGTGCGGCAGCGTTAAACCGGCTTCGTGCACTATCAAGTCCCCGTATACCAAAAGGTCTAAATCCAAAGTGCGCGGCGCATTGCGAAAATCGCGAATACGCCCGAAATCACGCTCAATACTGAACAGGGATTGTAACAAATCGTGTGCGGACAGCGCCGTTTCAACCAACGCGACCGCATTAATGAAATCCGGTTGCTCGGCATAGCCCACCGGGGTTGACCGATAGAGCGCAGACTGCGCGCGTAAGTGCGTCAACGGCAAACAGGCTAACGCCGCAAGAGCCATTTTAACCTGCCCCTCGGGCTCAGCCAAATTACTGCCCAGTGCGACGAAAGCACGTGATGCTGCGGGGTTGTTCATGACGGTGCGCTTAGAGTCTAGTCTTCGATTGCCGGGTGGACTGGTGTAGATTTTTTACGCCGCCGCCGTTTACGCACCGGTGTTTCATCTTTCAGCAACATCTGTCCACGCTCCGCATCGTTTGCATGCTGAAAACGCTCCCACCATTGGCCGACCTCCTTTTCAAGCTCTCCACTTTCGCAGCGCAACAGCAAAAAATCGAAACCAGCGCGAAATTTAAGATTTTCCACCAAGCGGAAGGGGCGCTGCCCCGCGCGCTGCAGAAAACGTGGCTGCATGCTCCAAATTTCGCGCATGCCTGTAGTAAAACGACGCGGAATAGCTAAATTTTCGACTTGAATTTGAATTACATCATCCATCGCTTCGGTCAGTGCGGATAAGGGGCGCATATCTTGTTCCACTTGATAGTGTTTCCAGCGAGTCAGCACCTCGTGCCACATTAGGGTTGCAAATAAAAAAGCAGGGGAGACTGGTTTATCCGCATTCACACGTTGGTCGGTCGATTGCAAAGCCAGCGTGATAAAGCGTTTGCCCATCGGTTGCTCCAGGATCGCGTCCAATAAAGGCAATACGCCATGATGCAAACCTTCTTCGCGCATGCGTTGCGCGCTTGCCAGCGCATGGCCGGAGTGAAACATCTTTAGCATTTCGTCGAACAAGCGCGCTTTGGGTACATCCTGTAGTAAATCCGCGCGCGCGCGAATTGGTTTCTGCGTCGCTGAATCTATTTTAAAATTGAGTTTGGCCGCCAAACGCACCGCACGCAGCATCCGCACCGGGTCCTCGCGGTAACGTGTTTCGGCATCGCCGATAATGCGCAACACGCCTTGTTTTAAATCCTGCATGCCGTCTAAATAATCCCAAACTTCCTGTTTTACGGGATCGTAATACAGCGCGTTTACCGTAAAATCACGCCGCGCGGCATCTTCGAATTGGGTGCCGAACACGTTATCGCGTAACAAGCGCCCCGTATCATTTTTCCGTTGATCTTCATCGCCCTCGTCGTCATCTTCAGGGTTGCTCGGAGCTGCTTGCGCACGAAACGTAGTGACCTCGATGGTTTCACGACCGCACATTACGTGCACAATACGGAAGCGCCGTCCAATGATGCGCGAGCGCCGAAAGGTATCACGCACTTGTTCCGGCGTGGCATCGGTGGCGACATCGTAGTCCTTGGGTTCTTGGCCCAACAACAAATCGCGCACGGCACCACCCACGACGAATCCCACAAAGCCGCGCGCGCGCAGCTCCTTGCACACGTTGAGTGCGCAAGGGCTAATGCGGTCGCGGGGAATGCCGTGCTTGCGCTGGGAAGTAATGACGGCTTGGCCGCCGACCGTATTTTTTTTATTAAAGAAACGGCGTATCAGCTTTTGAATCATGCGCGAAGTTTACTACATCATTACTGAACGGGGACAGATACCCGAGAAGTATAAAAATTGAAGAATAGGGAGAAATTCCAGATTCCAAGCCGCGGCAGGTTTTAATTCCTCTCCCCTTGAGGCATATATTCGTCAATCATTTTCGGCTTGCCGTAATAATAACCTTGCGCAAAATCTACCCCCAGGCGCTGCAATAACTCTACCGTTTTAAGGTCCTCTACGTGCTCGGCGACTGCTTTTGCCCCAAAAAAGGCGGAAAGTTCGCGGATATGCTCTACAATTTTAAGATCCTCCCGATTTTCTAACATGTGTTGTACAAAGCTGCCGTCGATTTTGACAAAATCCGGTTTGAGTTTGCGTAAATAACTGTAAGTAGAATAACCCGCGCCAAAATCATCCAAGGCGATCTTACAGCCGCCGGCACGCAAGGCCGCCAATAGCTCGAAAAAATCATCGGTCATTTCCGTCGTTTGGCGCTCGGTAAATTCAATGGTAAGCAAACGACCTTGCGCCTGCGGGGATCGGAGTAAAGCACGAAATTCATCCCGAAATTGCGGTGCAAAGAATGAGTTCATACTAATATTGACGAATAAATGCACGCCTTTAGGCACCGCCAGCAACGCTTTATTAATAATGAACAAATCCATTTCGCGGATCAGCCCTAAATCCTCAGCAATTAATACAAACTCATCCGCAGGAACATAGGTATCGCCACGCTTTAGTCGCGTGAGAACCTCATACGCCATTACCTCGTTTTTGTTCAGGTCGTAAATCGGCTGTAAAAAAGGAGCAATCATGCCGTTGTTCAGTGCATTTCGCAGTTCAAAGCCTTGCGAAAAAATATCCATGATCGCTTCACCCATGTCTTTTGACAGTGTATCGACACGGTTCCGCCCACTTTTTTTAGCGTGGTATAGGGCCACATCCGCCGCACGCATCAAGTCTTGCGGTGTTTTACCGTACGCCGGTGCCAGCGCGACCCCAACGGATGTTTGAATACGTAATTCCCCGACCGCCAGCTGTATCACAATATTGGAAAGCTCTTGATGCAAATGCCGCGCCAGCGCCTTGGCTTCTTCTTCACTGGTATTTTGTTGCACCACGGCAAATTCATCGCCTGCCAAACGCGCCACCGTCAGCCCATCGCAACGACTAGTCAATTTTTTAGCCACGGTCACTAATACCGTGTCACCCACCGGGTGACCATAAGTGTCGTTGATAAACTTGAAGCCATCAATATCGAAGATAATCAGCGCGAGCTGACGTCCCTTTGGAAAGTCCATCGCCATCATGTGGCTCAGCATCTCGTCAAAATGACGGCGGTTGTAGGCACCCGTGAGCGGATCGGTAATGGTTAGACGATACAAATCCTGTTCGTGTTCGCGTTGCAAGGACTGTAATTTTAAATTTTCGCTGATATCCTCCAACGTGCTTACTAGGCCATAAAATATCCCTTGGTCGTTGCGCTGCACCGTTGAACTCATGCTCAACCACACCGACTCACCGGACTGCGCGCGCACCTCGATTTGCATGTTTAAAGTCGGCAATTGCTCTAAACGGCCCTCTACAAAATAAGCTTGGTGCTGTGGTTGTATCAGAAAATGCGTAAACGGTTTATTTAAGCAGGCATCGACGGCATAACCCGTTAGCCTCTCCCACGCGGGATTTAAAAATAAAATATGGCCGACTCGATCCAACTCCAGCAGCACTTCGTGCATATGGTTCACTAAATTGCGTAGGCGCAACTCATTACCGGCTAATTGCCCGCGTGCGTGCTCTAAATCGTCGATCTGTTGCCGCATGATCTTGGCCGATTCAATAAACGCTGTCGTGAGATGCTGCACCTCTTCACTAGCGCGCTCATCCGGGACAATTATGGTGTCCAAATGACCTTGGGTAAAAGCCTGCGCCATGAGCGTAAGCGAGCCGATGGGAGAGATAAATAATTTAACCAAGATTTGTATCGCGATTAAATCCAACGCCAGCAATATCAATAATAGATAAGTGACATTTTCCAGTAAATTTCGGATATCTTGATTCACCGCCTGATTGGATAGTTTTATGGACATAAACCCCAAAGGAATACCGTCGTGCCACAGTTGAGTGGACACGCCTTGCTGCATCCAATTTGATTTAAACCATTTTGCCAACGGGTGCAGAGGCTCCATCGACGCGGATTGATTAAAAAGTACGTGACCCGCAAAATCTTTAATTACAATACTATTGACCAGCGGGTCGGATCCAACACGATTTAGGTAGCGCTTCAACTCGACTGGATTTTTCTCATACACGGCGCGCTCAACCGAAGGCACAATCAGGGCCAGCATCTTATGCGCAACGATTTGTCGATTAGTAATTTGGCTACCCACTTCCTCCAATACCCAAAATACTGAAAATGCACTCACCAATAATAATTGCAGCAGCGCGATACTGAGCATAATGCGCATATCCAAGGCACGCGGCAGTTTAATTTTCATGATGTTATCGGTTTAGCTTTTTAAAAAAATCACACGATTCATCCCGAACCAACAAATTGCCCTGCGGAGTAAAATAAGGCCTCAGCGAAGCGACAAAATCGGCCATGACCGTGCCTGCGCCACTTGGGTTAATTGCGGATCGGGGTCTACCGCTACCGGGTCGCTGACCCATTCCATTAAAAATAAATCATTATGGCTATCGCTATAAAACCAACTACGTTCGATGTCGTTGCGCTCCGTGCCTTGCTCCTTTAGCCAAGCCTCTAAGCGCTGCACTTTACCTTCCCGAAAACAAGGAATATCAGCAACCCTACCAGTGAATTTACCGTTGATTTGCTCCGGCTCGGTCGCGATTAAATGCGCCACACCGAATTCGCGCGCGATGGGCGTAGTGACAAAGCTATTAGTCGCGGTCACAATAGCCATGATATGCCCGGCATCGTGGTGCTGCTTGACTAGGGCACGGGCAGGTTCCTCGATCATGGGCAAAATACGACTCTGCATAAATTGCGCATGCCATGCATCGAGTTGCGTGCGCGAATGACGTGCCAGCGGTTTTAACTGGAAGTTGAGAAAAGCGTGGATATCGAGAGTACCGTCTTTGTATTGCTGGTAAAACTCAAGATTGCGCGCTTCGTAGATCTCACGATCGAGTACGCCCTGCGTGATTAAAAATTGCGCCCACTCAAAATCGCTATCGCCGCTTAATAGGGTGTTGTCCAAATCAAATAGTACGAGCTTCAAAACCAATCCTTAAATAGAGTACAGTATAGCCTACCGTGAAAAATGTCCTACAATAATGCTCCCTCTTGGTGGTAACCCGTAATGACATTAGGATTGGAAAAACGATCTGGGCGGCGCATTCCTATCAACTGCTCGCTGCAAATTTTTTTGGATGGTCGTGAGTTGCTCGGCTTTGCACTGAATCTCAGCGTGGCCGGTATCCGTTTCGATTGCCCGGTCGCGTTGAAACCCGCACAATCACTAGAAATCAAACTACTGCCGCCTAACGATTCAGGTACACCGCCCTTGCAAGCTATCATTGAGGTCATACGCTGCGATGCAACCGATACCCCATTCCGATTTATGGTTGCCGCTGTTTTGCATTCCATCCAATAATTCTCCTCGTCGCACCGATTCACCCACTGCAAAGCTTGCCGCCCCCGGCAAGCTTTGCCGCTTTATCCGTGCCGACCCTTGTTTAATTCCCGTACCTAAGTCACCCCAAATTACTTAATATTCTAATTCTAGAAGAAAATATTTGTCTGGCACGATTGATGCTCTTAGCTTCAGCAAAGGGAAACATCATGCTACTCAGTAAACTCGATCAAGAATTTGACTTTCCAACCCAAGCACTCAAGTTGCGCGGTTATCGCCAACAATTGCTGGCTTCTAATATCGCGAATGCGGATACACCGAATTACAAAGCGGTCGATATTAATTTTGAGCAGGAATTAAAACGCATTACCGGCAAACGCTCCGGGAATCTGAAACTCGATACCACCCAGCAAGGCCACCAGCAATCCAATGCTGGGAATACGCTCGGCGCCCGCCCTTTATATCGCAGCACCTCGGAACCCAACATTGATGGCAATACCGTCAATTTGGATGTGGAGCGCGCGAAGTTGGCGGAGAACGCTTTTCGTTACGAAACCACAGTGCGCGCGCTTAGCGGCCAATTCCGCGGTCTACTCACCGCCATTCGAGGTTAATCGTTATGTCGCTGCTCAACGTTCTTAATATTGCCGGCAGTGCGCTTGATGCACAATCGAAACGCCTCAACGTGGTAGCAAGCAATTTAGCCAACGCCGAATCCACAACCAGCTCCACCGGCCAACCCTATCGTGCGCGGCACGTGGTATTTCAAGCTGTAGCGGTGAGCGGCAATCAATTAAAAAATGGTGCCACGGTACAAGTCAGTCAAATTGTCGAAGACCAAGAGCCACCACGCCGCGTCTACGATCCCAAACATCCCACGGCTGACCAACAGGGTTATGTCACCTACCCTAACGTCAATCCGGTGGATGAAATGGTGAATATGATTTCAGCCTCGCGTTCTTATCAAACCAATGTGGACGTGATTAATACCACCAAAACCATGCTCAGCCGGTTGCTGACCATTGGCCAATAAGCTCTAGGAGAATCGCATGACACCCGTCGCCAACACGACCAGCAGCAGCAACACCGCCGCCGCTTCAGCCAGCAGCGCTTCAGGAACACTTAATACGGACTCTATCCAGGCCACGCAAGATCGCTTTCTTAAATTATTGGTTGCGCAGATTCGTAATCAAGATCCGTTAAACCCCTTACAAAATTCTGAAGTCACCTCGCAATTGGCACAACTTTCTACCGTTACGGGAATTAATAAATTATCCGAATTAGTCAGCGGTCTTTCCAACTCCTTCGCGCAAGCTCAGTCGCTGCAAGCCGCGAGTGTTATCGGGCGTGGTGTTCTCGTGGAAGGAAAAAGTATCGAGCTAACACAAGGCACCGCCCTGGCCGCGGTGGAGCTACCACAAGCGGTAGACCAACTCACCATCACCATCCACAACTCGGCTGGTGCCGCAGTACATACCGCAAACCTCGGACAACAAACAAGCGGGCTTGTTAAATTTCAATGGGACGGCTCGGACGATAGTGGTAACGCTTTAGCCAATGGAAAATACACTTATGAAGTACAGGCCAGCGCCGCCGGTAAAGCGGTTTCGAATATTACACCTCTCGCTTATGGCCGCGTCAACAGCGTTACCCTCGGCGCGCAGGGTGCGCAATTAAATATCGACGGCTTGGGTGCAATTAATCTTTCCCAAGTCAAACAAGTCTTGTAACGAAGGAGAAAATCATGAGTTTTCAGCAAGGATTATCGGGATTAAATGCGGCATCCAAAAATCTCGACTCACTGGGCAACAATATTGCCAACGCAAGCACCGTCGGTTTTAAGTCATCACAAACCCAGTTCTCCGATGTTTTCGCTAATTCCTTGGCGGGTGCCGGCGGAATTCAAGTCGGTATCGGTACCCAGATTTCAACCATCACACAGCAATTTACGCAGGGCAATATTACCGGCACCAATAATCCACTGGATATCGCCATCAGCGGTCAAGGTTTCTTTCGACTTAGCAACCAAGGTAGTACTGTTTACTCGCGTAACGGCCAGTTTCAACAGGATAAACAGGGCTTCCTGGTCAATGCCGCCGGAGCGAATTTAACCGGACGACCCGCGATCAACGGTGTGATTTCAGGCGGAGCCTTGAGCAATTTACAAATTCCAACCAACAATCTATCACCGCAAGTCACCTCCTCGATTGGTGTCGGCGTTAACTTGGATTCACGTTCCCCGGTTGTTGCAACAGCCGCCTTTAATCCAACGGATCCAACGTCTTACACGCAATCGACTTCTTTGACGTTGTACGATGCTTTAGGCGGAGAACAGAGCGTGGGCTTGTATTTTGCAAAAACAAGCAACAACAATTGGAATGTCTATGGAACGCTCACCAACCCGAGCGGCGCAACAACAGTCCTCAACTACACACCTGCGGTCGTTGGTCCGCCGGCAGTACCCGCCTCGACCGCCCCGCTGGGAGCGCTTGCTTTCAGTGCCTCAACAGGCGCACTGACCTCTTCCACGGTCACCCTGCCGACACTCACCACGGCCCAATTAGGCACTGGAGCGGCCAATCTTGCGGCCATCCCGGCATCGAGTTTTGTCTTTTCCGGTTCGACACAATTCGGTACTTTATACGGCATTAATCAGCTCACACAAAACGGCTTTACCTCTGGGCGACCAACCGGTTTCAACATCGGCCGCGACGGTATTATCACGGGACGTTATTCCAATGGTCAAACACTGCTGTTGGGTCAAGTCGAGCTCAGCAACTTTAGAAATCCGAATGGCTTAGAGCCTTTGGGTAACAACGTTTGGGCGGAATCTTCCGATTCTGGTCAGCCGTTGCCGGGCACGCCTGGTAGCGGTAGCCTGGGTGTGTTGCAATCTTCCGCCGTGGAAGATTCCAATGTGGATTTAACCAAAGAATTGGTCGATATGATTACCGCGCAACGTTCTTATCAAGCCAATGCGCAAACCATTAAAACCCAAGATCAAGTGTTGCAAACACTTGTGAACTTGAGATAAGCCGAGGCGACTCAGCATGGATCGCATGATCTACATTGCCATGACCGGCGCCAAGCATATTCTGGCGCAACAGGCGACGGTTGCGCAAAATTTAGCGAATGTCACCACTAGCGGTTTTCGTGCGCAGGTCGATGCGTTCCGTTCCGTAGCTGTTGTCGGCGGTGACCTCGCCACGCGCGCCTATGTCGTGGACTCTACCGTCGGTTCCGATTTTAAGCCGGGGGTGATTCAAACCACAGGGCGCGATCTGGATGTCGCCATCAACGGCAAGGGTTGGATTGCGGTACAAGGTGAGAATGGTAAAGAAGCTTATACGCGCTACGGCAGTCTCGCCATCAACGCCAATGGCCTAGTGCAAACCCGCACTGGGCTGAATGTACTTTCCACCGGTGGCACCTTAACGGTACCGCCCGATTCGGAGATTACCATCGCCAAAGATGGCACCGTCAGTACCTTGCCGTCCAGCGGTGCTAAAAACCAAATTACCGAGATCGGCCGCCTCAAACTGGTTAATCCACCGGAAGAAAATTTGGTGCGTGGCGACGATGGTTTATTTCATCTGCGCGATGGCGGTACGGCGGATGTGAACGACACAATCACCTTACATAGCGGCGGCTTGGAATCCAGCAACGTCAGCGCCTCAGAAGCGTTGGTCAATATGATTTCGCTATCCCGACAGTTTGATTTACACATGAAGCTATTGCAAAAAGCGGAGCAAAACGATGCTAAGGCCGCTCAAATCTTGTCACAAAATGGATAAATAAAATGATTCGTTCACTCTGGATTTCTAAAACGGGACTCGATGCACAGCAAATGGCGATCGATGTCGTCGCCAATAACTTGGCCAACGTCAGCACCAACGGCTTCAAACGCAGTCGCCCGGTATTCGAGGACCTGCTGTATCAAACTTTGCGTCAACCGGGCGCAAAATCTTCGCAACTATCGGATATCCCCTCCGGCTTGCAATTGGGTACCGGTGTACGTCCGGTCGCGACCGAGCGCATTTTTTCTCAAGGTAATTTAATTCAGACCGGCAATGCCCTTGACCTCGCCGTTAACGGCAATGGTTTTTTTCAAATTCAATTGCCGGACGGCACCACCGGTTACAGCCGCGATGGTTCCCTGCAACTGAATAGCCAAGGCCAGATCGTTACCTCCAGCGGCTACATCGTATCACCCGGCATCACTATTCCCAGCGGCTCTTTGACGGTTACCATCAGCCGCGACGGCATCGTTTCTGCACAGGCTGCCGGTACCACCACGCCAACCCAGGTGGGGCAACTACAGCTTGCTAATTTTGTAAATCCCGGTGGTTTGCAAAGCCAGGGAGAAAATATTTACCTCGAAACCGCATCCTCCGGTGCGCCGACAACAGGTAATCCGGGAAGCACCGGCTTAGGGGTTTTAAACCAAGGTTTCACCGAAACATCGAATGTAAATGTCGCCGAAGAGTTGGTGAATATGATCCAAACACAGCGCGCATTCGAGTTGAATTCACGCGCGATCCAAGCTTCGGATCAAATGTTGCAAAGACTTGGCCAGTTATAAGGAGCGGGTTATGACCCTACTGAATAAAAAATGGCATTCGATACTCGCGGCGGCGATTTTGCTCAGCAGCCTCGCCGCTTGCAGCACGATTCCACCAACGAATGTGCATCAGCCCATGAGTGCGCGCCCGGCACCGCCACCGACCACACCGGCATTGCCCGGCGCTATATTTTTATCGAGCACGAGCACGCCCCTATTTGAAACTAAGCGTGCACGTAACATCGGCGATACCTTAACCATTCAAATCAGCGAAAAAACCAACGCCACGAGCAAAGGCAACACGAAGTCTAATCGCACCCAAGCCAATTCATTCAGGGTTCCCACACTAACCGGTTTACCCGGCAAGAGTTTTTTAAACGCCGCTTTACAAACCAATTCCGCCAACAGCTTTGACGGTTCCGGCGAGAGCAATGCCAACGGCACATTTACCGGCACCATCACGGTCACTGTGATCGAAGTCCTGGCCAACGGCAATCTACTCGTGAGCGGTGAAAAACAAGTCGGTTTAAATTATGAAACCGAATTTATCCGCTTTTCAGGTGTCGTCAATCCCAGCCAAATCGACTTTGGAAATAACGTTAATTCGGGCCAAGTGGCAGATGCCCACATCGAATATCGCGGCACCGGTAGCGTTGACTCGGCGCAAATCATGGGTTGGCTGGCTAAATTTTTCCTAACGTTCTTACCGTTCTAGGACACGCCATGAAAACGTTCATCGCATTTTTTACTTTACTCGTACTGAGCGGTGGTAACGCACAAGCAGAGCGTATTAAAGATATCGCACAAATTTACGGCGTGCGTAGCAACCAACTCATCGGCTACGGTTTAATGGTCGGTCTGGACGGCAGTGGCGACCAAACCACGCAAACGCCCTTCACCGTGCAAAGTTTAGGCTCCATGCTCGCCAATTTAGGTATTAATTTATCGCCTGCTGCGATTGCCAGCATGCAGCTCAAGAATGTGGCGGCAGTGATCGTAACCGCCTCCTTACCGCCTTTTGTGCAGCCGGGACAAAATATTGATGTCACGGTTTCTTCGTTGGGCAATGCCAAAAGCCTGCGTGGCGGTACCTTGCTCATGACACCGCTCAAGGGTGTCGACGGCAATGTCTACGCCATCGCACAAGGTAGCGTATTGATCGCAGGCGCCGGTGCCTCGGGCGGTGGTAGCAGCGTCACTATCAATCATCTTTCTGCGGGTCGGATTCCGAGCGGAGCCACCGTGGAGCGCTCGGTGAGCAGTAATGCCTTAGGTCAAAGTAACGGTTTTGCTTTGGAGTTACATCAAACGGACTTCACAACGGCCATGCGCGTAGTTCAAGCCATCAACAAAACGTTTGGCGAGAATACGGCTTTTGCATTGGATGGTCGATTGGTGCAAGTTCAAGCACCCGCCAACATGAATCAACGCGTCGCTTTTATTGCGCAAATGGAGGGTATTAACGTCACGCCCAGCGAAATGGCCGCAAAGGTTATTCTCAACCCACGCACTGGCTCGATTGTGATGAATCAATCGGTGATGGTGGAAAGCTGCGCTGTTGCGCACGGCAATTTATCCGTCACCATCAGCAACACGCCGCAAGTCAGTCAACCGGGCCCGCTCGCTGCCGGGCAAACCGTGGTCACGCAGCAAGCGCAAATTCAAATTAAGAGCGATAAAGGCGAGCTGGTGGTTTTACCCAGCTCCACCTCGTTAGGGGAAGTGGTTAAGGCTTTGAATGCCGTCGGTGCTACCCCACAGGATCTGTTGGCGATATTACAAGCCATGAAGGCGGCCGGCTCCTTGCGCGCCGAGTTAGAGATTCTTTGATGATTAACACTTTGGACAGTTCCGGACTTTTGCTCGGCAACAACTCACTCGACCAACTGAAATTTTCAGCCAAGCAAAACACGCCCGAATCCCTCAAGCTGGTGGCGCAGCAATTTGAAGCGCTGTTCATGAATATTCTAACCAAAAGCATGCGCACGGGCACCGGTGAGAGTTTGTTCGACAATGGCGAGACGCGCCTTTATACCGAACTGCTCGATCAACAGTATTCGCAAAAAATTTCCGGTGGCAAGGGCCTCGGTTTAGCCAAGGCGTTGGTGCAGCAACTCACGCGCAATCAAGCCGGCCCGGCTGAAACCGAGACACCGTTAAATGGCCCGTTACCGATTCAACCTAATTTAGCTCCCAAAGCATTCAGCCAAGGCTTACCGGGTAACGCCCAAACGCCGCTGCCCATCCTACCCAAGAATGAGACTCCGATAAAACCGTTAAACGCACCCGTTGCACTCCACACAGCTTCTAACGCACCCAAAGAATTCGTCAACCGTTTCTTACCTTATGCCACGATCACAGGCCAGGCGCTCGGTGTGAAACCACAAGCGATCTTGGCCCAAGCCGCATTGGAAAGCGGTTGGGGCAAGCGTCAAATTAAATTGGACGACGGCAGCCCTTCGTACAATTTGTTTGGTCTTAAAGCCGGAGCTAACTGGGAAGGAAAAGTAGCCACTGTCCGCACCACCGAATATGTGAGTGGTGTCGCGCAAGCACATGTTGAACGCTTCCGCGCTTACAATTCCTACGACGATGCATTTCGCGATTATGCCGGGTTGTTGAAATCAACACCCCGCTATCAGGCCGTACTAAATACCGGTGAAACCAGGAATTTTGCGATAGGGCTGCAAAACGCTGGCTATGCCACGGATCCAAACTATGCCGCAAAAATTTCACGGGTCGCTGAAAATAGCTTCCTGCTCGCGACGGCATAATCCGTGGAAACTGTATTTAACTTGTTGCAAAACTAGCCGATAAGGTCCGTAAGGACAAATTAGGCACCGTACAGGAGTGATAGCATGGCCGGTCTCATTAATACTGGTGTAACAGCCGTTAATAACGCGCAAGTCGCCCTATTGACGGCGCAGCACAATATCGCCAACGCCAACACTCCCGGTTTCAACCGTCAGGAAATCCTGCCGACCACGAATTTCGCTCAGGCTACCGGCGCTGGTTTTATTGGTCAGGGTGCGCACATCGAGAGCGTACGCCGCGTCTATAGCGAATATCTTGGAAACCAAGTGTTATCCGCCTCCACTCAAGCGCAATTTTCCGATGCTTTTTTATCGCAGGTCAGCCAAATCGACAATTTATTGGCCGATACCAATGCGGGACTTTCTTCGACGCTGCAAAATTTCTTCAGCGGTGCCAATACGGTCGCTGCGAATACGACATCCATTGCAGCACGTCAGGCCTTACTTTCTGGCGGAGAAACTTT
Source organism: Betaproteobacteria bacterium (assembly GCA_043783305.1). Lineage (GTDB taxonomy): Bacteria > Pseudomonadota > Gammaproteobacteria > Burkholderiales > Thiobacteraceae > RBG-16-58-11. Next base: position 26,936 of record JAYVZN010000117.1, read on the forward strand.
AGTCACACGTTTTCAATCACTGTCTAACCGCTTGGATGAAATTCGCTCCGGCGTGGATACGCAGTTGGCGGCGCAGGTCACCAGCATCAATACCTACTCCTCGCAAATCGCGGCTTTAAATCAAAGTATTGTAGACTCACAGGGATTCAGCAACCAACCCCCCAATGACTTGTTGGACCAACGCGATCAGGCGATTGCTAAACTCAATGAAATTGTCAAAGTCTCGATTGCTAAACAAACCGATGGCAGTTACAACGTATTTGTAGGCACCGGACAAACATTGGTCATCGGCACTAAAGCATCGACGCTTTCTTTGCAAAACGACCCGCTTGACCCGGGTAAAAGAAATATCAATTATACTTTTGGAAATAGCTTTGTGCCGATTCCTGATCAGAGCCTGACCAATGGCGGCGCATTAGGCGGTTTATTGTCTTTTCGTAATACCAGTTTGGAAACCGCACAAAATTCACTAGGCCGTATCGCCCTGGGTTTGGCACAGTCCTTTAATAATCAGCATCAACTGGGCCAGGATTTGAACGGCAATTTAGGCGGTAATTTTTTTAACATCGCTGCATCATCACCTCTAATCAAGGGCGATGCCAACAATACTGGTTCCTTAGCTTTTACGACGACCGGCATCAATGCCGGAAAATTAACCACGAGTAATTACTTGGTCAACTTTAATGGGGCGACCTACACGCTCACCGATAGCACGACCAATACGGCAACCAGTGGGCTTAGCAACGCAGGGTTAATTACCGCGCTCAGTAACGTTGGAATCACCCTCACCACCAGCGGCACACCGAACAGCGGAGATCGATTTTTAATTTTACCGACACGCAATGGCGCGCGCGATGTCAGCGTAGCCTTAACCGACCCCAATACCATTGCCGCCGCCGCACCGATTCGTACCGCCGCGAGAGCTATAAATACCGGTTCCGCAACGATTAGTCGCGGAACCGTCGATACCACCACACAGCCGCCATTGAATGTAAATCTACAAGCCGGCGTAACCATTACCTTCACGGCCCCCGGTACTTTCAATGTAACGGGAACCGGAACGGGTGCCCCGACGGGTGTTGTGTATACGTCCGGCGGCAACATTAGTTTCAACGGATGGACAGTCCAGATCAACGGCACGCCGGCAACCGGAGATGTCTTCACCATCTCCAGCAACACCGGCGGGGTGGGTGATAACCGCAATGCCGTCGCCCTAGCAGGGCTACAGCTCAGCAAGACTTTAGCCAATAACGCGTCCGGCAATCCTACCACCAGTTACCAAGGTGCATACGCGCAATTAGTCAGCACCGTGGGCAATGATACCCAGCGCACCAGTAACAATAGCACGGCGCAGCAGGCGTTATTGAGCACCAATATTCAAACGCAGCAATCACTCTCGGGTGTCAATTTGGATGAGGAGGCGGCCAACCTGCTGCGCTTTCAACAAGCGTATCAAGCCGCTGCAAAAATTATTCAAATCAGTAGCTCCCTGTTCGATACCATTCTGAATATCCGGTAGGAGTCATCATGCGCATCAGCAGCAATACATTCTTTGAACTGGGCGTTAATTCCATCAACAGCCAACTATCGGGATTGGTTAAAACACAGCAGCAAATTTCATCGGGACGACGCATTCTGACACCTTCGGATGACCCGGTGGCTTCATCGGCTGTTGTGGAAACATCGCAGTCCTTAAATGTTACGACGCAGCATCTGGAGAATATTGCGAACGCCCGCAGCACACTGAATTTTGAAGAATCGGTGACGGCCAGTATTAACCGGGTTTACCAGCAGGCGCGACAAACTGTGATCAGTGCGGGTAATCCCACTTTAAATAGCGCTGATCGCGCCACTTTAGCCACCACGTTACGCAGTAATTACGATGAACTGCTGAGCCTCGCCAATAGTCGCGATGGCCAAGGGAATTACTTATTCTCCGGTTTCGCAACCAACACTCCACCCTTTTCCCAAACCACGGGACCGGCAGTTTATGCCGGGGATCAGGGGCAGCGTAAATTACAAATCACGCCCTCTCGTCAGATCGATATTAGCGATTCCGGACAAGCTCTATTTAAACCGGGCGTGAACGGCAGCGACCCTTTCGCAATCATTGAAAACTTTATTACCGCTTTGGGGAGCGGCACTCCAAACTCGCAAGTAAGCACGAGCGCCGGTGCTGCCAATACCGGCACAGCCAGCATTACGACATCGGTTTCCAACCCGGCTACTCTTCCGCAATCGCCGGTGACACTGACTTACACGACGACACCTGCCGCAGCATTCACGACGGTGTCCGCGGATCCTGCCTGGAACGGCTTAACCTTTCTCTATACTTCCGGAGCTCCAAACACGGTCAACGGTGTAACGTTCACTATCAGCGGGGCTCCCAATGTTGCCGACGCGTTCACGATTGCCAATGCTTCAGACACCGCTCTGCTTGGGCTGGATGCGGCGCAAAATAATACGCTGCGCATTCAAACCACAATCGGCTCGCGCTTAAACGAATTGGACTCGACCGAAGTGACCGGCCAGGACGCATCCCTGCAATATCAAACAACGCTCTCCAACCTGCGCGATGTAGATTTTACAAGAGCTATTTCTGATCTGACGCGCCAGCAAACCGGACTGGAAGCGGCACAAAAATCCTTTATCAGCATTCAGAATCTGAATTTATTTAAACTCTTGTAAGTCATCAATTGCTTTTGCCCGAATACCCTTTCTAGCGCTTGGACAAAGAAAGCATCAGGCTGTTTAATTTCTTCACAAATCCTGCCGGGTCTTCCAGTTGCCCACCTTCCGCTAATAACGCTTGATCCAGTAGGATTTGGCTTAAGTCATCAAACCGGGTTGTGTCTGTTTCTTCTTTCAGCAAGTCGACTAAGGCATGGTGGGGGTTAATTTCCAAAATGGGTTTCGACATCGGCACATTCTGGCCCGCTGCTTTCAACATGCGCTCCAAATTCATGCCCATGTCTTGCGCATCGACTACCAAACAAGCCGGCGAATCGGTTAAACGATGAGAAATACGCACTTCTTTAACCTGCTCCCCCAGTGCCGCCTGTATTTTTGTCGTGAAATCTTTGAACGCATCATTTTCTTGCTCGCGCGCCTTCTTCTCTTCGACATCTTCCAATGCGCCTAAATCAAGCTCGCCCTTGGCCACCGATTGCAATGACTTACCCTCGAACTCGGGTAAGTTCGACGCCAGCCATTCATCGACGCGATCGTACAACATCAGCACTTCAACGCCTTTTTTGCGAAATATTTCCAAGTGCGGGCTGTTCTTAGCAGCGGCAAAACTATCGGCCGTGACGTAGTAAATTTTTTCCTGTCCCGATTTCATCCGCGCCACATAGTCAGCGAGTGAAACATGCTGTGCTTCACTGTCATTTTGCGTGGTAGAAAAACGCAGTAATTTGCCGATGCGTTCCTTGTTCGCAAAATCCTCACCGACACCTTCCTTCAATACACGCCCGAATTCTTTCCAGCATTGCACATATTTTTCAGCATCGTTCGCTGCCATCTCTTCCAGCATACCCAACACTTTTTTGGTAGCGCCCGCACGAATGGCATCGATATCGCGGCTGTGTTGTAGGATTTCACGCGAAACGTTCAAGGGTAAATCGTTGGAATCAATCACGCCGCGCACGAAGCGCAAATAATGCGGCATGAGTTTGTCGACATCCTCCATAATAAAAACACGCCGTACATAGAGTTTAATCCCGTGCTGCTGTTCCCGATCCCACAAATCAAAAGGCGCATGACCCGGCACATACAGCAGCAAGGTATATTCTTGTTTACCCTCTACTTTGCTATGCACATGCGCCAATGCTGGCTCGTAATCATGCGCTACATGTTTGTAAAATTCGGTGTACTGCTCGGCGCTAATGTCCGCCTTGGGGCGCGCCCACAGGGCATTGGCTTGGTTGACGGCTTCGTCGGCATCTTTGCCCTCCAGGCGCATCATAATCGGTAGCGTGATGTGATCCGAGTACTTACGAACAATGGTTTGCAAACGCCAATCCGTTAGAAACTCATCTTCCTCGGCACGTAAATGCAAAATTACTTCGGTGCCATGCTGCTCTTTGGTTACGTTTTCCAAGGTGTAGTCGCCCTCGCCAGCCGATTCCCAGCGGACTCCATGCTCGGCACCCAAGCCAGCGCGACGCGTAATCAGCGTAACTTGATCCGCCACAATAAACGCGGAATAAAAGCCGACACCAAACTGCCCAATCAAATGCGCGTCCTGGGTTTTATCGCCGGTGAGGCGCTCCATAAATTCACGCGTACCGGAACGGGCAATGGTGCCAATATGCTCAATGACTTCATTACGCGACATTCCGATGCCATTGTCGGTGATGGTGATGGTGCGTGCTTTTTTGTCGTAGCCAATCTGAATTTTTAATTCGGCATTACCCTCGAACAGACCCGCATCCGACAAAGCTTCAAAGCGTAGCTTGTCGCAAGCATCCGAGGCGTTGGAAATGAGTTCGCGCAAAAATATTTCCTTGTTGCTGTACAAGGAATGGATCATCAAGCGTAAGAGTTGTTTCACTTCGGCTTGAAAGCCTAGCGTTTCTTTTTGGGTCGTAGATGTAGTAGTCATGCTGTCCTCAATTTAATACAGAAACGCCGAAGGTGGGGGTGTTGGCCGACTTTTTCAAGGGTGCTAACAGCCAGCGTAGAATTTTTCTCGGGCACTGTAATTACTTTAAATTATTCAGTTCGGCGCGGGTTTGAGCCAGGGATTTTTCAGCTTCGGCAACTTTGTCTTGAAATGGTTTTAATCGATCCAATACGTTCTGATAAAAGGTTTCTTTTAATAAACGAATACCTTCCTGCTCGGTTAACTGTTTTTTGGCTTCAGCCAATACGGCTTCTTGTTCTTTGATCTTATTTTGCAAGGCTTCACGTTGCACTAGCAATGGATTTACTGCGGCTGGCGGAGCGGACTGCGAAACAGGCAGCGCCGGCACAATGGTAATTTCCGTCGTCACCGGCGTGCATACCATCCCGGATTCTTTGCGTTCGCTATAGGTTATTTTTCCATTCGTATCTTTGCATTTTAATAAATCGGCTTGCGCCGGTAAGCCTAAAATAAAGAGTGCCGGCCCAATTAAAATTTTTCTCATTTTGCCGCACCTTGTAAATCTTTAAAGCGGACTATGCGATAGTTTTCAGGAATTTCCAAGGCTTTAGAACGCACCGCCACATCGACTTGGTAGTTGAGTAAACGCCGCGAAAAGCCGTTGCTGCGCAGTTCGTCATAAGGCATGCCATATTTAAACCAGCGCTGCGGCGCTAAAATTAAACGCGCTAAATCACAGTCGTCGCGTTGGTCGGCTGGTGTCGCTAAATAAGTACCGGCATGGGTCGCAGCCATCATTTCTTGAAACTCCAGGAGCGCCTTCGCCACATCGGGAAGAAATTGCTCAGACGCGGTGATACGCGCGCATACCGTGCCATTCACCAGTAGATCAACCCGTTTCTGTGCATTACGATCTTCCAGCATGTCTTCTTTGATTTCCCATTGCTTGGGTGACTTAACCGCCACCACACCCGCTTCAAAGACCATCACTTCTTTCTGTTCATGACTAACGTTATAAGCGCGTTTTTCTTTACGATCAAACAGTACAAAATCTTCGCGATCACGCCCAAAATCCAAGCGCAAATAACGCTCTGTTACTATATATCGCGTGACATATCCCCCGCCGACTCCCTCCTGATCCATATAAGTTAACTCGGTCATACCACCGACCGCCACTGCCGAATCGGCCAGGAATAGCCCTAGAAAAAACCAAAAATATCTCATGATAAAAGGTCAAATCCAATTTGTAGATCGTGCTTGATATCTTCCACCGATTCGAGCCCGACTGCAATCCGAATAAGGCCCTCGCTAATTCCGGCTAGCGCGCGCTGTTCGGGTGTCAAGCGCCCATGCGTTGTACTCGCCGGATGGGTAATGGTCGTCTTGGTATCCCCCAAATTGGCCGTGATGGACAATAGACGCGTGGCATCGATGACTTTCCAGGCGGACGCTTTCCCACCTTTTACCTCGAACGACACAATACCGCCGCCGGTCTTTTGTTGGCGCATGGCCAAGGCGTGCTGTGGATGCGAAACTAGACCCGGATAAAGGACGCGCTCAACCAGTGGCTGCGTTTCCAACCAAGTGGCTAATTCCAGCGCGCCGGCAGAATGTGCATCCATACGGATGCGCAGCGTTTCCAAGCCTTTTAAGAAAACCCACGCATTAAACGCTGACAACGTCGGTCCAGCGGTACGCAAAAATTGATACACCCCTTCCATCAAGATCTTGCTGCCCAGCACCGCCCCTCCCAGCACGCGACCCTGGCCGTCGATATATTTGGTGGCCGAGTGAATCACAATATCTGCGCCCAAATCCAGAGGACGTTGCAACACCGGGGTGCAAAAACAATTATCCACCGCGAGCCAAGCCCCGTGTCGATGCGCGATCTCGGCAAGCGCTGTAATGTCGCAAATTTCAGTTAGCGGGTTTGAAGGGGTTTCAGCAAAGAATAATTTGGTATTCGTCTGACACGCGGCCTCCCATTCGCTGGCATCGGTCGGCGATACAAACGTGGTCTCCACTCCAAAACGTTTAAGAATATTGGTAAACAATTGCACGGTCGAACCAAAAATCGCGCGTGAAGCGATTATGTGGTCACCGGCTGAAAGCAGCCCCATGACACAAGCCAAAATAGCCGACATGCCAGAAGCTGTGGCCACACAAAACTCCGCACCCTCCAAAGCCGCAAGACGGTCTTGGAATACGCTGACCGTCGGATTGGTAAAGCGAGCGTAAATATTTCCCGGTTCCTCGCCGGTAAACCGTTTAGCCGCTTGCTCGGCTGAATCAAAAACGAAGCTTGAGGTTAAAAACAAAGCTTCGGAGTGCTCATGAAACTGGCTGCGCTGGATGCCAGCGCGCACCGCTAAGGTATCTAAATCGAATTTATCGGTCATACGGCTTTCCTTATCAAGTCGTTTAAACCGGGCATAAAAAAACCCGGCAAGCCTCAAGCTAAACCGGGTTTCCCGCACTTTAGCTGTATTTATTACGCGCCCGCAAGCTGATTCAAATCGGCGCAAAAGTAAAACAGGAGCTAAGTTACGCGATAACTTCCAGCGCGTCAAGAACCTTAACCCAGAGGCCGGGCAGGAAAATGCGCGGCGCTAAGCCGAACGTAAATTCAAATCCAATTGCCGTGAACTACCGCTACCCTCTTCATCTTCGCCATCGCGCCGGTGCTCCAGGCGGTCTAAATACTCGGGAGTGACATCACCGGTAATGTATTGTCCGTCGAAACACGAAGAGTCGAAATTTTTGATTTCGGTATTTTCACCGCGGACGGCAATCTCCAGCGCCTCTAAATCCTGATAGATCAGCGCATCGGCACCAATTTCACGGCAAATTTGTTCATTAGTACGTCCCGTCGCGAGCAACTCAGCGCGCGTGGGCATGTCGATACCATACACGTTAGGAAAACGCACGGGGGGTGCGGCGGAAGCGAAAAATACCTTGCGCGCACCGGCTTCACGCGCCATCAACACGATCTGTTGACTCGTGGTGCCGCGCACGATGGAGTCGTCCACCAGCAACACATTTTTGCCTTTGAATTCGATACCGATGGCGTTTAATTTTTGGCGCACGGATTTACGCCGTATGGCTTGACCCGGCATGATAAAGGTGCGACCAATGTATCGATTTTTAATAAAACCTTCGCGATAGGGGACACCTAAACGATTCGCAAGTTGCAGGGCGCTGGGGCGACTTGTGTCGGGAATTGGAATGACGACATCGATCTTAAGATGGCCATATTGTTTGGTGATTTTATCCGCCAAGCTTTCGCCCATGCGCAAACGGCTGGCATACACAGAAATACCGTTCATCACGGAATCCGGACGCGCCAGATAAACATATTCAAAAATACAAGGATTGAGCGCGGCGTTTTGCGCACAGAGCTGATTGTAAAAATTACCTTGATCATCGATAAAAATGGCTTCGCCCGGAGCCACATCGCGCAACACCTTAAACCCTAAAGCGTCCAGCGCGACGCTCTCGGAGGCAATCAAATATTCGGTACCTTTGCTGGTTTCGTTACGCCCGATAATGAGTGGACGTATCCCGTGTGGATCGCGGAACGCCAATAACCCATAACCGGAAATTAAGGCCACAACAGCATAAGCGCCACGACAGCGCCGATGCACACCGGCCACCGCACTGAATATATTGGCGATATCCAGTTTAACATTGCGGGTACTGGCTTGTAGCTCATGCGCCAGCACATTAAGCAACACTTCAGAATCGGAATTGGTGTTGACGTGACGCAAATCCTGCCGAAACAACTCCTGCTTTAATTCTTCGGTGTTCGTAAGGTTGCCGTTATGCGCCAGCACGATACCATGCGGCGAATTCACGTAGAACGGTTGCGCTTCGGCGGAAGAGTCGGCGCAACCCGCCGTAGGATAACGCGCATGCCCTAAGCCCATTGTGCCCTGTAATTCGCGCATATTGCGGGTGCGAAACACATCACGCACCAAACCTGAACCTTTATGCATATGAAAGGTTCGGCCTTCGGAAGTAACGATACCGGCCGCGTCTTGACCACGGTGCTGCAGTAATTGCAGACCATCGTATAACAACTGGTTAACAGGAGTCGTTGCTGCAACGCCGAGAATACCGCACATAATTCATCCTAGTTGTAATTCAAACGTTTCGTCAGTTCCACGGGCAACCAGGGTCTTGCTTGCAACACCACGGCTTCCAGCGGTGAACTCAACATGGCATTCTTCCATATCGGCTGTTTCGGCAGGTTTGTTAAGCCCGATAACAATATTAGCACCAGTACAATAATCATCCCACGCGCAAGACCAAAAAACGCACCCAATACGCGATCCAAAGGCCCGATCCCGATGACTTTCAAGATCTGACTCACCGCAATAGCGATTAAAGTCATGATCAGTAGAGCGCCTAAAAAGATAAGTACAAACGCCGCTAATAAGCGTAACTCTGGTGTAGGTATAGCAGACGGCAACAAGGGTGCCAATTGATCGGTAAATAAATTCGCCACCCAAAATGCAACGATCCATGCCAGCAACGCCATGACTTCACGTAAAAATCCGCGCATAACACTCAACAAAATCGACACGCCGATAATCGCTAAAACCGCATAGTCGAAAACCGTCATGGGGTTGGCTTAATGGTTGTTGCCCATGACCACCAGCTTCGTATCCAGCGGTTTCACTTTAACGCGAATCTTTTCCGCATCCTCGCGCGCCGTATAAGGGCCACTGCGTACCCGTATCTTATCTCCGGCGGAGGTTTTGACCACTTCGGTAAAAGTATGAATACCTTTGCCCTTTAGATCAGTTTGACGCTGATTGGCGTTTTTTTGTTCGGAAAATGCGCCATACTGCACAAAGTAGGTTTGTTTAGCGGGGACGCTCGGTTTAGCTGTCGCAATGGTGGGTGCGGGTGTCGCCAATATCTTGTCTTTGGGTTTTTCCGCCGCCACGACGTTTTGCACTGGCGGCACCATTACAGCTGGCTTTACCTCAAGTTTGTCTACGGATGCCGCACCTGACGCAACAGCCGCTTGAGTGTCAAAATTTTCAGTCGCCGCCACGCCCGAACCGGGAGCCGGGGTTATTTTGGGTACATAACCACTCGCATCTTGGGTTGGAATTCGAATATCAATCTGCTGAGTTTCTTGCCGCGGCTTACTTTCAGGCAAGATCATGGGCACGATAGCGATCACAGCCACGACGAGCACCACGGCACCCACTAAACGCCGCCGCGCACGCCTTCTAAATAAAATTTCTTCTTCTGTGTAATTGGGTGTCGCCATCGTTAAAATCCGCTAAGTTTTTGCGCCGCGTGAAAGAAGAACTTCCGCAACGGTGTGGAACGATCCGAAAACGCAAATTCTATCATCTTCACCTGCCGTGCGACAGGCGAAGCGATAAGCTTCCTCGATGCTGGGTGCCGTATGCAAAACGTTTTGGCCATTTTTTTGCAACAAATCTTCGATCACAGCGGCTTTTGCCCCGCGCGCACCGCTGAGACTCCCGACAATCCAAGTGTCGACTTGACCCTTGACCGCATCGATCACCGCCGCAATGTCCTTATCTTGCAGCATGCCGAAAACCGCATACGTCTTACCCGGCACTTTTTGCGTACGCAAGTTGTCAGCCAATATCCGTGCAGCCTGCGGGTTATGCGCAACATCTAAAATCACCAATGGTCGACCCGGCAGCACCTGAAAGCGACCCGGCAGGCGTGCACTCAGCAGACCATTGCGCACATGCGCCTGTGCCACTGGTAGCCGCTCGCGCAAGCAATCCAATCCAGTAATGGCGGCGGCGGCATTAACGATTTGCTGCGCACCGCGCATACTGGGGAAAGGTAACGCCGCGCGCGTTCCTTGCGGCCCCCAATAAGTCCAGGATTCTGTTGCCGATTGGGTGCCGAAATCCTGGCCAATGCGCATTAATTGCCCCCGACAATCTTGCACCTGTTGCAGCAAACTGGCCGGCGGAGCGGCATCGGCACAAATCGCCGGTTTGTGCGCACGGTAAATACCGGCTTTTTCGAAGCCGATTTGTTCCCGCGTATCGCCCAGGTAATCCTGATGATCCAAGTCAACCGTGGTAACAATAGCGACCTCCGGTTCGAACACGTTCACCGCATCCAAACGCCCGCCCAAGCCAACTTCCAGTATCCCCACATCCAGCTTCGCTTGCGTAAAAGTCCACACGGCCGCTAAAGTGCCGAATTCAAAATAAGTTAACGCCTGTTCGCCGCGTGCGGCTTCCACCGCCGCAAAGCCGGTACATAGAGCCGCATCGTCCAGCATGCGGCCATTCATTCGTACACGCTCGTTATAGCGAATTAAATGCGGGGAGGTATAACAACCAACACGGTAGCCCGCCGCGAGCAAGATCGCTTCCAAAAAGGCGCAAGTAGAGCCTTTACCGTTGGTGCCGCCGACCGTAATAATTGGAAAATCTGGAAATAGATTCAGCTTATCCTGCACTGCTCGCACGCGATCAAGCCCGAGCTCGATTGTTTTAGGATGCAAGCGCTCGAGGTGCGCTAACCAGTCCTCAAGCGTAAGTAATGTCACGTCGCTCCGTTTACGCTGCTGCCGCTTGCCGCATCATCAGGGTGATCAAATTGGTCAAGCGCTCGCGCATTTGACGCCGATCAATGATCAGGTCAACGGCACCGTGTTCCAACAAAAATTCGGCGCGTTGGAAGCCTTCCGGCAAGGTTTGGCGTACGGTTTGCTCAATCACGCGAGGCCCCGCAAAACCGATTAAGGCACCGGGTTCTGCAATAATCACATCCCCCAGCATGGCAAAACTGGCGGAAACACCGCCCATCGTGGGGTCGGTTAACACAGAAATAAAGGGTAGTTTTGCAGCGGCCAATTGCGTGAGTGCGGCGCTGGTTTTAGCCATTTGCATCAGCGATAGCAAGCCTTCCTGCATGCGCGCGCCGCCGCTGGCGGAAAAACAAATAAAGGGCAAATTTTGTTCACAACACAATTGCACGGCTTCGACAAAACGTTCTCCGACGACCGAACCCATAGAGCCGCCCATGAATTTGAATTCAAACGCCGCCACAACAACCGGGATCTGCAACACGCTACCTTGCATTACCACGAGGGCATCGGTTTCGCCGGTGTCGCTCTGCGCCGCTTTGAGGCGCTCCGTGTATTTGCGTGTGTCTTTAAATTTTAAACTATCGATGGGTGTGATTTCAGCGCCGATCTCATAGCGTCCTTCCGGGTCAAGAAAAAGATCGAGCCGTTCGCGCGCTGAAATTCGATTGTGCTGGCTGCACTTGGGACAAACTTCGAGATTTTTTTCCAGATCGGCGTGATACAGCACCGCTTCGCAGCGAATACATTTATGCCACAAGCCTTCCGGCACATTTTTTTTATTGCCTTCCGCCTTCCGCTTAATTTTGGGAGGCAATAGCTTTTGGAACCAGCTCATACGATGCTCCTTGTTTAGCTATCCATCGTGCTGCGGATCGATTTTACCAGGGTACCGACCTTTGCAACCACTGTTGCGGGTGTAGCGTTCTCCATTTCCTGCACAATGCGGCTACCGATGATGACCGCATCGGCAAAACCGGCCATCGCCTTCGCAGTTGCGCCATCGCGAATGCCGAAGCCGACTCCGACGGGTAAATGAATGTGTTGACGTAGTTGCGCGATGCGCGCTTCTACCGCGCCTAATTCCAAATCAGCCGAACCGGTGATGCCTTTAAGCGAAACATAATAAACGAAACCACGTGCTGCGCGTGCTACGGCCGCAATGCGCGCTTCTACCGAAGTTGGTGCCAGTAAGAAAATTGGATCCAATGCGTGCCGCGTCAGACAATCGAGAAAGTCACGGCACTCTTCAGGCGGATAATCCACCGTCAACACCCCATCCACCCCTACCGTCTGCGCTTGGCTCGCGAATTGTTCGTACCCCATTGCTTCGATTGGGTTTGCATACCCCATCAGCACCACGGGTGTTACGGCATTGCTGTGACGAAACTGAGCGACCATACCAAGAATATCCTTGAGGCCGACATGCTGCGCTAAAGCACGCTCACTTGATCGCTGGATCGTGGGGCCATCCGCCATAGGATCCGAAAACGGCACGCCCAATTCCAGTATATCCGCTCCGGCGGCAACCAACCCGTGCATCATCGGCACCGTGACGGCAGGTGATGGGTCGCCGGCGGTAAAAAAAGGAATCAACGCTTTTTTATGTTGTTGTTTTAAGCGCGCGAAACAAGTTGTAATGCGAGACATTTAAATCCAATCAAAAAACTTTTATTGTGCGTGCCAGGCACTTTACAGCGTAATGCCAGATAAAGACGCAACCGTATTAATATCCTTATCGCCGCGCCCGGAGAGATTCACCAACAAGATTTTGTCCCGCGGCATGCTTGGCGCTATTTTCATTGCATGGGCTAAGGCATGGCTTGATTCCAGGGCCGGGATGATACCTTCAAACCGACACAGGTCGTGAAAAGCTTCGAGTGCTTCTTGATCGGTAACGGCCACATATTCAGCGCGGCCACTGTCTTTTAACCAAGCATGTTCGGGGCCGACGCCGGGATAATCCAGACCCGCCGAAATCGAATGAGTTTCGATGATCTGGCCGTTTTCATCCTGCATCAAGTAGGTGCGGTTGCCGTGCAATACGCCCGGGGTACCGGCATTCAACGGTGCGGCGTGCCGGCCACTAGCCAAGCCCAAGCCGGCCGCTTCAACACCGATTAAACGTACCTCCTCCATCCCTAAATAGGGGTAGAAAATTCCCATTGCATTTGAGCCGCCACCTACACAAGCGATAATGGCATCCGGCTGACGACCCGTCTGTACGGGCATTTGCACCATCGCTTCATGACCGATAACCGCTTGAAAATCGCGCACCATCATCGGATACGGATGCGGGCCGGCGACGGTGCCGATGATGTAAAACGTGCTGTCGACATTCGTCACCCAGTCGCGCATGGCTTCATTCAAGGCATCTTTTAGCGTCTTGGAGCCTGAGGATACCGGCACGACCGTCGCACCCAGCATTTTCATGCGAAACACATTGGGCGATTGACGTTTGATGTCCTCTTCTCCCATATACACCACGCACTCCATGCCCATGCGTGCCGCCACGGTGGCGCTGGCCACGCCATGCTGCCCTGCACCTGTTTCGGCGATAATGCGTTTTTTGCCCATGCGCTTGGCAAGCAAGGCTTGGCCGATGGCGTTATTGATCTTGTGCGCGCCCGTGTGGTTTAAGTCTTCACGTTTAAGATAAATACGCGCACCGCCTAGTTGCTCGCTCCAGCGTTTGGCGTAATAAATTGGACTGGCGCGACCGACGTAGTGCTTTAAATCACTGGTAAATTCAGCTTGGAATTCGGGATCGGAACGGTAATGCTCGTAGGCTAGCTTGAGCTCATCCAGTGCTTGCATTAATGTTTCCGCAACAAATATCCCGCCGTAGGGTCCAAAATGACCGCGGGCATCGGGTAAATCATAAACTTGCATTACGTACTCCTTGCATGAACGCAGCGATTTTCGCAGCATCCTTGATTCCTTTCGCCGACTCCACGCCGCTGGAAACATCCACGGCGGCGGGTTTTACTTGGCTTATTCCCTGCGCCACGTTGCTCGGGTTTAAACCGCCGGAAAGAATCACCGGTAAGGGTAAATGGCGTGGGATCAAGCGCCAATCAAAAGATTGTCCAGTACCACCGGCAATGCCCTCCACATGCGCATCCAGCAGCAGTGCTTGGGCTCCACTATAAATGGAGGCGTATTGTACCAAATTCACCTCCGGCGTTACCCGTAGTGCTTTCAAATAGGGGCGGCGGAAGCTCGCGCAATAATCAGCCGGTTCATCACCGTGAAATTGCAACACATCGAGTGCTAATTCGGCTAAAACCGCTTGAACCTCGGCGGCAGCGGCATCCACAAACAGTCCTACGCGGGTTACAAAGGGTGGTAAGGCGGCCATAATGGCGCGCGCTTGATCCACCTGAACGTGGCGCGGGCTAGCCGCATAAAACACGAAGCCAATCGCGTCTACGCCTAGACCGGCGCAACTTAAAGCATCTTCAATGCGGGTAATACCGCATATTTTTACTCTGACCATTACCGGTTCACCCTACTTGGTTAGTCTCAATCGAAACTTGCACACTAAAATTGGCCTAGCTCGAGTATTTCCTCCGGTCTGGAGGGAATTTCCCATTGACCGGCATATTCCACCGCGCTCAAGTACAAACCATCGGGCGCGAAAGTGGGTGCCGCAAATTTACGATCACGCCCATTCAATATCTCTGCAATCCAAGTGGCGGGATGTTTACCATTTCCAACATACACCAAAGCGCCCACGATATTTCGCACCATGTGATGCAAAAATGCGTTGGCGCGCAAATCAAAAATTATGCAGTCATTACGCCGCTGAATACGGAGATTAGTCAGATTCCTGACCGGGGTTTTAGCTTGGCATTCGGCGGCACGGAATGCGCTGAAATCATGCTCCCCCAGTAATAGATTTGCGCCCTGCTGCATGCTTTCCAGATCGAGTGGCGCGTGATACCAGCCGATACGCGCGGCGGCCAATCCCGGTCGCGTTGGTCGATTCAAAAGCAAGTAACGATAACAGCGTGCTTGCGCTGAAAAGCGTGCATGAAATGCCGGTGCAACCATTCGCGCCCAGCGTATTGACACGGCACTGGGCAATAAAGCATTTACGCCGCGCACCCACGCGCTTTCAGGGCGCTCGACTTGAGTGTCAAAATGCACAACCTGCGCTAAAGCATGCACACCGGCATCGGTGCGACCCGCACTCGCAACGTTTAAAGTCTCACCGGCTATTTGACTAAGCGCCGCCTCCAAGACATCTTGAACCGCACAAGCGTTCGCTTGCGTTTGCCAGCCGCAAAAACGGCTGCCATCGTATTCTAAACCGAGTGCTATCCTAGCCATAACATGCTCAGCAACGCACCGTAAATGCCGATAAAAATCACATCTTGTAGCCCAAAATTCGGCACCTCCAGGGTCATGCCGGATTCTAATTTTTCCGGCAGAATCATGGCAGATTCCCAACGCGCGTTTAAGCTTTCCGCTTTGGATGCCGCTTCTGCGTAATGCAAAGTTAGCCATAGCCGCACTGAAAATCGCTCAACCGGTACCCCCAGGGGTTTTAACGGCAGCAGCAATACATAGATACCGGCAAGTAAATTTTGACGCGATAAAAATGCCAGTAGTGCGGCTAATGCGGAAATCATCAATAATAATCGCCAAACTTGAAACGCACCGGCTATCAAGCCTTCCTGCGTTGGCCCGGCCTGATCCCAGCCGGTAAAAAGCGCTGCTCCCGGCGTGGTAAACAGATAAACCAGCAACAGCACCGACAGCAAGATACGTGTGCGCCGTATCAAGCGCCAACAGCGTGATACACCACTGGCAAGTACCACGACCGCGACCAAGCCACTGGCCGCAATGAGGGCGATTAACTGAAACCCAGCAAGCGCCAATGCAAACCCCATCCAGGCCAAAATCAGTACGGCTGGATGTATCTTGATTGGAGGCATGGTATACATGGTGTTGGTCTTAAAAAATGCATAGGGCCGCTATATGCGGCCCTATCAAGCGCTCCCGTGCAGTATATCAGGAAAGGTTTGTAAGCAATTTTTTCGCTTCCACTTGCTGCTCCGGCCCGCCTTCACCAACCACTTCCTGCAAAATTTCACGAGCGCCTTCTTTATCTCCCATTTCCAGGTAGGCCCGTGCTAAATCAAGTTTTGTCGAGGACTCTTCCCAAACCGTGCTTTCGCCCACCAGGGTGGTTGCATCGTCCAATGAAGTCGCGGAAAAATCAGGTGCCGGAGATTCAGCATGTTCTAAATTAAGATCAATGCCGGACAAATCCAATTCAGGCATCAAAGTATCTGCGTCCAACGAAGAGCGCGCTTCCGCCGGTGTGCTTGGTTCTTCATCCAAATTAAAATCGAAATCGAGCGCTAGCGTATCTTCTTCCGCAGATGCCGCAGGGGTTATTTGCGCTGATGCGGTACCTGTGGCCGATTTTATCGGAGCATCGAACTGTAAATTACTCAGTCCCAAATCCGTCATGGGCGCAGGTTCTTCAGATTTTTTCTCTACGGCTTGCGGAATAATCGTATCGAGATTGAAATCGAGCGCCGCCATATCCTCAACGTCGTCGAGGGCCTTCAAAGAATCTTTGGTGGTGCTTTCCGCCGTCTCCGGCGGTGTCAAACCACCGATGGTATCTAAGTCAAAATCAAGCGCGCCTCCCAGATTGTCATTCCTACTTTCCGGGATCACCGTCCCTGCCTTCGGCGCACCGCCTAACGTATCCAAGTCCAAACTAAAGTCTAGATTTTGTGTGGCTACAGCAACGGCGGCACTACCGGCTACGACTGCCGACAGATCACCGTCGTCACCCTGCGAAACATACAAGGGGTTTTCCGGATCGAGGCCACGGCCAAATTCCGCTGCTTTTTTCCAGGTGGCACCTTGACCACTGGTGGCCGCATAAAGCTCAGCCGCCAGCGTTTCAAACGCACCCGTATTTTTACGACCAGCATAAATCTCGAGTAATTTGAGTTGCACTTCGTGCCGCTCCGGGTCCTTGCTCATGGCCTCTTTTAAGATTTCTTCCGCTTGTGCATCACGCCCGTAGGCCATGTACACCTCGGCTTCGGCAATCGGGTCCACATCGTTGGTGTCGATTGCGCCCATGCCAGCCTGACTAAAGTCCGTCAGGAAGGAAGTATCCCCGGTATCAATTTGGCCTCCTGCCGTGTTCCCAAACACGGTGTTCGTCTTGAGGTCACCACCGGTCATAATACTGTCTTCAAAGCTAGCCAAGCTCTTCTTGCGGCGCCGCCCTAACGCCCACAAACTCGCAAATAAAGCACCGACCACCGCCGCCGCACCACCACCCAAATACAGAGGGTTTGACAACACGGTATCTATAAACGAAATCTCAGGTTCTGGCTGTGGAACGGGTTTAATCTTAATCGGTGGTTTTTTCACTTCCGGTGTTTTTTCCGGTAGCGCTTGTGCAATCGGTTCCGGCTGTTTCTTCTCTGCTGGTGTCGGCACTGCCTCCGGTACTTTGGCCGGTACTGGCGTGGGGGCCTCTACCACTGGAACTGGAGCCACCGCTGGTGCAGTCGGTTTAGTTTTTGCCTGTTTTTCCAATTCGGCCAGTTGCTTATTTTTAAGCTCCAGCAAGGACTGCATGTCCTTAATATTTTTATCCAACTCAGAAATACGGGAATTGGCCTCCTTTAGCGATTTATCTTTAGCGACAGCTTCGTCTTGGGCCGCCGTCAGTTTTTCTTTCAATGCTTGGGCTTCAACGCCACTGCCTTTACCTGCCCCCCCTTTGCCCGCCGTTTCACCTTTGGAAAGCTTGAGGACATCTTTGCTAGGCTCGGTAGTCTTTGCGCCCTTATCTTCGGCCTTTGCCGTTATTTTTCCTGAAACCTCCGCTTTGCTTTCCTCTTTGGTGGGTTGCTGCTCAGCCACCGCCCCCGCTAAGCGCTGACGATAGGCATTCCAATCAGCCGCGTGGGTTTTAATTTCTTTTGCCGCTGCACCCGGGCTGGTGCCACTCGCATCAAGCACCGTTTTATCCGGTACATTTAACGATTTACCGGTTGTGATCCGGTTCATGTTGTTACCGCTAAAGGCGCTTTTATTTGTTTCGTATAACGCAACCATCATTTGATCGAGGCTATAGCCTTCCACAAGGCGGCTGCGCGCAATTTTGGAAAGTGTGTCACCTTTTTGCACGACGTACGCATGCTGTTCCGCTTGAACCGGCTTAGGTGTCGCCGTGACGAGTACGGATTGTTTGTCGGATGACTCTTGTTCGCCATCAAAGCGCGGAAATGTTTGCTCCGCTGGCGTCTGGTCGCGTGAAGGTTCCGCTTTCAAAAGAGGACCTCCCGCTACTTCTTTTTTTGCGGCTTTTTTCGATTGTGCTTTTGTTTCGGCAGATCCCCTCGCCGATTTTTTCTTTCCCTTTGCAGGAACACCAACCTGTTCCTGTGCAACGGATGGAACTTCGTTTTTGGTTTCAGGCCGAACGGCCGACTCGGATTTGGCGCTTGTTACCGGCGCACTAATCGCGGGTGCAATTCCGATTTCCTGGAAGCCCGGAGGATCCAGCAAAATCGTGTATTCACGCAGTAAACGACCTGTCGGCCAATCTAGTTGGATCAGTAGCTGTAAAAATGGCTCATTAAAAGCCTGCGTCGAGGACACTTTGAGATAGGGCTCGCCATTAGGATGTTTAACAACCGTAAAATGCACGGCTGCAATCCCTTCCTGACGGTCTATTTTGGCTTGCTTATAGGCTTCGACAGTGGCAATGCGCGCGGTTACAAGATCAACTTCGTCTTTGGGGATGGAAATTAAGTCGATTTCCGCTCGCAGGGGCTGCCCAAGCGCGGAGATCACCTTCATTTTACCTAACCCGGCAGCATTTACAGCCATCGGCGTGGCCACTAAAAGTCCAGCCACCAACATTGCACTAATTAAATTCTTGCGTTTCATGCCACCCTCATGACTTTATTAAGCAAGGAGAACCAACTTAACATCAAATAGTTAGAGTTGCAAGCTCAGAT
>JAYVZN010000118.1:0-17400 GCA_043783305.1 Betaproteobacteria bacterium
GCGACAGAAATTATCGAGGATGCCTGGCTTGCGGGTGGTGTGAGAGGCGGTGATTTTAGAAAAATCGATTGTCCACGAAAGACACGAAAAGCACGAAAAATTCAACGCGATAATACCTTGCAAATGATTACCCAATATGTCGATGCCGGCCTGAAGCGCACTAAGGTCAATACGTGCTCGGCTGATCTGTCGTGACGACCCGCAAGCGAATTTCTGAAGCCTCGAAACAAAGACGATTGCCCTGCCCCAGCCGCTGATATGAACTCAATAAGCCGGGGCAAGATCAGCACTACTTTATGGTTTCTTGTTTTCTTCTATGTCGTCAAATTTTACGGTTTGATTGATGAAGAAAATGCATTCGTTGGAAGAAATACATTTTGTTACGTGGAGCTCGCCGCCTTTTTGCGACCAATAGGAGCCGGCCGGCAGCGGCACATCGACGCTTCCGGGTGTTCCGTTTACACCCACGCCGGAGATAACCACACCCCAATATTCGCCGGTGTGCGTATGTGCTGCACTGACGAACCCGGCGGGCATTTTGATAAATGTTCCATGCGCGCCATGTTGCAGGTCACCATAGGCCGCCGCCGCATGTAAAGTACCCACGCCGCTATTTTTACCAACGCCTGTGTCGAAGTACTTGAGTTTTGTCACCGGTAGGTTGACCGATGGGCCACCGGAAATCTTATCTTGTGCAGCGGTGGCTGCAGTGGCCGAGGCACACAGTACAATCGTTGTTACCAGCAATCTAATTTTATTAATTTCCATGTTGCAATCTCCTTAAAGTTAAGTGTAAACAGACAATCCTTCCCACGCTCTTCATTTATATCTTAACCACAATTTTTCCGTCGGCTTGATAGCTTTCCATCAGGCGATGGGCCTCTTGGATTTCATGAAAGCCAAAAATCTTTGCTGGTTTGGCTTTATAAGTGCCGTCCTCAACCCGGTCGATGATCGTTTGTAGCGGGACTTCCAACGGAAAGTCAGGCGAGCCAAATACAAAACTGCCAAAAAAGCTGAAATGCACACCGCTCGGCATTTGCCTTAAGGGGTTGAAATCCACAAGAGGGGCTAAGCCGCCGACAAATCCGGCTAAGCAAAGGTGGCCCCCGCGTCTCACCGCACTGAGCGAATCCAAAAGTACACTATTGCCGACCAATTCGAGCACGGCATCAATCCCTCTGGGGTACATCTCACGTATCTGTTTGGAAAGTTCCGGCGTTTCAAGCAATGTTTCCTTTGCCCCCAACGATTTCAATAGTGCAAAGCGTTCGGCTTTACGAGTGGTGGCAATGACGTGGGCACCGGCATTTGCGGCGATGTTGAGGGCCGCCTGCCCCAAAGGTGATGTAGCGCCTCGGATCAGTAAAGTTTGTCCTTCGTGCAAATCCAAGTAGTCATACAGGCAAGCCCAGACAGTGGAGTAGGATTCCGGAATTGCCGCTAACTCCTCCCAAGGAAGGTTGGACTCAAATGGCATGACGTTGGTTACCGGAACCTGCGTCAATTCGGCGTAGCTGCCGTTGATCGTAAGCCCCATTCCACCCAGGATGGCGGCGACCTTTTGACCCGCGGCAAATTTACCGCTGGCATCCGACCGTACTAATCCAACACATTCGACCCCGCTGACTTTAGCGGCATTGCTCCAGGCACCCTTGCGCATGTAGGTCTCGGCCCGGTTGATACCAAAGGCCTTGACCTCAATGATTACATGATCTGCTCTTGGCTGGGGATCAGGTAGCTCCTGCATAACCAGCTGTTCCGGTCCACCAAATTCTTTGATAACAATTGCGCGCATTACTGTTTCTCCTGTTTATAGCGTAGTGGATTTAATGGCTTTGATTGCTAGATGCCGCGCAAGGAAAACGCGCATGGCCGCCCCGATTTCATTGGCATGCGTTTCAAGCGCAAAATGCCCAGTTTCATAAAAATGCACTTCGGCATTCTTGTTATCGCGCTTAAACGCTTCCGCCCCAGGAGGCAGGAAGAAAGGGTCATTTTTTCCCCATACGGCCAGCAAAGGGGGTTGATGCGCACGTAGATATTCCTGGAACTTTGGATAAAGCTTAACGTTGCTGGCGTAATCTAAAAATAAATCGAGCTGGATTTCATCATTACCCGGTCGCGCAAGCTGGGCTGAATCGAGTTGATAGGATTCCGGCGCGATGAGCGTCGCATCGGTAACGCCGTGCGTGTACTGCCACTGGGTGGTTTCGGGCTTTAGGAAATCACGTAAGGCGCTGCGGTTGGCTTCGGTAGGTTCTTGCCAATATTTTTGGATCGGGTTCCAACCTTGGCTGAGTCCTTCTTCATAGGCATTTCCATTTTGCGAAATAATGGCTGTGATTTTTTCAGGATGTGCCAGGGCCAGCCTAAAGCCAATCGGTGCGCCGTAATCGAAAACGTAAATCGCGAAGCGGTTTAAGCCGATCGTGTCGGTAAAACGATCGATAGTTTTTGCGATTGTTTCAAAATTATATTGATATTGGCCGCGCTCAGGCGCTGTAGTCAAACCAAACCCAGGCAAGTCAGGAGCCACGATATGATATTGGTCGGCTAACAAAGGAATAAGGTTGCGGAACATATGCGAGGAGGTTGGAAACCCGTGTAGCAGCAACAGGGTCGGAGCCTTAGCAGGACCCGCCTCGCGGTAGAACACCTCCACGCCATCAACGTTGGCGGTGCGATAATGGATTGCGGCGGTTGTATTTGGCATGAAGGGCATCCTTTTTCAAAGTGGTGGAAGGTCAATTTGTAGTAACCGCTATAATGTAAATTTGGAAGTTACTATAGGCAAGATAACTTGTCAAAAGATATTTTAAGGGTTACTTTGAGTGCTTGATGTATAAGGAAAGGGCAAAACAAATGACATCCTCCACAGCCCCCAGACCAGATGCATTTTTTATAGGTGACCATCTGGCGATGGATTTTCTGAATAGTGTGGCCACGCCATCGGGGGAACGTATCGAATGGCTGGCGAATGGTGCCGACCTAATCAACTGGCTGCTGCATGCAGGTGTTATCGATACCAAAATTGCTAAGCACTTCCGTTCAGAAAATACGCGCGCACTCGATGACATTGCTGCCGAAGCGCGGGGCTTGCGTGAATGGCTGCGCAATTTTGCCCAGCAAGATGCAGGTAAACCATCCCGGCAAAACATCCTCAAGGAATTCGAACCACTTAACCGGTTATTGGCGCGCGATGGAGTTTATTTCCAAATAGGAGTCGGTGATGGGAATGCACCAAGCATGCAGCCAATGCGCCGATGGGAAAAGCCTGAAGAATTATTATTGCCGATCGCAGAGGCTATCGGTGATCTGGTGTGTCATGCGGATTTCAAGCTTATCCGTCGCTGTGAGAATGCGGCTTGCACATTGATGTTCTATGACCGCACCAAAAGCCATGCCCGCCGTTGGTGCAGTATGGCCGCGTGCGGCAACCGCGCGAAAGCAGCGGCGCATCGTGCGCGATTACGCGCTAAATGACCGCTCTTGGCAATATCCGGTAAGTTGCACAGACCCGCAAGTGGGCACTGCTTACAGATTCCAAACAAACTAATAAATTAGCATCAACTGGCCCGTTCGGAAAATCGGGTTTCGCCCCAATTTCACACGGTTGTCACATTATTGTGGCTTCATGCGCGCATGTCTAATCCATTTGCGGGCCTGCTGCGCACTTCCGATTCACCACTGGACTCCTTGTCAAAATCGGGTGCGCCATCCCACGTCGCTGCATCGGCTACCGCGAGACACAGTCCTACGCTGGAAAAACCGTGCCATTACCGCACGATCTGGATTTCCGATATTCATCTCGGCACACCCGGCTGTCAGGCCAATTATTTATTGGATTTTTTAAAACACAATGAGTCGGATACGTTGTATCTGGTCGGTGATATTTTGGATGGTTGGCAGTTACGCAAAGGCTGGTACTGGCCGCAATCGCACAACGATGTGGTGCAAAAATTATTGCGCAAGGCACGCAAAGGTACGCGTGTGGTGTATGTGCCGGGCAATCACGATTCGATGGCGCGGCAATTCATCGGTTTGGCGTTCGGCGATGTTACGGTGGCGGACGAAGTGATTCATGTTACCGCCGATGGCAAACGCTTACTGGTTACGCATGGGGATTTATTCGACGGCGTAATGCAGCATGCGCGCTGGCTGGCCTATCTGGGCGATTCGCTCTACACCATGACGCTGGTGCTGAATCGTTGGTTTAACTGGGCGCGCTCGCACTTCGGCTACCCCTATTGGTCTTTGTCGCAATACCTCAAACACAAAGTCAAAAATGCCGTGAGTTTTATTACGGCTTTTGAGCGTGTCATGACCGAGGAAGCGAAACACCGGCAATGCGACGGCGTGGTCTGCGGGCATATCCACAAAGCGGAGATTCGCACCCTCGATGGTCTGCTGTATTGCAACGACGGCGACTGGGTGGAAAGTCTGTCGGCGCTGGTAGAAACGGCGGAGGGTCATCTGGAAATTGTTTATTGGACGCATATCCTGGACGCGCCGGTGTTGAAGAAACACGCTAACGCAAAGTCTCCGGTGGAAAAAGAAATCGCATAAAAAAATAATCGCGCGCGGGCCGAGCACAAATCAACGGTGTTGTTATACGAAAAAGTTATTTCAGCGGTAGCGTCCCGATGCTGGATTCAATCGCGCGCGCTAAATTTTCTGAAAAATGACTGTCGCGCGCGACGATAAAGTTGGGATCAACTGTACGTTTTAACGACGGTAATTTGGAAGAAGTTAATAAAATCGATTGGATGTCCTGGTTACCCCGCGCACTCATGCGCACCGCCGCCACCAAAGCCAAACCATTGAGCAATTTTACTTCCATGCCGACAATAAGTAATTGATATTTTTGCTGGAGTAAAAGTTCAAGCGCCTGGTAGCCGCTATCGATTACGGTGACATGAGCCGGGTAGCCTTTCATGATTTCCGTACACAGTTTGATATTTACTTTTGAAACCTCTACGATCAGTGCGCTGAAACGCTGACCCAACAGCTTGCTGCGCAATGTTTGCAAGGCCTCATCTACATCGTTGAAGTGCTCAGCGCCGTGGCGGGCGGCTTCCTGCACTTTATGCATGAGTGCAATATGCGCTTGGCAGCGTTCCATCATGTCGGCTGTCAGGAGGTCCGGATCAACCGCGAATACATTGAGGTGCTCTTCCAGTTGGTGACAGATTTTGCCGATCATCGGTAGGCTATAGATGCTCGCATTGCCTTCGAGTGCGCGTATTTTGCGATAACCGCGCTCAAACATTTCACCAAAACGGTCGGTGCGTTCGAGTGCGCGTAAATCCGATTCAATTTCACCCAGCATTTCGGTCATCTCGGCGAGAAAGTTTGTGCGTAACTGGCGCAACATAACCTGTACATCCAGCGGTAGTTTGATTGATGGATTATTCATGGGTGCTCACGGATTTACAGACACGTTATTTATAGCATGCCGCGTGTTATCGCGGGCTTATTTTAAAACGCATTAAAATGTTCGTTGCGGCCACCAGCCACCGCAGTCAACATGGCTTGCACGGTGTCCGGATGATCGCTGATCCGCATAAAATCGCCCAACCCCAGCGTGGGCCAGGCCAAGGCTGTGCGGTAGCGTCCATAGAGTGCGTAGACGCGCTCATTCACAATGTAGATCTCCCAAGGCAGTGCGGCAATATTTTCCGCGCCATTTTTTTTAACCCAGCGCTGTTCACCCGACATTGGCCCATTCATGGCCACGCCAAAAACAGCTAACTTCTGATCCGGCATAACAATCTCATACACTTTACGCGTATGATTCATTCCTCTTGCAAGATTCTGACGTACGGTATTGACGGCGATAGCGAAACTCGGATGGGTATAAAGATTAGTCTTATCGCTATCGAAGGACTCCATCCCGATCATGTAGCGATATTTTGCTAAATCAACAGCCGGTACTTGGCCGCCGAAGAAGCCTTGGTCGCCTAATGATTTTACCAAGCGCTTGTTCAATGCCTCCACGGCGCCGCGCTGCCGCTCGAATTTTTTTTGAAAATAAGCGCGATACCAGTATTCCGGGTTGATATAGGACACGCTGCCGTCGGCCTTTACTCCGACCCGAATACCGGCGCCGATAATTGCGCTCCCACCCATTGCGCGAATGCTTTTCAGCCATATTTTATCGGTAACGACCACCACGGCATACGAAGCTAAACCGCGTGGGTAATGGACACCCAGAACCTCAAAACCCGCGCTTTTAAGTTTCTGCTCGACCTGACTCACGCACCCGCTGAGCATCGTGCATTCGACTTTTTCAGCCCGTACATAGGGACTTAGCGCCAGTGCATGCGGTGCACCGAATAAACCGATCAGGATTAATAAAAGCATTCGCCAAATCATGCGTAGCCTCGAAGCAATCAATCTTAAAAAGTGAAGTTCGCTCACCCTAAAAACAAAACAGCCTATCCATATAACGGATAGGCTGCCGATTTTCTACAGGTTTTTTTAATTGCCGTCTTCGTCCAACTTTCCACCGGAGGTCAATACCAAGGCTTTGCGAATGGCTTCCGGCGCACTCATGATATTTAAAAAACTGTTTGAACCCATCATCGACAGGTCCGGAAAACTCGTTGCAATGCGAAAACGAGCGTACAAGGCATACGTTTTTTTACCCGAGACCAATATTTCATAAGGCAAGTGCGCCGTCGAACGGATATCTTTAAAATCGATTTCGTTCATGATGTATTTATCATCCATGTTTTTATCGGACGAAGTCTTGCCTTTCATAGCAACACCAAACACCGTTTCCTGCTTGCCGGGTATATCAATACGATACACTTTGGTTACGCCGACAGTTCCTGCGGCCAAATTGGTTTCGAGCGCACTCACCGCGTCTTCGTAGCTCCTGTGTTCCGCCAAAATACTCGGCTCATCGAAATATTCCATACCGAAGGTGTAGTGATATTTACGCAATTTGGATGCCGTTAATCCTTTCGCGCCGAATGCCTCGATACTGCCCAGCGCCTTTTCCAGATTCGCCGCGACGCCTTTTAAATCCCCCGCCATACGATACGCATTGGCCATGTAAACCGGGTTGGTGTACACCACCTGCACTTCAGCGCCATGCTTGGTAATGGATACACGCTGCATCGCACCGAACCCGCCTAGCTCGGACTTTGCCGCATTGGCTTTTAAAGCATCGTTGGTGACGACGACAACCGTCGCATTGGCATAAGGCGAATAACTACCCACCACGGTGAAGCCGTTCGCCGTTAACGCCGCCCTAGCCGCTTCGGTTTTTTCCGCCACCGTGCCCGACCCTTTTGAACCCAGGATAAAGGGTTTTAATAAAACGTCATCGGCAAACACCGTGCTTTGGACGACCAAGTATGTAGCACCCATCAATATTAAATTTTTTAAAAACTTCATTGCTTCCTCCAATTTATTGCAAATGATCTAGGCTCAATAAAAAAGGGCTGAAACCAGTTTGATTTCAGCCCTTCTTACCACTTATGACTGCGACTCTTTCGCTTAGAATTTCAAGCTGTACGCAACGCCCAGGGAGTCTTGATGATGCGTAAGGGTTTCAGTTCCGCCTACTGGAAAGTAAGTTGCATTGGTTGGACCGCTTATGGTCTTTTCAAAAGCATGCATATAGGAAAAGGACAATTCGGCGCTCGGGCTAACCGCATAAGTCATCCCCAAGGTCACATGATCGGTCAGGATACCGGGGGCCAAAATGTTAAAAGTAACATCACTTGAACGGATCGGGTTGTCACCGTGGTTATAGCCCGCACGTAGGGTCAAAGCCTTGCTGACTTGGTATTCCGCACCGAGTTTCCAGACATTAATGTCTCGCCAGCCGAAACCGATACCATTTGATCCACCCAAACAATTTGGACTGGTCGGTCCATTACAACCTGGTTGCTGGCTGGAATTGGCAATCGCGTCCACGTCACCGTAATTAATGCGTTGGTAGTCCAATGCCAGCGTTAAGCTAGGCACCGCCTTCCACGCAATACCCACGTTGAAATTTGCTGGAATATCAAATGAACCCTGCTCGGCAAACAAGCCCCTATATTTATCAAATTTTTGCATATATATTTTTGACGAATAGGCCGCACCCAAGGTTACGGTGTCATTAATATGACCTTGCCAACCAATGCGAACACCCAAACCCCAGGCATCGTCAGTTGTATTATTTGTCAAATTAGCGGGGTCTGTAGAAATTTGCCCAAAACTATTAACACCGTTAATTTTGAAGCGCTGATACCCGATCAACGGCGAAACACCGATCGAGTGCTGCTCGTTGATTTTGTAAGCCAGCGTCGGGGCAATAACCAACTGCTCCAGATTAACGCCTAATTGGCCTGAACCACACAGGGCGTTCAGTGTTTTTGCTGCACTACTCCCAGAGCCACAACCCGCCGGACTATTAGTATTGCCGTTATAGTCCGTATTCATACCGCCATTGCCGTAAACCGTCACGCCCAAGGACAGATTATTGCTGAGCATTTTGTTGTACCCGAATTCCGGGATGAAGAAGTTATTGGTATCGCTATCCTGATTGAAATCATTTGCGCCTCCACCAGCGGAGCCCTCGCGCTTTGCCGAGCGGATCGGTCGAAACCAGACAACGCCTAAATCCAAACGGTCACCCACCCAAACCATACTGGCCGGATTATTGGCGCCACCGAAGGTGTCGATCGACATCGCAGTCGCCGCGCCGCCCATGCCTTGGGCTTTAATTCCGTATCCATGAGAGAAATACCCGTTAGTCGCTAGCGCGGCTCCGGAAATCGTGCCTAGGCCGACAAGAGCTAAGGCGCTGGTAATTTTTTTGATCTGCATTCGGTGTCTCCTCTTCCAAGAAAGGTCTTTAAAATTATGTGAAAATAAACCAAATTAAGGGGCAAATTTGTATCTTGATGGTAACGCCCTTGTGGTGCCGATCATACAGGCCACTCGTAAAACGAGCAATTTACTTAGTACAAAAAGACTAAACATCTTGATGTGCGTTGCTTTTTCGCAACATTCACGATAAATAGCCTGAAATTTAGGTATTTTCTTTCAATTTTTCCATCATTTGCCGCCGCACCAGAGCGATATCCCGTGCATTCAGCGCAAAGGGAAAAGATAAAATATCGGACGGGGTGGAATCGCCATAAGGACGGTTGCAGGCGGATATTTCGGTGTCGTCGCTGCCGGGGCAGCCGGAGGTTTGAAATGGCTTTCCGCTGCGAATAATGCTGGCCAAGCGATCTTGGGGCAAGCCAAAGTCCACGACTTGACCAAACGCATCAAAAGCCATGTGTTGGATACGGCCACCGGCATAGTCGATGATAAAGCGCGCCAGTTGAATCCGCCGCCATTGGCCGTGCGCGACTGCGGGCCAATCTTCCATCAGCGAACCTTGCTCCGGATAGAAGCCGAACATATGGTTATGCCCACCCATGTCTTTGATGCGCTGGCATATGCTTAGGATTTCCTGTTCGGTCTCGCCCAAACCGCCGATCAAATGCGCGCCGAAACGCTCCGGCCCAAACACCTCTGCCGCCCACTCGATGGCTTGCCAATATTTTTCCCAACGATGCGGGCTATCCACGCTCTTGCCGCGTGTGCGCTCGAACAGGGTAGGCGTTACGGCATCTAAAGCCACGGTAAAAATTTCCGCGCCTAAGCGTTTGAGCTCGATTAGATCGGCTTTTTCCATCGTGGTCGGATTGGATAAAATCGACACCGGTATCTGCGGCAGCGCCGCCATCCATTGTTCGAGCAAGGTAAACGTATCGGCATCGGAATTCGGATGCGTGATCATGGAAATACACATGCGCTGAAACTGGCCGCGGTCGGCACCGGCTTGCACCCGCGCGAGCACGTCGGCGTAACGCACGGTAGGCCAATCGACGCGAATAAAATTGCGATCAGCGTAGTCACGCGCTTCTTCGCGATGCCGCGCCAAGCCGCAATAGGAACAATTCGCGCGGCAACCTTCCGGATACGTCACCAGTAAATTCAAGCAGTGGGTGCAAGCGGTACGGTGCATTTTGCCGGGGATTAAACCCAGCGTAATCGCCGCCGCCGTGCTCATCTGCACGTATTCCGGCGAACGCATGGTGGGTGTTTTAACGTGATAATCGGGGCGATAAAATTGAATCGGTTGCGGGCTGTCTGAAATACTATTCATAGCGACTCCTTAAAATGATTCAGGGTGGTAGCCGTACTAACCGGCACCGCGTCGTAATACTCCGGAAACGCTATCCACGCTTGGCGCTGTTGCGCATCGTTGACCGGCAGGGGGCGATAGGCATCGAGTTGCGCTCTACGCGCCAACGCGCGTTGTAAGCTGGGCGCATAGCGCTCGCGAATTTCAGTTTCGTATTCCACTAAGGCCTCCGCACGCGGCTGTAGATAGCGCGCGGCCGCTGCACCGGCTAGCGCACCGGATGCCACGGCGGCGGCAATGCCCGCACCGGTGATGGGGTGTGTTAAACCCGCCGCATCCCCGGCAAACACGATATTTCCGATCACCAAATTTGAACGCAAGCCACCGACCGGAATTAATCCGCCGGTGAGATTAAGCACCTCGGCACCGAGCAAACCGCGTTCGACCAAACGGTGATGCAATGTATCTAGCGGTTGCTTCAAATCGTGCGTGAATTGTTTGTCTGCGCCCGCCCCTAAGTTGGCACGGTCACCTTTGGGAAACAACCAAGCATAACCGCCTGGGAATTCACCGGACAACCATATTTCGGTATCAACCAATGCGCGCCGTAAAGGCACGGTGTACTGACGCGTAAACACCGTTGCCAATGGTGGCAGCTTTAAACTGGCCGCAACACTGGAATGCGGGCCATCGGCCGCAATCAGTACGCGATAATTCACCGCAAGCTCGGTTGTGGCGGTTTTCACCACGGCGCAGTGCTGCGACGCATCGATACGGAGCAACCGTGATGCGCACCACAACGTAGCGCCCTGCTCCACCGCTTGTTGCGCTAACGCTTGATCGAATGCAGCGCGGTCAACCATCAAGCCCGGCAGCGCGCTATGTTCTTCCCCCCCCGAAGGCAGGCGGCTGATCATACCTTCAATACGTTGTTGCAACACGCCGCTGGCTTGCGCAAATTTACCCAGTGGCAGCGGAATGTATTCGGCGCATTGCACCGGCACACCGACCTGTTGTTTACGCTCAAGTGCCAGTACCGAGAGTCCGGCACTGGCCGCTGCGGCAGCGGCTGCAGATCCCGCTGGGCCAAGACCAATCACTAACACATCGACCGACCTAGATGATTTCATAGGGCACTCCCCTCGGATGCCAGCGCCGTTTCGATGACGGCAACAAAGTCGTGCGCACACAAGCCCAGCATGTCCACTTGGCGTTGCGCAAAAAATGTTTCTACGTTGCGACGGCAAGCTTGGGCATCGCTATCGCGTAAACACGCTTCCAAATCGGCGATACTGCGCCGCGGGCTGATGAAGAAATCCCCTGAAAACCACACTTGTTGTATGCGCCGCCGTACGGCATCGTAATGCACACGTACCTGCACGAAGCCGGATGAAAATTTAATTGCTGCCTGCAAGGTTGCTCGATCACCGATTCGTTGGCGTGATGGATACACCCAATCCTCATCGTCTATTTCCAGGAGTGCGGCGTTAAATCGGCTTTGCTCTTGCGGCGTTAATTCCCCCAGCGCAAACGTAACACCGAACTCGGCCGTAAAAGCGGCTACAAGTTTCGCTTGCACGTCCTCTAGCGCCGGAGCCATGCCTAAAAGATCGGCCAAATTGGCCACGCGTTCACGCGCTGAAGCAATGGTTTTGGTTGACAATTTTTCGTCCGAGATACGCAGTACACGCAACATTTTTTCGACATCGAATTGAATTAATAACGTGCCTTGAAACATCAGTGCATCGCCGTCGAAAGCACCGCCGGTGCCGGAAATTTTACGTCCATCGACTTCAATATCATTGCGCGGACGATATTGTGCATTGATCCCGAGTGTTTGCATGCCGCGCGCCGCTGCCGTACAAATACGCTGTGAAACAGCTTGCATATCCGCACAACCGAGATCGCTTTTATGCAGGTATAGCTCCCAGCCTAACTGCGTTTCGTCGCAATAGATGGCACCGCCACCGGTGATGCGGCGTTGAATGGTCACGCCGTGGGTACGGCAGTACTCCAGGTTCAATTCTTGGTCCGCGCTTTGATGAAAACCCAATAATGCCGATGGCGTAAAACGTAAAAACCGCAGCGTGGAGGGAGCTTCATCAGCTTGGCGCGCCTCCAACAAGGCGCGGTTGAATGCAATATTTTCGGCGGCGCGGCGCAGGCCGGTGTTTAAAATGCGCCAAGATTTTGGCATGGCTTAGCGCACCACGATGTCGATACCACTAAGCCCGGCGTGGCGTTGTCGAGCCATCAAGTGATGCTGAGGGCTGGGAGCGGTCGGTTCCAATGCATTCCAGAGCAGCACTTCGTCGCCCAATGCGACCGAACAACAACTGGGCGTAACGCGTACGGTGCGTTTTAAACGGGTTGCTAATTCCACCATGCCATCGGACGGATGCGCAATTCCATTCAAGCCGGCCATCACGGCATAGGCATCGATTTGCGCTTTAACACGCCCCGGTGGGCGAGCACACCCGAGCAACAAAGGTAAATCAGGGAATGCCGCGCGAGCATCTAAAAAGAATCCGCCTACTGCATGGGCATCCGGCGTGATGAACGGGCGCTGTGGCGACGCGTAAAACGGCATCACGACGACCAGTACCAGCGCACTGGGACGATGCCGCTGCACAATTTCCAACGCATTCCACTCGCCCAGTAAACGCCCGTAGTGCAGGCCCACGACAATATGCGGTACGACTTTCATCGACGTGGCGACGAGATACTCTAAAGCGCGCTCGAAGTCATCGACGCGCCGCTTAAGATGATAGACTTGCGTGATGGTGTCTTGCGCGCCGATTACATCCATCATCGCGGCATCAATGCCTGCGTCTTGCATGCGCCGGGCACTGTCCATATCCACCAAGGCGGTATGCAGTGCAATCTGAAAAGCCGGAAAAGTGTCTTTAATACGCCGCATGGTGGCGTAGAAAGCTCCGTATTCGACCTCGTTACGGTGATTCGAACCACCGCTTAGCAACAGGCCGCGCGCACCCTTAGCGATTTGCTCGTTAACCACACGCCACAAATCTTGCGGCGTGCGCGCTGCGATCATGGGTTCCAGGATTTTCGCTTTGCAATGATCGCAGGCAAGTTTGCAGTCACCACCGGTAATCGAGATTGCGGGCCAAGCATTTTTGCCGCAACCGGTGGTCTCAACGGAAATTTCAGCGGTTTCGTAACTCTTAAAAGTCGGCGTGTGAAAGTTAATGGGAGCTTGTGTGCCAAGCGCTAGCTGTCGTTGCTGCATTTCGTTGACACGATCAGCATTCAATGCGACGCCTTGCAGTGCCTCGATGTCTTGCATTATGGTTAACCAGGAAGACATGGCCGCTCAGCAGCCGCCAAAACCATCGGCATTCATTTTGGCTTCAAACACGGCGGCAACTTCGGCACCCGTTACCAAGTTAGCTTTTTCGGTCTCCCAATGGCTCGGTTTGATTTTAACCAACCAGCCGTAGCCATAAGGTGACTCATTTACTTGGGTGGGGGCATCCATCGCGGCTTCATTAACTTCGATCAGTGTGCCACTGACGGGTGTTTTAACCGGGCCCACCCATTTACCGGATTCAACGGTGCAGATTGTTTGCTTTTGCTCGACAACTTTGCCTGTTTTTTTTGGTGTCGCGGCCACCAGTTGTCCCGCCAGCGAACACGCGTAGGAGGTCATCCCCACAGTAATTACACCATCGACCTCCAGCCGCGCCCATACATTACTATCCGCGTGATAGAACAAATCATCCGGTAAATTACAACCGCGCACGTTCGCCATGTCTTATTTTCCTTTCTACAACACCCCACAATTTTACAACGCGACTTCGGACTGCGCTCACCTTCTTAACCCGGCTCACAAAAGAACAACGGTCGGACGGGTTAACAACCCATCCGACCGTTGAAATTTTTACTCTGCGTATTAAATATATAAGCAGATATCAGATTCACCAGCAAATTCAAAGAACGATGCCGCGCCGACATACTCGATATTGTTGATAAAGTCGCTATGCTCGAAACCGAACAAATCAACCGTCATCTGACAACCCAGCAGCGTCACGCCGGACTCGACGCAAATATCGCGCAACGTCTCAATGCTGGCTACCCCGTTGTTAGCGATGGTTTGCTTCATTAAACTCGTTGCCAAGGATTCATATCCGGGAATGATCGCCTGTACCGCATTCGGTATGTTCCAATTAATGGATCGAAACCACTTTGGGCCAAACGGCATCTTCATCGGCATACCGGGATTGCCCAGCGGGCTAACTTTCAGCACACTCAGATCCTTGCGCAACATCTGTAACCCATAAAACGTAAAGAACATCTGGACTTCGTAGTCCAACGCGGCGGCGGTGGATGCCAGAATCAGTGGCGGGTAGGCCCAGTCGAGCGTACCCTTGGTCGCAATAATTGCGAGTTTTTTCGACATTTACTTAACTCCTAATTTACGGATTAAATTTCCGCTCGCCG
The DNA here is from genome assembly GCA_043783305.1 of Betaproteobacteria bacterium. Classification (GTDB taxonomy): domain Bacteria; phylum Pseudomonadota; class Gammaproteobacteria; order Burkholderiales; family Thiobacteraceae; genus RBG-16-58-11. Next base: position 14,606 of record JAYVZN010000118.1, read on the forward strand.
CTGTTCAACTCTGTCGAATCAAAACTGTTTAATCAGTTTTTTATTATTTTTTCTTCATAAAGAAAACAAATTCACCGCTACCTTCGGTCGAAGACAGCAACTCGTTACCGGTTTGTTTGGCAAACGCCTGGAAATCCTTTACAGAACCTGGATCGGTCGAAACAATTTTCAAAACTTGACCGCCCGTTAATTCGGCTAAGGTTTTTTTGGTGCGTAAAATCGGCAGTGGGCAATTTAAACCACGCGCATCCAGTTCTTTATCAAAATTCATTCCCATCTCCTCTGTGTGTAAGTAAGTTCGAAACTAAAATCATCTGACTAAAGACTACTATTCTGATCTACTTATATCCTCGGTGCAACCAGATGCGTTAAGCCGCTGCCAGCGCCTTTCCGGCCTGCGCCCACCCTATAACCCCACCGCGCAAATTGTAAACGTTGGTAAAGCCCTTTGAACCCAGGAATGCGCAAGCTTGGGCAGAACGCGCACCACTGCGGCAAATCAGGATCATGGGCTTTTCATTCCCTAGTTGATCTGAAACCAAAGGCAGCATATGTAAGGGTATGTGCCTTGCCCCTTGGATCGATCCCTGTGCGAATTCAGCATCGGTGCGTACATCAATCAGCACTAATTCACCCTGCGCGCGCATCTGCTCTAAACCAACAGCATCTACTTCTTTAATCGACATATTGAACATAGCTCACTCCAAACGCAGGTAAATAAGGAATCCATGATATATAAGTAGCTATTTTTTTTCAATAGCTTGTCAGCAGGTAGAAACTAATTTAAGTGATGTTCCTGATTCCAGCCGTTAGCAGCGGCACTTTCGAATTAGCACCTCAAGCCCTATAATGCGAAGCGCGTGCCGGCATAGCTCAGTTGGTAGAGCAGCTGATTTGTAATCAGAAGGTCGAGGGTTCAATTCCTTTTGCCGGCACCATAAAAAACAAAGACTTGTATATTTGCGAGCTTTTTTATTTTGTTCTTCTGTAGAACAGAAACCAGTTTGTGACCGCGTTTACACAATACGAAGCCATCGCACCAAAGAAAAACCCACCTCGCGGGTGGGCAAGAACTCCTGTATCACAGAGCTTCGGTCAAGCTGCGCGTTCGTCCCTATTTCCAGCACTCCAATACCACTGTCCACTTGCGCGCCTCTTCGGCAATATCTGCATTGCTCTTTTCACGCGAGAAAAATCCGCCACCGGTTTTATAGGCAACTTTGTTGGCATCCAGGAAGGCTTTAACGGTTTGCCCATTGACGGCGAAATTTACATTTTGCCCCACTGAGCCAGTCGCCTTCACCATCTTCGTATCGGAGAGTTTCATCGACACCACGCCGACAACATTCCCTTTCTTATCCATCACCGGGCTACCGCTTGAGCCGGGTTGGATGGGCGCGGTAATCTGAATCTGATTGGTGTTGTTCCCCAGCCCGGTAAGCGCGCTGACCGTGCCGGGGGTCAGGTTGCCACCTGAGGAAAGCACGGCGTTCAGGGGATAGCCGTAGACCGTAACATCTTCACCCTGCCGTAGTTTCGCCGTGTCGGCAGTGAGTGTGGCGGCATTCGCTTTTTCTGGCATCTGAAGCAGCGCAAGGTCATTGACGACATCTGAAGTGACGACCTTGATTGCGCCATCCTGACCCGCTACCCGAATTTCCTTGCAGCCATCTATAACGTGATGGTTGGTCAGCGCATGACCTGAAAAACTGACGATAAATCCAGTGCCCGTGCCCCGCTTGGTTGGTGTGCCACTGGCTGCTGATGAGTTGGGATTCGTGTCACCTGCAACTTGCAGAAGCTCACCTTTTTTCCAGTTGGAGGCTAGGCGTTGGCCTTCGGCACGTTGAGCAGGGGTGAGCTGCGTCTCTACCGAGTCACGGAATTTTTTTGCGTCTTCATGCCCTTGTGCGGCTGCCAGATTGTGCCAAGCATAAGCACGGACAAGGTCGCGGCTCACACCTTCTCCAATCGCATATGACAAGCCGAGAACAAGCTGCGCCTCCGCATGACCCTGTGCCGCCGCTTTCTGCCACCATTCAACGGCTTTAGTATCATCCTTGGGCACACCCTCACCTCGGATATACAGTTTTCCAAGGAAAAATTGAGCAGCAGCATTCCCCTGAGCAGCAGCCTTCTGCCACCACTCTGCCGCCTTGGCTGCATCCTTGGGTACGCCGTCACCTATGCCATACATCGCGCCAAGTTTAAACTGAGCATCTGCATCGCCCTGAGCAGCGGCTTTCTGGTACCACTCCGCCGCCTTAGCCGCATCTTTGGGCACACCCTCACCAGCGAAATACATCGCGCCAAGATTAAATTGAGCATAAGCATTACCCTGTGCAGCAGCTTTCTGGTACCACTCCACCGCCTTGGCAGTATCTTTGGGAACGCCGTTACCATCGCGATACGCCACGCCAAGCCTGTACTGAGCATCAGCATGCCCCTGAGCAGCGGCTTTCTGGTACCACTCCACCTTCTTGGCCGCATCCTTGGGCACACCTTTACCAATGCCATACATCACGCCGAGGTTGAATTGCGCCTGCGCATTACCAGCCTCAGCCTCCTTCCGCAACTGTCGTGCCATAAACTCATCAACAGAAGCCTTCGGAGCCTCTACCGGCTTATTCTCATCGGCTTTCCGGTACCACTCCACCGCCTTGGCAGCATCCTTGGGAACTCCCTCGCCTCGGTCATCCTACTTCCGGCAGTTGACACGCTAAAATCATCCGCTAAAGTGCGTAGCTATTGAAGAAGAGGCTAACTAAGGGAGTCACCCAATGGGTGAAGCTAAA
>JAYVZN010000119.1:0-7459 GCA_043783305.1 Betaproteobacteria bacterium
CGCTGATCCAGCCGATCGCGATGGAAGAAGGTTTACGCTTCGCAATTCGCGAAGGTGGCCGTACCGTGGGTGCCGGTGTGGTGGCGAAGATTGTTGAATGACGATTATTAAATTAGGTCAGTAGCTCAATTGGCAGAGCGTCGGTCTCCAAAACCGAAGGTTGGGGGTTCGAGGCCCTCCTGGCCTGCCAGATTTGTCGCGTTGTGCGGCGCTGGCGGGATGTTCCAAGAAATCCGGTTAAAGAATATAAAGATACTGAAAACAAATGGCCGATAAAATTAAATTACTGCTTGCAATCCTTCTTCTAATTGCAGGTCTAGCCGGGTTTTATCTGCTGGGTGACCAACCTTTGGTACTGCGCATCCTGACGGTATTGGGCGGCGTGGTTGCGGCAGGCGTGATGGCAGGGTTTACCCTATCCGGGCGCCGCTTTCTGGTGTTTGCCAAAGAATCGGTGGAGGAAGCTAAGCGCGTTGTTTGGCCGACCCGTAAAGAAGCGATGCAGACGACGGGAATTGTCTTTGTGTTTGTGGTGTTGATGGCCTTGTTTATTTTCGGCGTTGATACGTTATTGGCCACTATTGTTAAAACTCTCACAAGCCGGGGCGCATGATGACCACCAAGCGTTGGTACGTAGTGCATACCTATTCCGGTTTCGAAAAGAGCGTGCAGCGCACTTTGGATGACCGCATTAAGCGCGCGCATTTAGAAGATAAGTTCGGCCAGATTTTAGTACCAGTTGAAGAAGTGGTCGAGATGAAATCCGGCCAAAAATCGATCAGCGAGCGTAAGTTTTTCCCCGGTTATGTTCTGGTTGAGATGGATATGAACGAGGAAACTTGGCATTTGGTGAAAGACGTGCCCAAGGTTACCGGCTTCATCGGTGGTTCAGCCGCAAAGCCAACGCCGATTACCGAAAAAGAAGTGCAATCCTTGATGCAGCAAATTCAAGACGGTGTGGAAAAGCCGAAACCGAAGGTGTTGTTTGAAGTCGGCGAGTCCGTGCGTGTAACGGAAGGGCCGTTTACCGATTTCCACGGCAACGTCGAAGAAGTTAATTACGATAAGAGTAAATTGCGCGTGTCGGTTTTGATCTTTGGGCGAGCCACGCCAGTGGAATTGGATTTTGGTCAAGTCGAGAAGTCGTAAGATATTCGTTAGCAAATTTTAGGGCGGGCCGCGAGCCATAAAACAGCGGTTAAGAGGAGCGTTAGTAGAAGCCGTCGGGTAACGAAAACGCGCTACCACTCATTTGCATTAGGAGTCAGTTATGGCAAAGAAAATTGTCGGCTACGTCAAGCTGCAAGTACCAGCAGGCAAGGCTAATCCAAGCCCGCCTATCGGTCCCGCGCTCGGTCAGCGCGGCCTTAATATCATGGAATTCTGCAAGGCCTTCAACGCTCAAACGCAGGGTTTGGAACCCGGTCTGCCGATTCCCGTCGTGATTACCGCCTACGCGGATAAGAGCTTCACCTTTATTATGAAAACACCGCCGACGGCGGTGTTGATCAAGAAGGCGTTGAAGCTCGATAAGGGCAGCCCCAAACCGCATCTGGATAAAGTTGGAAAACTCACGCGCCAACAAGCGGAAGAGATTGCCAAGATCAAGATGCCGGATCTCACCGCAGGTGATATGGACGCCGCCGTGCGTACCGTTGCCGGCAGCGCCCGTAGTATGGGCGTGGTTATGGAAGGTTAATCATGGCAATCTCAAAACGTTTAAAAGCATTATTAGCGAAAGTCGATCGCAACAAGAACTATGCGCTGGACGAAGCCTTGAAGTTGGTGAAGGAAACCGCCGGTGCTAAGTTCAACGAGTCGGTGGATGTCGCAATTAATTTGGGCATCGATGCGCGCAAATCCGACCAATTGGTGCGTGGCTCCCTAGTCTTGCCAAAAGGTACGGGTAAAACCGTGCGTATCGCTGTATTTGCCCAAGGCGCGGCGGCTGAAGCCGCCAAAGCGGCGGGTGCGGATATCGTGGGTTTTGACGATCTCGCAGCGCTTGTCAAAGAGGGCAAGATGGACTTTGACGTAGCGATTGCCACCCCGGACGCGATGAAAGTCGTCGGCCAGTTGGGCCAAATTCTTGGCCCGCGTGGCTTGATGCCAAACCCCAAGGTTGGCACCGTGACGCCGAACGTGGCGCAAGCCGTAGCAAACGCCAAAGCCGGTCAGGTGCAGTATCGCACCGACAAGGCGGGTATCGTGCAATGCACCATTGGTCGCGCATCGTTCGCCGTAGAAGATTTGAAAACGAATATGTTGGCCCTGGTCGAAGCGCTGAACAAAGCCAAGCCGGCCGCATCTAAGGGTGTTTATTTAAGAAAAGTTTCCGTCTCCAGCACCATGGGAGTCGGGATTCGGGTTGATCAAGGTTCGCTGGCAGGCTAATTAATTAGTTGGGCAGCGCGCTTTGAATGTAAGAACTTTGGTCCTGGTCACTTAACGGGCTGCCACATCTCCGGCGGTTACCGAGCGCAACTCTGGTAACCGACGGGGATGGGCAGTCTAGTTGAGTGAAAGGGGTTATCAAAGACCGTAGGGGCCTGCAAGGGCTTAATACCGGGAAGCGGTTTCGGAGTTTGGTTGCGGTTTCGTGGGCAACCGGTTTCTTAAGCCTGACACCTGAACCCAACGCAGATGGCGTATCCGAAGACAGGACGACAGTTTCATAGCCGTTCTCCTGCCGACAGGTCGCCGACTCGCAACCGAGTTTTGGTTGCATTCGACGTAAGGAGGTACCGTGGGTCTCAATCTAGAGAAGAAGCAGGAAGTCGTGGCCGAAGTCAGCGCGCAGTTAGTGCAAGCCCAGGCCATCATTCTTGCAGATTACCGCGGCCTGGAAGCGGTTGATATGACGAAGTTACGGGCGAAAGCGCGTAGCTCCGGCGTGTATTTCCGTGTGCTAAAAAACTCTCTGGTGCGGCGCGCCGTCGCAGACACGCCATTTGCTCAGCTCGCTGAACAAATGATTGGTCCGCTGGCGTTTGCAATTTCGGCCGACCCGGTAGCTGCTGCAAAAGTACTGAATGATTTTGCCAAAGGCAATGAACATTTCGTGATTAAAGGTGGTGCCATGCCCAATGTGGTTATGGGACCGAAGGAAGTCGGAAGTCTGGCTAACTTGCCCTCACGTGATGAATTGCTGGCCAAGCTCATGGGTACGATGCAAGCGCCGGTCACGAAATTCGTGCAAACGCTTAACGAAGTGCCAAGCCGGTTTGTTCGCACGCTTGCCGCCGTTCGCGACAAGCAAGAGCAGGCTGCTTAAACCAACCGATTCGGAAATTAATTCAGGAGAACGAAAATGGCTTTATCTAAAGCAGAGGTACTGGACGCGATTGGTAGCATGAGCGTTCTTGAGCTGTCCGAGCTCATTAAAGAAATGGAAGAGAAGTTTGGTGTATCCGCCGCGGCTGCGGTTTCGGTAGCGGCTGCGCCTGCCGCCGCCGCTGCTGCCGCTGAAGAGCAAACGGAGTTCACCGTGATGTTGTTGGCTGCCGGCGAGAAAAAAGTCGAGGTCATCAAAGTTGTTCGCGCAATTACCGGCCTGGGCTTAAAAGAAGCCAAAGACTTAGTAGACGGTGCTCCCAAAGCCGTCAAAGAAGGTGTTTCAAAGGCAGATGCCGCAGCGATTGCCAAGCAATTGACAGACGCTGGCGCTTCTTGCGAAACCAAGTAAAGTTAGTGGTAATACGGTGGGCTGGAGGCCCTAAACGGTCTCCAGCTTTTCCGGCTTTGCAGTAAAGGCAACAATGGAAGGTCTGACCCGCTGTACGCGTGCGTCTTTCCGTGGTTGTCTTTAATTTAGTGCCCAATATTTACGCCCGATTCCTGTCACCGGAGATGCTATGACCTACTCTTTCGCCGAGAAGAAACGAATCCGCAAAAGTTTTGCCAAGCGCGCCAGCGTTTTGCAAGTACCGTATTTGTTGACCACGCAACTCGACTCTTATCGTGCATTTTTACAAGCCGATACACAACCCAGCGAGCGCAAGCCGGAGGGCTTACAAGCGGCCTTCTTGTCGATTTTTCCGATTACTTCGCACTCCGGTAATGCGCGTCTGGAATACGTGAGTTTCAAACTCGGCGAGCCGCCCTTTGATGTCACCGAGTGCCAGCAGCGTGGTTTAACCTATGCCGCACCATTGCGCGTTAAAGTGCGCTTGGTCATCATGGATCGCGAAGCCTCCAAGCCGACAATTAAAGAAGCGAAAGAGCAAGAAGTGTATATGGGCGAGATTCCGCTCATGACCGATAATGGCTCGTTCGTGATTAATGGCACCGAGCGCGTGATCGTGTCGCAGTTGCATCGTAGCCCCGGCGTATTTTTTGAACATGATCGCGGCAAAACGCATTCATCCGGCAAGCTGTTGTTCTCTGGCCGGATTATTCCTTACCGTGGTTCTTGGTTGGATTTCGAGTTTGATCCAAAAGATTACCTGTACTTTCGGATCGACCGTCGGCGCAAAATGCCGGCAACGATTCTGCTCAAAGCTTTGGGCTATACGGTGGAACAGATCCTGCAAATGTTTTTCCACTTCGATACCTTCCATGTAAGCAAAAAAGGCATCGAGTTTGAATTACAACCAGACCGTCTACGCGGCGAAATAGCGCGTTTCGATTTTGTGCACAAAGGTAAAGTGATTGTGCCCAAAGATAAACGCATCACCGTTAAATACATTCGCGAGATTGAGGCGGCCGGCTTGAAGAAGCTGGTGGTGCCGGATGATTTTGTGCTGGGTCGCATCATTGCCAATAATATTGTGGATAAAGCCACGGGTGAGATCGTCGCGAATGCGAACGATGAAATCACCGAGGAATTATTGCAAAAATTAGTCGCGGCCGGTGTCGGCACGATCCAAACCTTATATACCAACGATTTGGACCAAGGTGCGTATATCTCGCAAACCTTGCGCATCGACGAAACCATCGACCTGCTCCAAGCCAAAGTTGCGATTTATCGCATGATGCGCCCAGGCGAACCTCCCACGGAGGATTCCGTGGTCGCCTTGTTTAACCGCCTGTTCTTTGCCGAAGAGAGCTACGACTTATCCAAAGTTGGTCGGATGAAATTTAACCGTCGCATCGGCAACGAAGAACTGGTTGGATCCGCAACCTTGTCGCCGGAAGACATCGTGCATGTGATGCGCATTTTGGTCGAACTACGCAATGGCCGCGGTGAAATCGACGATATCGATCACTTGGGTAATCGCCGTGTACGGTCCGTGGGCGAGTTGGCAGAAAACCAATTCCGCGCGGGCTTGGTGCGTGTTGAGCGCGCCGTGAAAGAGCGCTTGGGTCAAGCCGAATCGGATAACTTGATGCCGCACGACTTAATTAATGCCAAACCGGTTTCTGGTGCAATTAAAGAGTTCTTTGGTTCGTCACAGCTTTCGCAGTTTATGGATCAAACCAATCCGCTGTCCGAGATTACGCATAAACGCCGTGTCTCAGCTTTGGGCCCAGGCGGCTTAACGCGGGAACGTGCCGGTTTCGAAGTGCGCGACGTGCATCCGACGCATTATGGTCGTGTATGCCCGATTGAGACACCGGAAGGCCCGAACATCGGTCTGATCAACTCGCTCGCGCTGTATGCCAAAACCAATGAATATGGTTTCCTGGAAACGCCTTATCGTAAAGTGATCAACGGTAAGGTTTCTGACGAAATCGAATACCTGTCGGCAATTGAAGAAGGCAAGTACGTGATTGCCCAGGCCAATGCTGAGCTGGATAAGGGGGGGAAATTCAAGGAAGAATTCGTTTCCTGCCGCCAGCACAATGAATTTGCCTTGGCGCCGCGCGAGAAAGTGGAATACATGGACGTAGCGCCGGAGCAAGTGGTGTCGGTCGCGGCGTCCTTGATTCCCTTCCTGGAGCACGACGATGCAAATCGTGCCTTGATGGGTTCGAACATGCAACGCCAAGCGGTGCCCTGCTTGCGTCCAGAAAAGCCCGTGGTTGGTACGGGGATTGAACGTACTGCAGCCATCGATTCCGGCACCGTGGTGTTCGCGCGTCGTGGCGGTACCGTGGATCACGTTGATGCATCACGCGTGGTGGTGCGAGTGAATGACGAAGAAACCGCTGCAGGTGAAGTGGGTGTGGATATTTATACCCTCACCAAATTCACGCGCTCCAACCAGAACACCAATATCAATCAGCGTCCGATCGTGAAAGTGGGCGATGTCATTGCGCGCCGCGACATCATCGCCGATGGCGCTTCGACCGATATGGGTGAGTTGGCGCTGGGGCAGAACATGATGGTCGCGTTCATGCCTTGGAACGGATACAACTTCGAAGATTCGATTTTGATCTCCGAGCGCATGGTGGAGCAAGATCGCTACACCTCGATTCATATTGAAGAGCTGACCATCGTTGCGCGCGATACCAAGCTGGGACCGGAAGAAATTACGCGTGATATTCCTAATCTGTCAGAGCGTATGGCGGGGCGTTTGGATGAGTGCGGTATTGTTTATATCGGTGCGGAAGTCGAAGCGGGCGACGTATTGGTGGGTAAAGTCACCCCCAAAGGTGAAACCCAGCTCACGCCGGAAGAGAAATTGCTGCGCGCAATTTTCGGTGAAAAAGCCTCCGACGTAAAAGATACGGGTCTACGCGTGCCTTCAGGCATGGCGGGAACAGTTATTGACGTGCAAGTGTTTACACGTGAAGGCATTGAGCGCGATAAGCGGGCCGCACAAATTATCGACGACATGTTGAGCGGATTCAAAAAAGATTTGGCCGATCGTATGCGCATCGTGGAAGAAGACGCGTTTGGCCGGATTGAGCGTTTACTGACGAATAAAGTGGCGAACGGCGGTCCGAAGAAGCTCGCTAAAGGCACCAAGCTGACCAAGGCATATTTGGGTGAAATCAATCGCTACGATTGGTTCGATATTCGTTTGGCCAACGATGAAGCTGCGCAGCAACTAGAAATGCTCAAAGATAGCTTGGAGCAAAAGCGCCGCGAATTCGATCAAATGTTTATCGAGAAGAAAAAGAAACTGACCAGCGGTGATGAATTGCCGCCGGGCGTGCAGAAGATGGTCAAGGTTTATCTGGCTGTGAAGCGTCGTTTGCAACCGGGTGACAAAATGGCCGGTCGTCACGGTAACAAAGGCGTGATCTCCAAGATTGTGCCGGTAGAGGACATGCCGTACATGAAAGATGGCACGCCGGTCGATATCGTGCTGAATCCGTTGGGCGTGCCGTCACGGATGAACGTGGGCCAGATTTTGGAAACGCATCTGGGCTGGGCCGCTAAAGGTTTGGGTTTACGCATCGGCGAGATGTTGCAAGATGCGCAAAACCTGACCGTGGGCCAACTGCGCAAGTATCTGGAAAAAATTTACAATAAGAGCGGTCGTATCGAAGACTTGGATTCACTGACAGACAAAGAGATTGTCGAGTTGGCGGTGAATTTGACGAAAGGCGTACCGTTTGCCTCGCCGGT